>JBEOJY010000054.1:0-21045 GCA_040275305.1 Bdellovibrionales bacterium | reverse complement strand
TCATAAATGGGATTGTTGCGTCAACAGGTATTTAGGGGATTTTTCATATTTTTTGTGCGGGCCTAAAAATCTGCTATAAACGCTTCAGCATAAAGCATGCAGCAAACGCGGAAACGCGCCTATCTGGAAAGGCTGGACCTAACATGTCCTACGATACGACCATCAAGCTCGTCACGGAAATCATGGACGAATTGGAAGCCTACAGGAACCGCGCCGTCGTGATCAAGATCGGCGGAAACTCCATCGCGGAGGATGGAAACTTCCTGACCAAAATCGCCAAACAGATTTGCTTCCTGCGAGCGAACGGCGTACGGGTAGTCCTCGTGCATGGCGGCGGACCACAAATCGACGACGCGCTGCGCGCGAAGAACGTCGAAACCTCCAAAGGACCGGACGGGCGACGCGTCACCACGCCACAAGCCATGAAAATCGTGCATAAAACGATGTGCGAAGTGAATCTCGCCGTCTCCGCCGCGCTGATCAAAGCCGGGTGCAAGCCCCAGACAGTCGTGCCAGCTTCGCGCATCGCTAAAATGTTTCTGCAGGTTACGCCCGCCGACGAAGCCGACAAGGGAAAAACCAACCGCATCGGCAAGCCCTCAAACGTCCAAAGCAAAATCCTCCAGCGCCACATCGACAAAGGCCGTATCGTCGTTCTGCACTCGGTCGGCATCGGCCCCGACGGACGAACAGTCTTCAACGTCAACGGAGACGACTACGCGATGGCCGTCGCGATCGCGCTCAAAGCCAAACGCCTCATCATGGTCACAAACGTCGCAGGAGTGCTCGACAAAAACCGCGAACGCATCCCCGTCCTCGATCCCGACATGGCCGCGCAGCTCATGGCCGACAAAACCATCACCGGCGGCATGATACCCAAAGTTGAAAGCGCCGTGAACGTCGTCAAGCAAGGCGTCGGCGGCGTCGCCATCATCGACGGCTTCGCCCCCTACGCCCTGCTGGCCGAAATGCTCACCCACGAAGGCTACGGCACGCTGGTGCGAACGAAAGTGGGGTAGTAAGCAACTGCCTCTACCCCCTCCGCTCCATCGGAACGAAGCTGCGCGTCACGGGTCCGGTATAAAGCTGGCGCGGGCGGCCAATCTTGGAATCCGGCTCGCCAAGCTGCTCCAGCCAGTGCGCGACCCACCCCGCCGTGCGGGCCAAGGCGAACAGCACAGTGAACATGCTGGTCGGAAAACCCATCGCGCGCAGGATGATGCCGGAATAGAAATCGACGTTGGGATAAAGTTTCTTTTGCACGAAGTAATCGTCCTGCAGCGCGACGCGCTCAAGCTCGATCGCGGCGTCCAGCAACGGATCGTTCTTGATCCCAAGCTCGCCCAACACCTCATGGCACGTCTCACGCATGACTTTCGCGCGCGGGTCGTAATTTTTATACACGCGATGCCCAAACCCCATCAAACGGAAATTATCGTTCTTGTCCTTCGAACGTCGAATGATCTCCGGTATCTTGTCCTTGCTTCCGATCTGCTCCAACATCTTCAAGACCGCTTCGTTCGCGCCGCCATGCGCAGGCCCCCATAAAGAAGCGATGCCCGCCGCGATGCAAGCGAACGGATTCGCGCCCGAAGAACTCGCAAGCCGCACCGTGGAGGTCGAAGCGTTTTGTTCATGATCGGCGTGCAGGATAAATATCTTGTCCATCGCGCGCGCCAGCACCGGATTGACCTTATAGGGCTCCGCCGGCACTGCGAACGTCATATTAAGGAAATTCCCCGCATAAGACAGGCCGTTTTGCGGATACACAAAAGGTTGCCCCGCCGCATATTTAAACGCCATCGCCGCAAGAGTCGGCATTTTAGAGATAAGGCGATGCGAAGCGATCTCGCGCTGCCGCGCATCGTTGATGTCGATCGAATCGTGATAGAATCCCGACAATGCCCCCACCACGCCGCACATCACCGCCATCGGATGCGCGTCGCGCCGAAATCCGTCATAGAATCTGATAAGCTGCTCGTTAACCATCGTGTGGCGCATGATTGAACCCGTCCACGCCTCTTTCTGCTGCGCATTCGGCAACTCGCCATAGATAAGGAGATAGGCGACCTCCAAATAGTCGCTCTTCTCTGCCAGCTCCGCGATAGGATAGCCGCGATGTAGCAACGTCCCCTTGTCACCGTCGATAAACGTAATCTTCGACTCGCATGCCCCCGTGGAAGTGAAGCCAGGATCGAACGTGAACATCCCCGTTTCGCCATAAAGTTTGCGAATATCAATGACATCCGGCCCAGTTGAACCGGACAGCACCGGCAGCTTCCAGCTCTTGCCCGTCGCGTCGTCGGTCAGCGTCATTGTTTTGGTTGAAGTGACAGTCGTCATAACAAGCCCTTTCGTAGAAGAAGTAATAGGCGCAGTGGAATCAGTCGCGGCGCAGGATGGCATCAGCGAAGACCAGAACCCAAACGGATCGAACACCCCTGAAAACCCGGATGAAGTAACCATGACCAACCGCATGCAAGCAAGAGGCAATCCGGTATGATCGCACAAGGCAGCGACGCTATCAGGAATAATATTGTCTTCGCGCTTGACAAAATTATCCTGAAAATTGCGTTAGCCGCGCCTGACGCGAGTCAGGGCATGCCAACGCCACGTCATGAAAAGTGAGCCAATCAATCATAATGGGCTGGCTATCTTAAAAAAAATATGCTTTTTATCCAAACCTTGTCTTCATATTCCGCGCCCCTTCCGAGGAAATCATGCCAAACGCAGCCGATCATAAAGTCCGTGACATTACTTTGGCCGATTGGGGCCGCAAGGAACTCGCCATCGCCGAAACCGAAATGCCGGGCTTGATGGCCATCCGAGAAGAATACGGCAACGCAAAACCTCTGGCAGGCGCGCGCATCGCAGGTTGCCTGCATATGACGATCCAGACTGCAGTCCTGATCGAAACGCTTGTGCATCTTGGCGCAACAGTCCGCTGGTCTTCTTGCAATATTTTCTCGACGCAGGATCACGCCGCCGCAGCCATCGCGGCAAAAGGAATCCCTGTCTTTGCTTGGAAAGGCATGAACGAAGACGAATACTGGGAGTGCGTCGAACGCACCATTGAAGGTCCCGGCGGTTGGCGCCCCAACATGCTGCTCGACGACGGCGGCGACCTGACGCAACGCATGCACGAAAAATACCCCGATCTTCTGAAAGACGTGCGCGGCGTTTCGGAAGAAACGACCACTGGCGTACATCGCCTCTATGAGATGATGGAAAAAGGCACGCTCAAAATCCCCGCCTTCAATGTCAACGACAGCGTAACGAAATCAAAGTTTGACAACCTCTATGGCTGCCGCGAAAGCCTCGTGGACGGTATCCGCCGTGGCACGGACGTGATGATGGCAGGCAAAGTCGCCGTCGTCTGCGGCTATGGCGATGTCGGCAAAGGCTCCGCCGCTTCGCTGCGCAACGCGGGCGCGCGCGTCATGGTCACGGAAATCGACCCAATCAACGCCCTGCAAGCCGCCATGGAAGGCTATCAGGTCGTCACCATGGAACAAGCCGCTTCGCAAGGCGATATCTTCGTCACTGCGACCGGAAACGTCGATGTCGTCACGCTCGACCACATGCGGCAAATGAAAGACCGCGCCATCGTCTGCAACATCGGGCACTTCGATTCGGAAATCCAGATCGACAGCTTGCGTAATTACAAATGGGAAGAGGTCAAGCCGCAGGTCGATGAAGTCGTCTTCCCCGACGGCAAGCGCTTGATCGTGCTGGCCAAAGGACGTCTGGTCAATCTTGGCTGCGCGATGGGCCACCCCAGCTTCGTCATGAGCGCATCCTTCTGCAACCAGACGCTGGCCCAAATCGAGCTGTGGCAAAACCCAAAGAAATACGAGAAGAAAGTCTACATTCTGCCTAAGGCGCTCGACGAGAAAGTGGCAAGACTGCACCTCGCCAAGCTCGGAGTGACATTGACCAAGCTATCGGATAAACAAGCGGAGTATATAGGAATTTCGGCGGAAGGCCCCTTTAAGCCGGAACGGTATCGTTACTAATCAAAAGCCAACCTAGTTGTGAAGCTGTGGCGTTTTCTGCGTGAGCGAAAACGCCGCGCTGCCCTCGCTGGCAGTGGCGAAGAAACTTGCTGATAGCGACAATTCTGTTGCTCCGGAATCCCTCTGTGGAAAAAAACTTTTTTACGCTTCAATCCCGCTTCCATTTTTGCATCGGGTGCTGCTAGAGTTCCCCCATCGCCTCCCGAAACGAGAGGCGAGTAGGCAAAACCGTTCACCGCGCCGTTCCATACGTTGCGGCGGTTTTTTCTAATCCTCAGGCAAGGATTCCTTCGAGACACCCATGGCTGCAACTCCCCCACCCCCTGCCTCCGCCCCCCCCCCTGCCCCCCAGCAAGCGCCTATCCAAAGGTCTGCTGTGTTGGCGCCCACAAGCAACAAGCCCAGCGCCAATCCACAACAGCCTAATCAGACGCAACAGGCCGCGCCACGCGCTCAAACGCCCCCGATTGCTCAACGCAAAATCGTCAAACCTGGCGCTGTGCCATTCTGGATTGGTCTTCTGGCGTCTATTGGCTGGATCGTCGCAGTGCTAACGATCGTCGCGCGCTCTGGCCCCACGCACAGTTTCGGCGGACTGCCTCTCGCGGATTGGGCCATCGGCATATCTGCCATAGCGTCTCCAGTGGCCTTGATCTGGATGGTCACAGCTTATCTGCAACGCGCCACCGACATTCAATTTATCGCCGAACCTCTGCGCCGCCAGCTTGCCATGATCACGGGCGAATCGGGAGCCGCTGAAACGCGCATCAGGAGGTTCAACCACTCGATCCGAGAACAAATTGATCTTCTCAAAAGTGCGCAATCCACCCGCATGGGCGATTTAACGGGCTTGCTGGAGCGCCTGCGCCAGAACCGCGACGAAATCGCGCATTTCGAGCAATCCTGCGCTAAACAAGTCGGAGAAATTCAGGACGTGATTCGCCAAAGCATGCAACAGATCGAAACCATGATGGACGATAAGTTCACCATGTTGCGCGTGTTGGACGACCGCATCGCGCAAAGCGGCTCCTCGCTGTCGCGTCAAACCGACCATGTGCATGAAAAATTGGCAGACTTGCTAGACGAAGTGAATCAGAACGGCAGCCGCGTCGAAGAATCCCTTGATCGAGCCATGCGCGACAGTAAAAAACTCTCCGACACGGCCCATGCGCAGGAATCCACGTTGCTCGCCGCTGCGGAAAACGCAGCCGAAACCCTCGGCGTCGCCTCAAGCAAAATTGACCTCAGCGTCGCTCGCTTCCTCGAACGCGCCGGCGGAGCGCGCTCCGAAGCCGAACGTCTCGCCGGAGCTTTGGACACCCAAACGCGCGCGCTCGACGAATTCAGCAATACCCTGCCCTCGCGCGTCAGCGAGGCCGAATCCGTCATTCGCGGCGTAGCCGACCGCCTGTATGCCAGCGAACAACTAGCCCGCGAACAAGCTAACAATCTCAGCGAAAAGCTCTCGCAACAAGTCAACAACCTGCAAGGTTTTCTCGACAACTTTGCCAGCCGCGTCGCGAACATCGACGGCGGCCTCAAGCAGCGCCGGATGGACCTCGAAGCGATGGCGCAACGTATCGGCGAAACCACGGAAGTGTTCGCTGATGCATGGGAAGAGTCCATCTCCTCGCTTGGCATGCGCACGCGCGAAAGCCTAACCCGCTTCAGCTCTTTCAATGACGAAACGCGACGCGACGCAGACAAGGTCGTAAGCCAGCTCAACGATACCGTGAACCGCTACGCCGAATGCTCGCTGCGCATGCACGGAATGTCCGAGGAAAGCAGCGCCAAAATCCGCTCCATGTCCTCTGAAATCGTGGCGCAGATCAGCCAGTTCGAAACGCTGCACGATGTCGCGCGCAAGACTGGTGTGGAAGTGCAGGATCGCGCAAGCGCCGCAATGCAAAATCTACAACTCGTGCTCGAACGCCTTCTGTCAGCGCGCGAAGCAACGCAAGCCGTCGGCAACACGCTCGTCAAAGATCTTCACGCCGCCGTCGACAACAACGAGCTTCTTATCGGACGCCTCAACGAAGCCGCGCAGATCAGCGTCCGCGCGCTTGGTATCGCGACCGAATCAATGGGCAAACAGGAAGCGGATATGGCGGACCGCGCACGCGCCTCCGAAACCACAATCCAACAAGCCGCTCTCCAGTTGCAGGAACAGGCCCGCGCCACCGAAAACAACCTGCGCGAACAGACCGGCAAGATGATGGAGCTGCTCGGCGAAGTCACCGCACGAATCGAGGATTCCGAACAACGCATCAAAAACTTCGCAGCCGAAGCAGTCCCGCCCATCAACGAAGCCATGCGCCAGGTCGATGCCAGCGTGGACAAGGGGTCCTCCTCCTTCACGCGATACGGCGACGGCATACAAGAACAGCTTTCCCGCCTCCAAAGTTTCCACGGTCAGGTCGGCGGCATGGGCGATGGCCTCACGCGCATCACAACCGAAACGCTGGCTTCAATCGAGCAACTGGCCGCGCGCTTCGTCGCCGTCCGTGCGGAACAGGAAGCCTCCGCGCATAAAACTCTTGATCAGTTTGCCTCGATCTCCAGCCGACTCCATAGCGAAGTATCCGGTCTTGACGGACAAGCCGGCAAAGCCGTCGAAGTGCTTGAACAGGCCGCCGCGCGAGTGGGCGAGCAATCGCAGAGACTGCTTCAGGACGCCGAAGCGTCTGGATCCAAGATGCAGCTCATCACCACGGCGCTTCAGAACGAAGCGTCGCAGATCAGGGCCGTCTTACAGAAACAGGCCGACGATCTCGGTGCCGACTTGAACCGCGCCGAAAAGCAATTCGCGACGCTGGGCGATGCCTTGCGCCAGAGAACCGACTCCGCCTACACGCTGCTCGACCGCGTCGCCGCGCATTACAATGAAACAACCCGCGCCGCCGCGCAGGAACTTGATGCGCGAACCATGCGCCTCGAACAGGTCGCCGGACAAACCCAAAGCAAGGTCGAAAGCCTGACTGGCTCTATCGCCCAGCAACTAGGCATGATCGGCTCTGGCACGACCCAGCTCGAATCTCAAGCCTCGCAAATCGGCCTCGTCACCAACAAAGCCCTGCAGAACCTTACCTCGCTCAACGAAAAATTCGTGCTAACCCACGAAACCGCCAACACCAACGTGCAACAAACCATCGCGCGTATCGAGGAATGCAACACCGCCTTCATGCGCCAGAGCAACGGCCTGACCGATGCCGCGCAAAACTCCGTGGCCATGATCCAGAAGGCCGGAACGGCCTTCGGCGAACAAGCAGGCAAGCTGACCGACACCAGCCGCCAAACCGAACAGAATATAAGACAGTTGACGGCCACCGCCTCTGCCCTCTCCGAACAGGCAACCCAACTCCGCGCCTCTATGGAGCAGCAGAACCAAAGGCTCGTAAGCCAATTAACGGAAACCGTTGCGCAGGTCGAAGCGGTCAGCCATACGCTCGCCCAAACCACGACCGCCGCGACCCAAAGCGCGGATCAGGCGACCACGCGCTTCAACGACATGACTCAGAACGCGACCATGCGTCTGGGTTCAGCGCAACAGGAAATTCTGTCGCTTGCGAATAAGACCGAAACCTCTCTTACGTCTCTGGGAGCGAATGTTACGCAACAAACGGCGTCCTTGTCTGTCCTCAGCGAACAACTCGCCGAACAGTACAAGATGCTCGAAACCGTCAACGCCAGCCAGCGCACGCAGCTCGTCGACCTATTCGACCGCTTGGGCGCGGCGCACAGCCAGGCCTCGGAAGTCGCCGAACGCACCATCCTGCGTTTGGGCGAATCCATTTCGCAAATCGAGCGCAATCTCGGCGCGCTTTCGGATCAATCTCAGACTGCGCTTGGAAACGTGCGCGCGGCCACGACCGGCTTCGCCGATCAGTCAGGCCTTCTGCTCCAACACGCGCAACAGGCTGAACAACAGGCGCGCAGCGCCATGTCGGTCACCTCAGCGCTTCAGGACCAAGCCAAACAACTGCGCGAATCGATGCAAAGCGAAGGCGACCGAACCGGCGAGCTCTTAAGCGGCCTCATCGGCAAGCTCACCTCCGGCAGCGCCGCCATGCGCGATCTCGGTGCCACAACGGAAACCTCGCTCAACGGCATGCATGAGCACATCATGCAGGAAACGCAAGGCCTCTCCGCCGTCATGCAGCAGATCAACGACCGCCAGCGCACGCTAACAGCCACGCTGGAATCGCAGCGCGAGGTTCTCTCAGGCCTAGTCAACCGCCTGTGTCTGGCGCAGGACGAAACAGGCGCAGGCGCAGAACGCGCAGCCGCGAAGCTGACGGAAAGCGCGGACGCGATCGGCAAACAAGCCGAAACCATGTCGAAGCAAACGCAAGAAGCGCTGATAGGCGTGCAAAATGTCAGCGCCAACTTCGTCAACGAAACCAGCACGCTCTCGCAAAGCGCTCAACAGGCCGAGCAGCAGGCGCGCGCCGTGCTGTCCGTCACCACAGCGCTTCAGGAACAGGCGCGTCAGCTGCGGGAAACCATGAACGGCGAAAGCGACCGCGCGCGCGTCGAACTCGGTTCGCTTCTCTCCAGAATCTCGACCGGAAGCGCGGAACTGCGCGACATAGCAGCCACAACGGAAATGTCGCTGGGCAGCCTCGGCAACGGCGTTACGCAACAAACCCAAGATCTGTCCACGACCGTGCAGCAAATCACTGATCGTCAACGTTCGCTCACCATTGCGCTCGACGCGCAACGCGACGTTCTCAACGGCTTGTTAAGCCGCCTCACGCTCGCTCAGGACGAAACAGCCAGCGTCACGGAACGAACCGTCTCAAGGCTGAACGATGGCGCCCAGCAAGTGACCCGCCAGATCGAAACGATCAGTCAGCAAGCGCAAACAACTTTGGCTAGCGTTCAAACCGCCGCCGCCGGTTTCGCCAGCGAGTCAGGATCGCTCACCTCGCACGCGCAGCAAGCCGAGCAAAGCATGCGCAACGTGCTGTCGAGCACCGCGAGCCTGCAAGAACAGTCTCGTCATCTGCGCGAAACGCTGCAAGGCGAATCGAGCCAAGTGATCGAGCAAATTTCTGGCATTCTGAGGCACCTCGACACTGCCAACACGCAACTAAAAACCCAGAGCGGCGACGCTCTTCAGTCGCTAGACGACACCGCCACGCGCTTCACCTCGATTGCAGCCAAAGGCGTCGAAGCGATGCAGATGCAATCGCAGATCATGGACGATGTCGCGGACCGCAGCGAAGCAAGAATGTCAGCTGTCGATAATCTCGTGCGTCACCAAATCCAGACCATCAAGGAAGCCTGCGAGGAAACTGAACAGCAATCGCGCCGTCTCTCCGATTCCACCGAGTTTGCGACAGGTCGTCTAACCACCCTGCGCGGAACCATGGCCGACAGCGACAAGGAAGGGCAGATCGTCATAGAAAGCGCCGCACAACGCATCGCGCAGATCAAGACGGCGTTGCAGGATGAACTCAAGCGCCTGTCAGAAGTGTCGTTCGAATCCGTCCAGCAGGTAGCGTCTGCTGCCCAAAGCGTAGCCACGCAAAACGAAGCGCTGCGGGCGAACATGTCCATGTCAGAATCCGCGCTTAACCACGCCGCCATGCTTGTGCGCGAGGAAGCGGACCAACTACCAACGACTTTGGACCGTGGAGCCACAAAGATCGAGGAAGCCGCGCGTGCGCTCAAGGCCCACGCCGCCGAGATCGAAGGCACGCTCGTAGGAACCGCCGACCGCTTTATCTCCGTCACCACCACGGCGCGCGAAGGCATGGTTGACGAAATGCGACACATCAGCGCAGTGGCAGGCGAAGCCGATCAGGTCGTGCGCCAGTTCAACAAATCGCTAGCCGAACAAACCGCCACCATGCAGCAAGGCGCCGAACTGCTGACAACAAGCCAGCACGGTATCATTGAAAAAGCCAAGGAAAGCGTCACCCAGCTCTCCGCAGCAGGAGAACAAATCTCGCGCCTGCGCGCAGACGCTGCGCAAAGCGCAGAACGTCTGTCGCATGACTTCGAGATGATGGACCAACGCGCCAACGCCTCCAGCCAACGCCTCGCACAAGCGGGAGACGTCGTCGTCAAGCATATCGACGCCCTGTCGCAAGCCTCCCAACGCGCCGAAGCCCAGATGCTCGGCTCCAGCGGCCAGTTCCGCGAACAGTTCGAACGCATCCGCACGGGGCTTCAAGGTCAGATCGACGACATCAACCGTGGCCTTATGCAAATCACGGCGCAGTTGGAGCGCACCAGCAACAGCCTGCGCTCAACGACGTCCGGGACACTGTCCGACATTGAACATATTTCGCAACGCTTCGACCAAACCAACAAAGACGCCTCGACGCAGCTCACGGACAAGACGGTGCGCATGCGCAGCTCGACCGAGGAAGTGGCGAAACTGCTTTCCGGCTTCGGGGATCAGCTTGATGTGCTGCTTGACCGCTTGGCGCTTGCGGGCGACGGTATCCGCCGCAACGAAGGCGACCTGGTCGGACAACTGCAAACCGCGCTCACGCATCTCGATGGCGTCGCGAGCAAGCTGGAAGAAAGCCGCAACCTGACGACCAATGTCAGCGCCCACGCCGTCTCGCGCCTAAGCGAAGTCATGACGGAAATCCACCGCGACCTGCAAAGCCTAACAACAAGCTCGCAAACCGCCGCAGGCGTCATGCGCGGCCTCGGCCAGATCTACACCGACCAAACGCAAACGCTGGACACGAACGTCACCGGCGCCCATACGCAAGTTGAAGCGATGAATAAGTCTATTGACGAAATGCAGCAACGCACCGACCGCATGCGCGTCTCGCTCAAGATGCAAAGCGAAGAGCTAATGGGGTCGCTCCAACTAATCTTGCAACAATTGGCAGAAACTGGAGACATGATGGGCTCAACTGTCGATAACGTGCTGCAAGAACGCGCCGCCGCCGAACTACACAAAATCAACTAGGCGCCATGGAAAAACCCCGCATACTTCTTAACGTCTTTCATCCAAATTTGGAATCCTCACGGGGAAATCGCGCATTGCTAGAAGCGGTTCGCGCCCTTCCAAACCTCACGCTGCGCGATGTAAACAAGCTTTACGCGAACAAGCCCATCGACGTGAAAGCGGAGCAAAAACTGCTGCTTGATCACGATTTGATCATCTTCCAGCACCCCTTTTACTGGTACAGCGGGCCATCGCTTCTCAAAGAATGGGAAGACCGTGTTCTGGAGCGGGGTTTCGCCTACCCTCCGGGAAAGGGCGACAAGCTCAACGGCAAACGCTGGCTCACAGCCATCACTACCGGCGGACCTGAAGCCGCCTACCGCTCAGGCGGATACAACAATTTCACGATCAGCGAGCTACTGCGCCCTTTCCAACAAACCGCCAACCTATGCGGCATGATCTGGCTTCCGCCCTTCGTCGCGCATAGCGTGCTTCCGGAGGGCATCGCGGGAGTCAAAAACGTCACCGAGGAAGAACTGCGTAACAAAGCGGCTGAGTATCGCAACCTGCTCGAAAGCTTCGAGTAGAACGCGCCATTTATTTCCTCCAAGCGATGCGCCCGCTCTCAAAGTCGCCCAAACTGCGCCAAACCTCGTCTTCGGTGAGCGATGCCAAAGGATACCCCTGAAGAACCTTGGCCAACGGCCCGCGCGGGGCCGACCACAACGGCGTGCATTTTTCGGACATGAGCATGAGCGTCGGTGCGCCGACAGCCGCAGCAAGGTGCGTCGGCCCCGTATTGTTGCCGACCACGCAGACGCTACGCCGCGCGAGCGCCGCAAGCTGATGCAGGCTTGTCCGTCCGGAAAAATCGCAAACATGCGGCGCATTGCGGCAAAGCTCCGCGATTGATTCCGCCTCAGCCGCAGTCCCGACCGCGATACTCTCGATGCCCTTCGCCAACAACCTGTTCGCCAGCGCCGCATAACGCTTTGGAGGCCAGCGCTTGAACTCGCGCCCTACCGAACAACCGGGAATCAGCAAAGCAAACGGCCTTTGAGGAAGAAGAGCTTGGAAACAATCCATCGGCGCATCAAGCCACGAAAGATCGGCTCCGCCTGCCGCCGGAACCTCTGCCGCCCGCAATTGCGCGGAAAGAAAATCGCAAAAATGCGTCCCCGGCTTCGGAGGCCATGGACGTGGATGCGAACAAAAACGCGCCGCGCCAGACCACTGCGGCCCACACCCCATCCATCCGCCCATCAGCCCAAACAAAAGGCTTTGCCGGAATTTGCCTTGCAGATCGAAGACGCGCTGTGGCCTGAACGCATAGACCTGCCGCGCAAGCGAAACCCATTCCCGCAATCGGCTCAACGTCGCGCGCGAATCCGTCAACACCTCGTCGAACCACGGCATCGAACGCGCGAAAGCCGCGAAGGCAGGCATCGTCAATAACGCGATCCGCGCGGAAGGAAACGCGACGCGAATCTCATGGAATGCCTGAAAACACAAGACGAGATCGCCCAATGCGCCAAGACGGATCACAAGGATTCGCCCGTCCCGCCGCAACGCGCTCATCTGCGCTTGGCCCTCGCGTCATGCGTCTCCTGCCGTCGCGCGCGAATTGCTTCGTCATAAACGGCCAACGTATCCGCAACCATCCTGCGTTTGTCGTAATGAGTGCGCGACTCGTTCTTGGCGCGTTCGACCACAGCGGAACGTTGGGAATCAAGCATCTCAAGAACCTGCGCGATGGATTTTGCCAGCTCCTGCGGATCATCCGGACGAACAAGCCATCCCGTCTCGCCATCGCGGATCGTCTCGGCAAAGCCGCCCAGTCTACTCGCGATCACCGGCACGCCCATGGCCATCGCCTCAATTGGCACCCTGCCAAACCCCTCAGGCGCCACAGATGGCGCGACCACAAGCGACGCTAAACGGTAAGCCGCCGCCATATCGGAACAAGCGTCGGCCAGAACAACCCGATCGCGCAGCCCGAAATCCTCAATCATGCGCATGAGCTCTCGACCATAAGGCGAACGCCCCGGATCGCCCCCCAGCAACACGGCTTTCGCGTGCCCGCAACGCTCCGGAAGTTGACGCATGGCCTCGATAAAAACCGCATGCCCCTTTAATCGCGACAACCGCGCGGGCAACAGGATGAGAGTTTCCCCCGGTGCCACGCGCCAAGCAAGACGCAAAGTCTCCAGCCGCTCCTCATTCACGCGCTCCGGCGCCAGCGCCTCGAAATCGACCCCGCGCGGAACCACGCGCAATCTATCCCCCGCCAGATCGCTATAGTGCTCGCGAATATGCGAAGCGATAAACTCGGAAATAGCGATGATCCTATCGGCCCGCGCCATCACGCCGTTATAAAGCTTCTTGCAACGCCCGGCGGTGTTGTCCGAAGAAAAATGATATGCGGCATGGAATGTCGTAACGAACGCGCACCCTGCAATCAGGCTTGCCAGATAGGCGCTCCACGCAGGCGCCCTGCTTCGCGCATGAATGACATTGACTCTGTTCTCGCGCGCAAAATGAGCCAACCACAACGCATTGGCAACCATGAGCAGCGGATTCTTGCTGTTGACCGGACGACAGATATGCCGCACGCCCGCTTCATCCAGCAACTCGACGCCTGGACCGCCGCACGACACAACAAAGGCTTCGCTTCCCACCTCCGTCAAATGCATGGCCACATCCAAACAAGCCTGTTCCGCGCCGCCTGTATGCAAGGAAGGAATGATTTGTAAGACTCTTGCCATGCCCAACTATGCCCGTCCTGATTTTAAATTCAAATCTTGTTGAACTGTCCCGTTGAATCGCCGGATCCCGACTTCCGCGCAATCGCCGCAAGAATTGCTTCCGCCGCGCGTCGCGAAGGGGCAAGCTGCCCCTTGCCCTGCCCCAGCCATACAGCGACATCCCGCAAACCGTCAATCTGCGCTTTGCGAGCCTGCTCGTCATGCAACATGCGATCAAGCGCGTGAACGATCCATCTCGGCGTACACCGGAATTGTATCAGCTCCGACACCACCATGCGTTTGTGCATGATATTGACAAGATTTGCAAACTTACCAGCCAAAAACGGCCAGAACAACAACGCCGTGAGCGTATTAACCTTATAAACCGTCACCGAGGGAACGCCACCCAAAGCTAACTCCACCGATACCGTCCCGGAACATGCCAGCGCCGCGCGACACGCGGCGAAAGCGTCGTATTTATCCTCATCGCCTTCCGTAACGATCACCTGAGCGGCCCATGATCGCGTCTGCGCGCGAAGCGCCTCGGCAAACCCCGGCGCTGCCGGAAGCGCGACGACCAGCCCCGGCTCCATGTCCACAAGCTTGTCCACGGCCTGCTTAAAGATCGGCATCAACCGCGCAACCTCGCCAGCGCGGCTTCCGGGAAGAATCGTGAGCAGAGGCGTTTCCAGATCCAACCCGTAACGCGCGCGATAGCGCAACCCAGACCCCTGCCCCGCCCCGCTTTCCACAATAGAATGCCCGACAAACGTGCAAGGCAAGCCCTCACATGTAAAATGAGGAGGCTCGAACGGCAGGAGAGCCAAAAGATGATCGAGGAATCGCGCTATCTTCTTCGCGCGTCCCTTACGCCAAACCCACACCGACGGCGCGACATAATGGATCAGCGGAATGCCTTCGCCCTTAAGCCGCCGCGCAACGCGAAAACAGAAATCCGGAGAATCGATGGTGATCAACGCCAAAGGGGAAAGCGTCCGCACCTGCTTCACTGTCTCATCGATGCGACGCAAAAGCCGAGGCAAATGACGAACCAGCTCAAAGACGCCAAAATGAGCCAACTCGGATTGCGGGAAGAAAAGCTCCAACCCCTGCTCGACCATGCGCGGGCCGCCGATACCGACAAAGCGAACCTGCCCGCTAAGCCTATCCTTCAAAGCCGCCATCAGCCGAGCGCCTAACACATCGCCAGAGGCTTCGCCAGCGATAAGAAAGAACAAAGGCGCATCGGTCATGTGGAAAATTCAGTCAGCTAAGGGCCGAAACAATCGAGAAGTAGACAAGCTATCAAGCAGCCTGCGCGGTCGTCGTCTCAGTCAACAGGCGATAAATCGCTTGCCGATCTCGCGCTCGCCGCAACTGTTCGCAAAGCACGGGATCGCGCAAAAGGCGCGATACGGTTGCCAACGCATGCAAGTGGTCCGCCCCTGCCTCTTGCGGAGCCAGAAGCAAAAACACAAGATCAACCGGCTTCTCGTCAATCGAATCGAACGCCACAGGCGTGGTCAGCCGCGCGAAGAATCCAATCACCTGATCGACCCCCTCCAGTCGCCCATGAGGAATCGCGATGCCGTATCCAACGCCAGTGGTCCCTAGCCGTTCGCGTTCCCAAAGAACGTCGAAGACGGCATGCGAATCCAGATGGGCGAACTCGGCCACCAATCTAGAAACCTCGCTCAGAACGTCTTTCTTTGTTGGCGCTTCCAAAGCCGACACCACGGCCTCAGGCGAAAGAAGTTCGCGCATTGTATAGCTCCTCCGTGCCGTCATGAAATTGCTCGCGATAAATCAGGTACGACCAGAATCAGCCTTCAGAACCTTGGCCCCAACCTCGCCATACGACGGATCGACCCATCCGATATGGCCATCTGACCGTCTGTAGATCATATTCAACCCGTTATGGCCGCTGTTGCGGAACATCAACGCAGGAAGATCGCCTAAATCTAGTCTCATGACGGCCTCGCCAACCGTCAGAGTCTCGATCGGAGTCGTCATTTCCGCAACCACAACCGGATTGTCGTTAGCTTCCTCTTCCTCTGTATTGCCATCGCCGGGCAGCACATAGGAACGCGCCATAAACGACAGTTCCTGCCTCTGCTGCTCGTGATGCTGCGCGACGATCTTCTTTTTGTGCCTGCGCAAGCGCTGCGCGATACGGTCCGCAGCCATATCAAAAGCCGGATAAGGCTCATTCGCCGAAGCGTTGGCCTGAAGGACGATGCCGCGACCGGCATGAACGGTGATATCCGCCCGAAAAAGATGCGCCTCGCGCGAAAAAGTCACGTGCGCATCAAGCGATCCGCTAAAATACTTGCCCGTTACATCGTCAAGCTTAGACTCGACATGGCCGCGCAACGCGTCGCCCACATCGATCTGTTTACCTTTGACCGAAAGTTGCATGTTTGTCCCACAATGTTATGACAACGATTTCCATCTTTAATGCGTGGTCTAAATCACGCCCCGGCAACCGAAGGAGCATAAAGCATGCTATCGAGGACCGCCGGACCGCCTCTCCCCAAATTACCCGCAAAAGACTTACGGAGAGGAAAAGTACGCTAACGCGACAAGGCACAAGGATAGGTACAACTGGAGCGCCAAGTCAAGCGAAGCGCAAGAAATGACAAAAAAGACATAATAACCAAGCAATTGGCGAGTTATTTTTGATTCTCGACCAGCGCCTGATAATAGCCCCTGCGCGTCAGCGGGTAGCGGTTCTGAGGATCGACATTAATCAAACGATCCGGCGGTACATCCTGCGGCTGCGTGTAACATACCGGCTCCGCCAACGTCCTGTAGCACCAGCTTTCATGAGCCGGAATTTGCGATGCCAAATCCGCCGGGGGCGGCGTGCGCGTCCGCGTCTGCCAAATACCTGTCGCCGCGCCCACGATGGCCACTGTCGTGCCGTTGCAGGCCGTAAGCGCCAAGACGACGCAAGCCAACAACGCAACGCGCAACGCTATGAAGGAAGAAACGCTCATGAAGGGAGAATCAAAGAAGACAGGACGGACACAGCAGAATAGCGCAAACTACTGCCTGATGGTTAACAAGTTTTAAAACGACCACTAGACTGAATTGCGTCCAACCAAGAAACGCGCTATTCTGAGCAGACATCAATCAGGCGAGGCTCTCATGACCATGATCAATGAAGATGACTTAAAGCGCAATGTGAAGGATAAGGACACCTGGTTGCGATTCATCTATCTAGTCGTGTTCGGCGTTGCTTTCTACCTGTCGATTCTCCTGACCTTCGCAACCTCGATCTTTCAGTTTCTAGCGAAGCTTTTCAGCGGTTCATCTTTCGACGGACTTTCGATGTTCGGAGAAAATCTTGCGACTTATCAGGCGCAAGTAACGCGCTTCCTGACCTTTGCCTCAGACGAAAAGCCTTTTCCCTTTGCGCCGTTCCCGACTAGAGAAAAAGCCGAAAACGTCAAGGCGGAAGTCCTTCCGCCGCAAGCGTAAACGTCAAGCGGTAAGCCATCGCGCCATCAACGCGCCCACCTCGTCAGGCCGCTCAAGCGGAGCGAGATGGCCGCAGCGTTCAATCAGATCTAGCCGTGCGCCGGAAATGCCGTTCGCGATCTCGCGCAGCAAATCAGGCGGAGTAAGCGTATCCTGCATACCGCCGATAACCTGCGTCGGGCACGCGATAGCCCCCAGAGTTGGGCGACTATCGACCCGGTGCAGAATCGCCATCTGCTGGCGCTGAAAAACCTCCGGCCCCATGCGCTCGGCCATCCCCATGACAGTCTCCGTCAAAGGCGCGTCGCGTAAACGATCCGGATAAATCAACATCGGCAACAAGCGCGGCGTCACCCCCCGAAACTTGCCCGTCCTCGCCATCGCAAGCAGCAGCTTGCGCCGCTCCTTCTGCTCGGCAGTATCGGGCCGCGCCGTGGTGTCCAACAAACACAGCCGCAACACTCTCTGCGGCGCTTGCCGCAAAATCTCGAACGCGACGTACCCCCCCATCGACAACCCCGCCAGCGCGAACCGAGGCGGAGCCATCGCCAACACATCCCGCGCCACAAGCTCGATCCGGTCATGCCGTGTCGTATCCGCGACATGGCAATCAGCGATATTCTTCAATGACTTAACCTGATGCGCCCACAAAGCCTCGTCGCACAACAGGCCAGAAATCAGGATTAAAGGCGCTTTAGGTTGCATATATATTACCTCCGCCACGCCATCGGCGCGGATATCAAAACGCTTGTTTGCATATTCCCTCTCTTTTCTGCTATGGAAGGGACAGGAAAACGCGCAATGGTGCGCGCAATAACGACAATTAATACGGGCTTTTAGACTCACACGTGACCAATTTTGCCGATTTAGGACTTAGCGACGACATCCTCCGCGCCATACAGGATGTTGGCTATACCACCCCGACCCCCATTCAGGAACAAGCGATTCCCTATGTGCTGCAAATGCGCGACGTGCTTGGCTGCGCGCAAACGGGCACCGGGAAAACCGCAGGCTTTGTGCTGCCGATGCTCGAAATGCTCGGCAAAGGCCGCGCCCGCGCGCGCATGCCGCGTTCGCTGATCCTCGAGCCAACGCGCGAACTCGCCGCGCAAGTCGCGGAGAATTTCCAGACCTATGGCAAGTATCACAAGCTCTCGATGGCGCTGCTGATCGGCGGCGAAACCATGGGCAAACAAATCAGCAGTCTCGAAAGCGGCGTTGACGTTCTAATCGCCACGCCGGGCCGCATGCTCGACCTGCACGAGCGCGGCAAGATCATGCTCAACGACATCAAGATTTTCGTGATCGACGAAGCCGACCGCATGCTCGATATGGGCTTCATCCCCGATATTGAACGCATCGCGGGGTTGCTGCCTGCCATGCGCCAGACTTTGTTTTTCTCAGCCACCATGCCGGCCGAAATTCGCAAACTGGCCGACCGCTTCCTAAGCAATCCCAAGACAGTCACCGTCGCGCCGCCCGCCACCACCGCCACGAACGTGAAGCAAATCTTCGTCACGTTGCCGCAGGACAACGACTGGCTCAAGCGCGAGGCGTTGCGAGTCCTCTTGCGCCGCGAAGATGTGCAAAGCGCCTTCATCTTCTGCAACCGCAAACGCGACGTGGCGCTCCTCAACA
Source organism: Bdellovibrionales bacterium (assembly GCA_040275305.1). Classification (GTDB taxonomy): domain Bacteria; phylum Pseudomonadota; class Alphaproteobacteria; order UBA9219; family UBA9219; genus JBEOJY01. The sequence continues at coordinate 2,248 of JBEOJY010000054.1, read as the reverse complement.
AATCGCTGCAAAAGCACGGCTTCAATGCGGGCGCTTTGCACGGCGACATGGAACAATCCGAACGCACGGCCACGCTCGACCGCTTCAAGCGCGGAGAACTCGCCCTTCTGGTCTGCAGCGACGTGGCCGCCCGTGGCCTTGATGTCGAAGCCATGAGCCACGTCTTCAACTTCGACGCGCCCTTCAACGCCGACGACTACGTGCACCGCATCGGGCGCACCGGACGCGCGGGCCGTTCCGGCACCGCCTACACGCTGACCACCCCCGACGACGCCGAACGCATCGCGGACATCGAAAAACTCATCAAGAAAACCATCGACCGCGAAACCATCGCGGACCTCCCCGAACCTCGCCCACAAGAAGGACGTTCACGCCGTGGCGGTCGCGACGAAGGACGACGCGGCGGACGCGGTGAAAGAGGCGGACGCAGCGGAAAATCATCAGGCGGCGGACCAAGCCATCATGCGCCGCGTCAGCCAAATGCCCCCGTGCCCCCGCGCCAGCAACAACCCGCAGCAGCGCCCGTAACCTTCGCGCCAGTCGCGTCCGATCCGCGCCCGACACCAATGCCCACTCCGCGCAACCTCCCGCCGCCCAGCTCGCAAGACCGCTTCACCGACAACATCCCCGCCTTCCTGAGACGGCCCGTGGTAAGATAGGAAGTAAGTGAACCAACAGGCTCGTTAGAAAAGCAGCGGTGTTAACAAAATTTCAAAGATAGTGGACCTTATTTGAGAAAACATACAGCGCTACGGAAGCCCCGCCGCGAGCGCAGTAACGAAATGATGAAGTTTTGCTTCTTTCTGCGAAAATCGTTCAACGGGAGAGCAACAATAGCTCCGGGATCGTTTGGCCACGCGGTCAAGCCGGGTGAGTTTGCGATCAAGCTTGATAAGTTCCGGGATTGGAACGCCGCCCTTAAACAATTCCTTGGCTGCAACTTTCCACCCTTGCTGGCGGTCAACCATGTAAAATTCTTCGACGTCAAGGCAATGCCGCATAATGGATTCTGAAGCCGTGGCCCACGCTGTACGGCGAAGTAAATCAATCTCATGAATGCAAACAACCCGGTAAGCCGTTTCAACGGCATTCATCGTGAACAACTTGCGAATGTCTGCGATGGGCTTCCCATTGACGGTTTCGATATCTTTTGATTTTGCCAATCCCGTAACTAAGTCTACTGTTTCAAAGTCAAGACGTGGAAATTCGGTGTCGAAAAAGACGCGATTTCTGGCAGCGCCGCATACCGACGTCGTAACATGGCCCCAAAGCCCGTCTACGAAATATTTCGAGGCATAGCGCATGACACGATCTGCTTCGCGGAATGCGCTTTTAGGGTCAATGCTCCCGAAAGCCTTCAAGAAATATCCGTAAATATCTAACCCGGAGCTATTGACATCACTCAGAACAAGAAGAGAGAGGTTCATATCGTCAATGAGTTTTGCCCCGAAAAGTGGAGCCCAAAATTGTGCCCTTTTGTGGTTGTTGTTGGCGTCCTTATCGTAATGAAGAATATTTTTGCCCGCTTCGTGGATTTCATAACGTGGTCCCGTATAAAGATGTGCATAGCCAAAATACGGATAAGCCGCTGTTCCATTCTTGCGAATGACAGCATTCACTAATTCAATGATTTCATTTGCGGTGAGCCAGGGCTTGGGCATTGCCAAATCTCTGATTACAGGATTAGCCCTTGTGCCTTTAGCTCCTTTTCTGCGCGTTTATGTTGCGATTCAATCTTACTTTTTAACCACTTGATGTCTTTTGGTGCGAGTTGAGGGCCTTCGATGTCCTGCGGTGAGGCAATAGCTTTGATTTCTTCGTTAGGGTTCGCTAGGTAGGCGCGAACAATGGAATGATCCTTTAGCAGAAGCCTTGCTTGATCGTAGTCATAGTCGTTATTGTCCATAAGACGCAGACAAACCAATTCGCCGTCAGGCATTGGATAAACAACAGCATCCGGTCTTCCTCCATAAGGGCCGGTTTCGCCAGTCAAAATTACGGCAACTGGTTGCAGATTTGGGACAATGCGTCGCACCACGCTTCTCCCTTTTGTTTCGGACAAGTTAGAAGCAGCCGTATCATCTATCCTTAAATGCCTTGCCTGCAACATAGTTCTCTCCAATGAATCGATAAAATATTTTAAGTCTTTTGAACACCTGAGCAGTTTATTTTTTCTGCCAAATCATCGCAAAATGAGCTGCTCCCCGAAATTTAGACCAGTGATATAAGGTCCCTAAACGAGAACGAG
>JBEOJY010000053.1:0-115188 GCA_040275305.1 Bdellovibrionales bacterium | reverse complement strand
AGCGCCACAGCAACCGCTAGAAATCAAAATAACCCAACCTGAAACCACGCGCCTCGAACAGCCGCGCGAAACAGCAATCCAACCAACGACAACGAAACCCGCATCTGTTGCAACCCTCGCGATCCCTGCCGCGCAAGAGCCGCCAAGAGCGCAGCAGCAACCTCTAGAAAGCAAAATAACCCAACCTGAAGCCCCACGCCTCGAACAACCGCGCGAAACAGCAATCCAACCAACGACAGCAACAACGGAACCCGCATCAGCGGCAACCCTCGCAGCCCCTGTCGCGCAAGAGCCGCCAAGAGCGCCACAGCAACCGCTAGAAATCAAAATAACCCAACCTGAAACCACGCGCCTCCAACTACCGCGCGAAAACGCGATCCAGCCAACGACAGTGATAAGGGAACCAGCGAACATAGCCGCAAATACATCGCGACAAGCGCCGCCCACGCGACAATTCTTAGATACAACCCACCCAGAAATCCCGCGCACAGAGCGGCACAGCGAAAACTTCATTCATACAACTGCGAAGAAAACTCTTCACGCGCATAGTGAATCTAGAGCAAACAACTCGCCAGTAAAAACGATAGAGGCGAAGGTAAAGTCCCAAACTTCGTTGTCAAATACAACCGCAGGCAATAAAAAACCGCCCGAACCGCCGAAGACAAAAAATTTAGTTGAAACTATTACAAGCATGTTCAAACGAGCCGCAAAAACAGCATGCGCGGGATGCTCAGGAGGAAAATGCGCAGGATGCGGCAGACCCGTTCATGTGAAGGCAAGCGCCAACAGACACTTCGCCAAAAGCTAATAAAGCGCCACGCGCGTACGGAATGACCGCATATGCGAATTAAAAAATCAAGTAACACTCAACCCGTCTTGTGGGGATAAGCAGAGGAACCTTGCGGAAAGGGCCGTCATTCCGCACATAGCATCCGACCGAAGGTCGGAAAGCGGAGATGCGGAATGACAGTCCTTTCTACTACGTTTTCCCGTCTTTGGGCCTAAGAAGCGCTTAGCAGTTACAAAATCAAAGGAGAAAAAATGTTTGGCTTATTCAGAAAAAAAACACCGGCAACCGCCTGCGGCAGCTGCCAAGTAAAAACAAACGATAACTGTTCAAGCCACTTATCGCACGCAGCAACCGCTGTCGCGCAAGCCTTTATCGAAAACAAAACAATTTTCAACCCTCAAAATCCGCAACACATGCAAATAGTCGGCGCTATCCTCAAAGATGACCTCACCGATGATAAAGGCAATCCCGTAAGCTATGAGGTTCCAAAAGAACCGAACTTACAACGATGGTTTCACGGACTTGTTGCGCAACAAGTTTCCACGGCGCTTTTCAAGAATTGACAAAACCATCATGACGAGAAGCCAACTTGCCGCGCCGTAGCCCAAACAGCGAAGGCAGGAGGCGACGTGGCGCGGCGTAACGTTCCTCGCCCCCGCGAGGGGGAGAGGGAGTCGCGCCTTGCTTGTGGCAAGGCCACGCCAATTCTTCATACGCGATGGGTATATAAATAGGCCAGCGTGGCGAAAGACTATATCTGAGTCCTTGTAATTTCCTGATACGCGGCAATGACTTTATCGCGAATTGTCACGACTTCTTGCAACATTAGCTCGGCGTTGCTAATAGCCGTCACGACGCTCGCAATATCTGCCTTGCCAGTCGCGCCATCGACCGCCGCCTTTTCTCCCTTTTCCAAAGCGTTGACCGTGTCGCGCATAAACCCCTTGAGTGTGTCTGAAAACCCTCCTCCCTCCGCGCCAGAAGAGCCAGCGCCCACCCCCTTTGCGGCAAGAGTGCCGCTGTCGCGATAAGCCGCCAAAGCTCCTGCAACATTCATCACCATGGACATTCTCCTCTAAAGCCAGCGCAAGCGCTTATTGAAGTATTCCGATCGTGCGCAACACCATTGCGCGCGAAGCTTCGATAACGCTTAAGTTCGCCTCATAGTTGCGATTGGCCTCGCCCATATCCATCATTTCGACGATCGAACTGACATTAGGCGACAACACATACCCCTGAGCGTCCGCCGCTGGGTGTGACGGATCGTATTTCTTGATGAAATCGCTTGGATCTGACTTTATCCCGGCGACCTTAACCTTATAAGCTCCTAATTCCTTATCGAACACGTTTTCGAACGTCACAATCTGCCGCCGATAGGGACTTACCCCCGGCTGGTTAGGTGTCGTATTGGCATTGGCGATATTTTCCGCAATAACCTTCATCCGCTCGCGCTGAGCGCGCAACGCAGAACCCGAAATCGCGAAACTATCCGTAATCGAATCCGACATGCGTACATAAACTCCGCTAAACGCTCAACGACCTTACTATGCGCTGTTCCCCTTCAGCGCGACCTTCAACAACCCCGTCATCTTGCGATAAAGGCTCGTGACCAACTGATATTCGACGCCCGTTTGCGAAACCTTCATCATTTCCTGTTCGACATCGACCGCGTTGCCGTCCGGAGTAGTCTCGTAATCCCTCACCTTGACAGTCGCCGAATGCGCGCCTGCCATCGAAGCTGGCACAATATGCTGTGAATCCGTGACCGCCATCCCGATCTGGGCCTTCTTGAGCGCGGCTCCGAACGAAAACGCAGCGACATCGCGCGCCTTGTAGCCAGGCGTGTTCGCATTCGCGACATTCTCGGCATAGACCGACTGCTTTTGGCTCAAATAGCCCATCCTCGCGGACAAAAGCCCCATCAAGCCATTATTGCTGGAAGTCATAGAAATCCGCTACGGAAAGGAGAGAAACAGAATCAGAAGACTTAAACTTATTCAACTATAACACAAATCTCAAGTCGTCGCACTGTTCTTAACCACACCCCTTGCGCAGCGACCTAATTTCTCCCATACACATTCAATCATGAAAGAAACGCCAACCTACGAACCCGCTTACGGACCGATTCCAACCACTTTGGAACGCTCGATCGCAGTCGCCATCAAGAACGAGCGCGTAGAAGGCAAGGACGCCCCCAAAGTTACGGCCTCCGGGCGCGGAAAACTGGCCGAACAGATCCTCGCAATAGCCTTCGAAAAAGGGATCAAAGTCAGACAGGACGCAGATCTGGTGGAGCTTTTGTCCACGCTGGATCTTGACACGCCCATTCCGGCCGAAGCGATTGTTGTTGTGGCGGAAATACTAACGAAAGTATATCAACTCAATGCCAGCATAACCACGTCACAAAGTAACGCCTGAACCACTCCAACGCGCTCTCGCACCCCGATAGCCATGACTTACGAACAATATTTCGAAGAAATACAAGCCTTAAGGCGCTATCTTACCGCCGCTCAGGACGTCATCAAGACTGGATTCCTGCCGAACCTGAACGGCTTCGACGAACGCATCGCCTTACTCTGCGGCCAACTTCAGGAAGAGGACTCCAAAACTCAGGAGCGCTGCCTTCCAGAGTTGACGGCCCTCCTCGTAGCCTTGGACGATTGCGGAAAAGACATGAAGTCGTGGCATGCGACCGCCATAACCGCCGCGCGGGAGCGCGGCAAGGATCAAGATCATGGCGGCAACTGAGCCAGAAACAGTCTCATGGATAAGGATCTTGGTTGCCTGCGGCATCGTCGGTGGATTGCTGGCCGCTCTTGGCTACGGCCTAAAATTTCTAAACAAACACGGCATAGCATGGTCGGCAAACGGCTTCGGAACGGCCAAACGCGATGAAAAAAAACGGCTGGCCATTGTGGAATCTCTACCGCTTGACCTAAAACGCCGCCTGCTAATCGTCCGTTGTGACAAACAAGAACATTTGCTGCTACTCGGCGTCAATCAAGATACACTTGTTGCGACCAATATCGATTCGCGCTCGCCAAACTCAGCTTCCCAACCGCCTGAAGCCCCATGAACATCGCCCCGCCAATATCCGCGCCGCGCAAAAATTGTCCTATGTGGCAGCGCATAGCTTTGCCGATCATACTTACGCTATCTATTGCGATGATAGGCGTAATAGCGCTTCCGACTGAAACGCTAGCGCAGGCGATCAATTTTGACATGGGCCAAGGCCCGACGACGACCGCGCGTTTGATCCAGATCGTGCTGCTCGTCACAGTGCTGTCTCTGGCGCCTTCGATCCTCATCATGGGCACCAGTTTCACGCGCATTGTGATTGTCTTATCGTTCCTGCGTTCGGCGCTAGGCACACAGCAAACGCCGCCCAACGTCGTGTTAATAAGCCTCGCCCTGTTTCTAACGCTGTTCATTATGCAACCGACTTTGGACAAAGCATGGGAAAACGGCATCCGTCCGCTGATGAACAACCAGATTGACGAGGAAACGTCGTTCGCGCGAGCGACCGAGCCATTCCGCGACTTCATGATGAAGCATGTGCGACAGAAAGACCTCGCGCTGTTTGTCGAGATGGGCAAGGCCAACGACAAACAAACGACCGACAACAAAAAGCTGAACCAAGACAACAAGGTTACGCCACAACCCAACAAGAAGCCTTCTGAAACTTCGGAAGCCGAAGAGGTGCCGTTACGAGCGCTGGTCCCCGCCTTCATGATCTCCGAACTACGACGGGCCTTCGAAATAGGTTTCCTGCTCTATCTCCCCTTCCTCATCATCGACATGGTCGTGGCCTCAATCCTCATGTCGATGGGCATGATGATGCTGCCACCGTCCATGATCTCCCTACCTTTCAAAATCATTTTTTTCGTGCTGGTAGACGGCTGGTACCTAATATCAGGCAGCCTCGTCCAAAGCTACGGAGGAGGGTAAGTCACAACCAAAAACACACTAAATTCAACGAGTACGCTATACTGACCCCATTTATGCTTAAGAAAGTATTAGTTAATTGATTTCAAGAAGAAATGGTGTATAAATCATACAAGAAAAATACCTAAATTTATTATTTTAAACATATTATCTTGGGAACACGCAGATGACTGAACCGAACTCTCATTGCCCCGCTCGAAACCATGCCAATTTAAGGTTCATCGCCAATAATGACGAGACTGAAGGCGCACCAGACGCCCCCCTCGACGACAACGCAGAGGTGAAAGCAGCAGAACTCATCCATCAAAATCATGAAAATGCGCTAGAAGGGCTTCCAGTCGATGCCAGAACAGATGTCCAACAGGTCTTCGGCATTGCCTCACTCTTGTTTGGTAACCTCTATAAAAAATTCAAAGCACTACATCAAGACATGGGGTCACTGTCACGCTACGAGCTCGACGAAAGAACCAAGCGCATAGAAGCCGAACATAAGAATGCAGCCCTTCTTAAGCAACTGGAAGAAGCAAAAAAAGAAATCCTAGAACTACACAAAAAAACTGAGGCAGAGCAAAACAAGAACAAAATATTATTTGAAAGAAATGAAGAACTGGAATCCAGATATCATTCATTAATAGAAGAAACGACTAGGGACAATCTTACCGGACTATACAACGCCAGCATTGTTGACGAACGAATCCAGACCATGCATGCGAATGCCCGCGCCGGAAGAAAAAGTTGTGCGATCCTGTTTATAGATCTTGATGGATTCAAATTTATTAACGATACGCTGGGTCATGCGAGCGGTGATGAATGCCTCAGAGCGGCAGCGAAAGTTCTTAGGAACTCTGTGCGCGAAGGCGACACGGTCTGTCGCAAAGGCGGCGACGAATTTTTGGTGCTCCTCGAAGAGGTAAAGCTTCGAGAAACTATAGCGATCGTGCAACGTATATTTAAAAATTCCTTGACCCCAACAGAAATATTGCTGCCTGCAAAACTTGGAGATGCCTCTAAGACAAGCATTCCCAACCCCGTGTTCAGCATCGGTGTTTTCTATTGCGATAAGGAGGCCGCTGCAAAATACTCACCCAACGATATTGTAAAAATCGCCGACATAGCGCAAGCAGGCGCAAAAGGCAGGCTAAACACTATAACTACCAACCTGCCTCTGTCATGGGATAATACCTTGCCAGCCGACCGTGGACGCGGCACGCCAGCCGGAAAATATGGCCACGCTGCGGTTGCTATGCCGATACGCGACGACAACCAAACGGAAAACACAATTTTTATCACGGGTATTCCCAACATGCAAAACAGGGAAGATATCAAGATGAGCGTATCAGAAAGGCTCATGAAATTTATCTGTCTTCAACCCGTGCGCGAAAATTCAAGAAGGCAAGTAATACTGCAAACGCAAAAAGCTCAGCCATAATGCCTATGGAAGTTGAATCCACAAAAAATCATTCAACCTCTTTGTTCTTTCCTCGCTGGAACCCCATCAACACCTGATAGGCCGCGCCGCTGGCGCGGTCTTTGAGTTCCAAAGGAATATGCACGCGCAGCGCCTCATCGTGGTCCATCGCGCGCTTCTCGCTGGAAAAGCCAATCTCCGCTGAATACGCCAATTTCTCGATCACGCGCCCAGACGGATCGACGACCGCGACAAAATAAGGAAAACTCGCCTTCAAGCCATCCAGCAGAGGCCCACGCGCCCCAACCATGCTAAGCTTAAATTTCGCATCCACCCCGCGCTTGCCATAAGTGCAGTCGCCCTTAACGCGCGTCATCCTCGCGCCTGCTACCAGCGCCTGCGGCTTAACATCGCGTTCGTTATAAGCTTCGCCCTGCTTCGTACGCAAAAAAGTGTCCAGCCCGCGCACAACCGCGACTTGCGGGCAAATCGGCAAAGGCTGACTATCAAGATCAACTTTCTCCGCAGGCTTAGCCTCAGCCTCAACCATCGAAGCTTTCGAACCGTCCCCCTCCACAGGCTTGGGCGAAGACGAACACGCTCCAACGCATGCCGCCAAAGCCGCCGCCAAAACTATCGCGGAAAAACGCATCCCCCATCCTCCAACCAAGTGTATCAAGCAGGAAGCATACACCCATCGCACATGAAGAGTCGGCAAGATTGCGACACTATACAGACGCGAATCCCCCTCCCCGAGGGGAAGAGGGTTCGGATAAGGAGACGAGTTAGTCGCTTAAAATCCAGCCCCCACATCACCTAACTCCCACTCCCTTCTTTGAAGAGAGAGGGGTTTCGCGCCGTGCCATCTGCAAATCTGTTTCCAGCCCTTCAAGCGCGAGAGGTAAACATAACGCGACGAAGAGCGAAAGCCCAAAATCAAAAATACTCTTCCGGAGCCGCCAGCGTCACCTGAGCGCCTTCCATCACTGTCGCCGACAAAGCCTCGCACTGAGGCAGAACATGCTCGGCATAGAAACGCGCGGTCATAAGTTTGGCCGCAAGATAGGCGGGGTCGCCCAAACGAGCATTCAAATCCTGCTGCGCGATCACAGCGCATTTGGCCAGATAATACCCGCCAACGGCATTGCCCATAAGCCGCATGAAAGGACACGAAACCGCCGCCGCAACCGCCGGATCTTCCTTGGCCATCTGTAGTATCCAAGCCCCAGACTTGCTTAACGCCGCCAAAGCTTCGACCAAATGCTTGTAAAGAATCGCGTTTTCTTCTCCCTGCATCTTTTGAAGCGTAGGCAAAAAATCCACCATCTCGGTTAGAAATTCACTAAAGACCGCGCCGCCATCACGCGCGATTTTACGAAAAACGAGATCGTTGGCATGAATGCCGTTGGTTCCCTCGTAAATCGAAAGCACACGGCAATCGCGCATATGTTGCGCCGCTCCAGTTTCCTCGACATAGCCCATGCCGCCATGAACCTGCACGCCTACGGAAGTCACCTCGTTAGCGAGATCGGTAATCCATGCCTTGACGATAGGAGTCAACAAATCGACCCGATTCCGCCCCCACGTCTTGCGCGCGTCGCTTTCGCCACGCTTGGCAACGTCCATGGCATAAGCGCAAGAATAGGCCAAAGCCCGCGCCGCCTCGGTATGCGATTTCATCCACAGCAACATGCGGCGCACATCTGGATGATTGATGATTGTCACCAGAGGATCATCCATTGTGCGCTTGTCGCGCGCCCGGAAAGCGTTGCGCCCCTGCACGCGAGTCTTGGCGTAATCGCGAGCCTGTTGATAAGAACGCTCCATCGTGCCGAGCGCCTGAACGCCGACGCCGATTCGCGCATTGTTCATCATCGTGAACATCGCGTTGATGCCGCCGTTTTCCTTGCCGACCAGATACCCAACCGAGCCGCCATTGTCTCCAAACGCCATCACGCAAGTGGGGCCAGCATGCATGCCCATTTTATGCTCGATCGACACCACGCGCAAATCGTTCATCGCGCCCAGACTTCCATCGTCGTTCACCATAATCTTCGGCACGAGGAAAAGCGACAGACCGCGCGTTCCCTCCGGAGCGCCGGGAAGCCGCGCCAGCACAAAATGAATGATATTCTCGGCCATATCGTGATCGCCGAAGCTTATGAACACCTTCTGTCCCGTGATCTTATAGACATCGCCTTCCTTAACCGCCTTGCTTGAAATCGCGCCGACATCTGATCCGGCCTGCGACTCCGTCAGGTTCATCGTGCCCGCCCACTCGCCGCTGACAAGTTTTGGCAGAAACTTTTTCTTAAGCGCCTCGCTCCCATGCGAAGACAAAAGCTCAATGGACCCCTGATTCAACAGAGGACAAAGCGCAAGAGTTACGTTCGCGCCTTGCAGCATGTCCTGAACAGGCAGCGCGACGATCCATGGCAACCCCTGCCCTCCATCCGCTTCCTCAACAGGCAACCCGTTCCAACCGCCGTCAATAAAAGCTTTATAAGCTTCCTTGCAGCCAGGAGGCATTGTGATGACATTATTCGCGAATTTAACGCCGACCCTATCAGTTGAATCGTTCAAAGGCCCGAACACTTCCCCCGCGATCTTCGAAGCTTCCTCAAGCACAGCGCCGACAAGCTCCTCATTCACCGAATCGTATCCGGGAAGCTTGGCGACAGTCTCGACCCCGATCAGGCGATTCAACAAAAAGCTGATATCATTCAACGGCGGCGTAAAGGGAATCATGATGGAACCTCTGGTTGATACTCCCGTAACCTTGGACCGTGATTATTAAAAAAAGCTAAACGGACCGACGGGGGGCGCCGTTTCAAAAAAAAACTAGAAAATTCCCATAATTCCTATTGACGGCATAATTCCCACATGATAGAGTGATCCCACTTTCTTTTCGAATATGTTGGAAAAGGAAGGGCTGACGAAGCCGACGGACCCGCTGACTAGCTAGCATGCGGGAAATGAGCCGAAGGGGGAGACAGCGGGTAGGCTACCCTAAGCGAAGCCGGGGCAGATTGGGAACCGGTACGTGATTGAGGGGGGCGCACTCTAAACCGACAAGACGAAAGAAAAAAGTTGAGAAGATGGAAAAAAAAGGAAAAAATGAAATGAAAAAGACAACGGAATGGCGAAATAGAAGCGATTGCCACTTTAGACAGGCGGCGCGATGATCAGAGCAACGCCCATAAATTATGAAGCGTTGATTAAGGAAGCTCCGTCATGTAACTGCTAAGCGCTTCTCGGGCCCAAAGCCGGGCAAACGTTGTGGAAAAGACTGTCATTCCGCAAAATTTCCCTTTTGGCTTGCGAAGCAATGCGAAGCAAGACGAAGCAAGACGAAGCAATGCGAAGCAAGACGAAGGGAAAATTTATGCGGAATCCAATGGTTTCCATGGGGTCAGCGCCACATCGGATTCCGCCTCTCCGCTTTCCGACCTGAGGGATCGGACGCTACGCGCGGAATGACGGCCCTTTCAGCAAGGTTCCTCTGCTTATCCCCACAAGACGGCTTGGAAGTTACGAACCACGCCCCGCTTAATCTATCGTTAGGATTTTATGAGCATTGCCCTGACGCGATGATATCCAGCGATTGACGCAAGCCCCAATAATCGCTATGAGCATGCGTCGTCCTGCCGCAATCCGAAATCGGCAGACACATTCTTTTGGGTCGCCGTTGTAGCTCAGCGGTAGAGCAGGGCTTTCGTAAAGCCAAGGTCGGGGGTTCAAATCCCTCCAGCGGCACCATTTTATCACATCATTTCAAAGCGTTACCACCTGCCCTTCCGCGCATCCAATCCCGTTTATGGTTAAATTTCCAATTCCGGAAGCACACCGGAAGCAAGAGGGCAAAAGTCAGGGCGCATTTCTGGCGGCTCATGCGAACGCCGGACATCCCCTTTTTACCCCTAGCCGCCGATCCTGATCCAAAGGTTTGTCGTTCAAAAAATCCCCCACAGACTCCTTCGCTCCCGATCAATCCCGCAACGCCCCCCCTCTTGCGCCGCCAACATCCCGAAACTCAGCCCCATCCCTGCCCTTCAGTGCAACGAGAGGTTGCCTGCCAATTTTAGAAAGTTTCCTCGCTATCTCATTATGCGAACTGCATAAAAACTCCAAAACGCGAACAACTCAAAGTTGATTTTTTGATTGTCCTTGGTTATTGCTCAACCATTCATGTCGTTCCGCGATCAATATATTTGAGGTGGAATATGGGTCTTCCGCGCCGCACGCACTTCTCCGTATTTGAGGTTGCTATGCGATGGAGCGCGACGATGACGGACATGCGTTGCTATCTGGAATCGGGATTACTGCAAGCGCAAGTCTTATTGGCCGAAAAGCTTGCGCAAGTTTACCACCGCATCGAAACGCCGGACAAAGAGAAAGCCTGGATTGAAAAGGACATCCTTAAGCTCGAAGGCTACGTTGTCATCCATCACGTGCATGTGCGCAAGGTGTTTCGTCTCAAATCAGCCCCCATAGACGAATTTCAAGCGATTGAAGGCCCCGATTGCTACAGGCTACTGCGCGAAAAGGACATAACGCCCGTCACCGTGGAGGATCTCTGGATCTCCGCCGCCGAATGCGCGAGGTTTGAGCGCGAACACGAAATTGCGCCCCTGCCAGACGCAAGCTCCATCGCCAATGGAGCAAAGACAGGCATTGCCACCACATCACCGGGACGGCCAAGCGTCATGGGACGGATTGAGGCAAGATTCCGCGAACGCATGATGAATGGCGAAACATTGCCGACCATGGCGGCTGAAGCGAAGTTCTTGCATGCGTGGGCGCACAACGCCATGCCTGACATGCAGGTTCCGTCCGCGAAGACAATCCAGAACCAGCTTGCCGCGTCCGCCGAATAATCCCGAAACTATCCCGATATTATCCTGAAATTCCCAGCCCATAAAAAACCTTCATAGGTCAATGGGTTAAAGCCAAATAATTTCGGGATAGTTTCAGGATAACTCCGGACGGCAACGTTCGCTTTTTAGCTTTCAACTTCACTGGCCTCAATCACAAAGAACGCTATTTCAGTCTCGCATCGCAATTCTTCGCGGCTGCACGAACCCTTCACAAAGTTTCCGGCGCCCAGATTCCAAAAAGGCGCCGCCATGGTTGCCGATCGCCTCCAGAATCATCCCGAAACTATCCCGATATTATCCAGAAATTCCCTGCTGACAAAAAAACAGGCGTTAGATCAATGGGTTGCGGCCTGATAATTTCGGGATAGTTTCGGGAGTATATCGGGATAACGTTTTGCGCTTCTTAAAGAGCCTCACACGCAACCACGCGAGGAGGCTCTTATGACGGTGACGCATCTCTCCCAGCCCGAACTGGCCGCGCGGTGGCGCGTTTCGCCGCGCACGCTGGAGCGATGGCGGTGGATGGGCGAAGGCCCGCGCTACATCAAGCTCGGCGGACGGGTCATCTATCGCCTGTCCGACATCGAGGCGTTCGAGGCCGACAAGCTGCGCAGCAGCACGAGCCAGACGCAACCGCTGGTTCCCGATTACCGCGCTGAACGCGCGGCTCCGGCGCAAACGGCGCTCGCGCAAGCGCTGTGCGGAAGGAGAGCGTCATGAGCTTCTCCAATCACATCGCCTTTGACCAGATCAGAGATTGGCCGCCGGGCAAAATAGCCACGCTGTCCGTCGAAGAACTGGCTCTGTTACTGGAAGATTTGAGCGACGCGAAAGCGCGACTTGCAACGATCGAAAACAAGTTGCGCGGCGGCCTTGACCTTAAATATGGCCCAAAAGCTTCGGCAGCGCGAAAAGCCGCTGGAAAAGACACCGGCACCGCGCGCGTGGCGGATGGACGCTTTACCGTCATTGCCGATCTGCCCAAGCGCGTGAAATGGGATCAGCCAAAGCTGGCTCGTGCCGTAAGAACCATCATCGAGCAGTGGCGCGACGATCCGGCCCAGTATGTCGCCACGGAATACAAGGTTTCCGAGGCCTCCTATGCCGCATGGCCCGACGTTGTGCGCAAGCTGTTCGAACCTGCGCGCACCGTTGAACATGGCAAGCCAACCTTCCGTATCGAAGTTCAAGATGGGGAGGCATTGTGATGGCTTTGCGCATTGTCACGGCGGACGAACGGCTCGCCTCCGCCAATCAAAAAACCACCCTTGCCATATTCGGCCCCAGCGGCGCGGGCAAGACTTATCTGGCGCGGGCGCTGCCACCCGCTGAAACCGTGGTGGTCGATCTCGAAGCGGGCATGAAGTCGCTTCAGGGCTGGCCGGGCGACAGCGTTCCGGTGCGGACATTTCCCGACGCGCTGGATATCGCGTGCTTAATCGGCGGCGTGAATCCGGCGGCGGATGCGAGCCAATTTTTCTCCCAAGGCCACTATGACCATGTCGTCGCCGCTTATCCCGATCTGGCGCGCATGTTGGCGGAAAAGCAGATCGTATTCGTGGACAGCATCACTGATTTGACGCGGCAAGCCATGGCATGGGCCAAAACGCGGCCAGAGGCCTACTCGGAAAAGACAGGCAAGCCCGACACAAGGGGCGCTTACGGTCTGTTGGCGCGCGAGGTGATCGGTCTTCTGAAACATCTGCAGCATGCGCCGGGCAAGACAGTGATCTTCGTCGGCATTCTGGAATCCATCACCGACGACATGAATCGCACCACATGGCAGCCGCAAATGGACGGCGGCAAGGTCGGTCGCGAGCTGCCCGGCATTGTCGATCAGGTCATGACGCTGTCGCTGTTCGATCCGGACGGCAATGCCTGGCGGCACAATCCGGTCTCTGGCGCCGAACGCCGCCTTGTCTGCCGCTCCGGCAATCCGTGGGGTTTGCCCGCGAAAGACCGCTCCGGAAATCTCGACGTAACCGAACCGCCCAACCTTTGGACCGCGCTCAACAAGATCAACCTCCAGCACACGAAAGGATAATTACCATGAGCAATGCCTACGATATGAACGACGTGGAACCTCAACGCGCCTCCGAACTCATCCCAGACGGCACCTTCGCCAAGGTCGTGATGCATGTGCGTCCTGGCGGTGCGGACGGCGCATCGTCCATCGACCAGAGTTTGCTGAAACCTTCCAGCACGCCTGGCAGCGACGTTCTGATGCTCGACTGCGAGTTCACGATTGCCGAAGGCACGCATGCGCGGCGCAAGTTTCGGCAGAGCTTCACTGTCATGGGTGGCAAGCCGGACGACAAGGGCCAGTCCATGGGCTGGAACATCAGCAAGCGCGTGTTCCGCGCCATGATCGACAGCGCCCTCGGACTCGATCCTTCGGACATGAGCGACAACGCAAAAAACAAGCGGAGGCTGGAAGGGCTTTCCCAACTCAGCGGGATCGGCTTCGTCGCCAAAATCGGCGTCGAGCCCAGCCGCGATCCCAAATACGGCGACCGCAACGTCCTCGACCGTCCCATCCTGCCGGACGAGAAAGAATGGAAGCTGGTCATGGAAGGCAAGGACGTCCCGCCTTCACCGTCGCGTCACCGCGCCGCAGCGCCCGCGCAAGCGCCTCAACAGGCCGCAAAACCAGCATGGACGCAACCCCAGACGCAAGCGCTATCGGCTTCCCCTCAAACGAACGCGCCAGCGTGGCAACAAAATGCTGCGCCAGCATGCGTCGATGGGTTTCAAGCATCGATGCAGCGGCAATCATCGGCTGCTGTGTGGCGACAGCACTGTGCTGGCAAATGTCGAAAAGGTGCTGGACGGAGCGCTGGCCGACATGGTGTTCACGGATCCGCCCTACAATGTGGATTACGGCAATACCGCCAAGGACAAGATGCGCGGCAATAACCGCACGATCATGAACGACAATCTTGGCAAAGGGTTCGAAGCGTTTTTGTACGACGCCTGCGTTAATATGCTCGCCGTCTGCAAGGGAGCGATCTATATCTGCATGTCGTCGAGCGAGTTGCACACGCTGCAAAAGGCGTTCGTCGCGGCGGGTGGTAAATGGTCGACTTTCGTCATCTGGGCGAAGAACACCTTCACGCTGGGACGCTCTGACTACCAACGCCAGTACGAGCCAATCCTCTACGGTTGGAGGCAAGGCACCGATCACTTCTGGTGCGGCGCGCGCAACCAAGGCGACGTGTGGTTCGTGAACAAGCCTCGCGTCAATGATCTGCACCCGACAATGAAGCCGGTCGAGTTAGTCGAACGTGCCATCCACAACAGCAGCAAGAGCCGCGACATTGTGCTGGATTGCTTCGGCGGTTCCGGCACCACGCTGATCGCTTGCGAGAAAGCCGGAAGGCAAGCGCGATTGATCGAGCTTGATCCCAAATATTGCGACGTAATTGTCCAACGCTGGGAGGAGTTCACTGGCAAGAAAGCAGAGCGCATCGCCGCATCATAATCAGATTGTCCGAAGATGATCGGCACGCGCCGAACATAGCCATAAGATTGCTCGCTAATTCACTGGCTAATCCCGGTGAATGAAGCGTTCATGGAGGCGTGATTGGCAAAGGAGTTTTCCATGAACGGCACCATCAAAGTCGGCTAGCCGTTTGCGCCATTCGTCCTCGTCGCGCCCCTCGGACATGAGGTTCGCGCCTGCGCCCGTCGCGATAACAGCGATGGCTTCGACCATCAGAGTCGCGCCGGTGCCTGCGGACGGTTTTTCGATCAGGTGAACGGGCGTAGGCCCGTCGATCATCGGGCGCATGAAGGGCAGCAAGAGCAGCGCCAGCGCATGAGCGCGTTCGGCATCGCCCGTGAACGGAAAGTCCCCGAGCAGATCATCCAGCAGCAACTCGCGCGCTTCTTTGATATCATCAGCCGTCGGCTTTGCTGGTATCGGCGATAGAACGAATTCCTTATGTGGCACGTACATCAGTTTCGCCCGCGCGTGGTAGCCTGGCGTGGCGACCAGCCTGCCGTTCGGATCGAAGACAGGATTGGCGACGATCCCGCCGAGCACTGGCAGCAGCATGTTGGGCGTGGCCAAAACATCCTTGATGACGCTCATGGGCGGATGAGCCGGTATGAGGGCTTCTTTGCCTTCCTTTCTCCAATCGATCTGGCGAGCAAGGATGTATTTGAGGCGGTCTTCCGTGACGAATTGCGGCTTGGGCCGCGCTTCGTCGTTCATGTCGACCCACGTCATGCGCATGGAAAAGCGGAACAGCCAGGGCGGATCGTTTCCGGCGTAAAGGTTCGACCAGCATGCGTCCGCCAGCCTGGCAAGGTCGCCATCGTCGGCGCGGAGCATGGGCCTCACGCCGGTCGGTTCGCTGAAACCGAACGGCTTGTGCGGGAGATGCTTGATCTCCGGCACGGGTTTTTGCGTGGGTTGTTCGGTCAATTCAGGCTCCGCGCTGGCGACGAATTGCCATTCTTGCGCAGCGTCGAGAGTCTTGCGCACAGCCTCGGCTCCCTCGCGCAACAACAGATCGTTGAAGTCCTCGCCTTCTTTTGGCGGCAGCGCGATCCAGACGCGTCGGCCTTCGGCAGCAAGTTTTGCTGCAGTTGCATTTGCCGCTTTCAGCCCTGCGCCGCTTTTGTCGTTGTCGGCGAGCAAAACGACGCGACGGACCGAGGGCGACAAAACGATGCGTTCCATGCCGCTGGTCGAAAGCGCCGCCCAGACCGACAAGTGCGGATAGGCATTTTGAACGGCAAGGCCGGTTTCGATGCCCTCGGATATGCCGATGATTTCACCGACCTCATCCGATAGATGAACAGCACCGCCAGAGCACGGCCCCAGCATCATCTTGGGCTTTTGAATGTCAGCCTTGCCGGAGCCATCCGCCTTCAACCATGTGCGGTGAAGGCCGATCACGCCTCCTTGCGCGTTGCGCACAACGCCGACCATCGCGGGATAGCCCATCTTGGTTTCCCAGTGCGTCAGGTCTGGGTGGAAGAGGATGTCGGGCGTGGCAGGGCAAGAATGGCCACGACCCGCGAGATAGGTTTCGACGAGCGTGTCGGCGGCGGGTTGGCATTGGGAGAGAATGAACCGGATATCGTTGTTCGTCTTTTCAGGCGACTTTGCTTTGTAAGGCGTTGAGGTTTTTGGCGCTTTGTCGCCTTGTTTCCATCCGACCAATTCCGCCGCGTATTCGATCAGAAAGCGTCCACTCAAACCAGTGGCGTGCCCCACGGCGCTGATGATGCCGCCGCCTTTGCCTCCGTCGAACTCGTACCATTCTCCGGCGTGGTCGCCCTGCAGTTGGATCGTGCAGGATCCCTGTTTGCCCGGCGAAGAACCGTGGATGTTGGCGATGCGCCATTCCTTGCCGACCTTCTTGCCGGACGGAAACAGGCGTGGCACCCAATCCTCGGCGCTATCGCGCAAACGGGCTACCACGGCGTCGAGATCGACGCGTGGGCCGGAGTTGCCGAAAGACGCGATGTCGTTGAAGTCAATCAAGGATCACCAGGCCCTTCTCGGCCCGCGTGATCGCCGTGTAGAGCCAGCGCCGCTGATCCGCCTCGTTATGAAAGAGATGATCGTCGCAGACGATGACGTTCTCCCATTGAGAGCCTTGCGCCTTGTGGCATGTGATCGCGTAGCCCCAGACGGTTTCGATGAGCGATTTCATGTCGCGCCAGTCGCGGATTGCGCGGTCTTTGTCGTAGCGCACGTGGTCGTCAAAATGCCCTTTGTAGAAGCGCTGCCTGCCGGAGATGTCGCGCCCGTCCTCCGTGCGCATTTCAGCGCTGAAGCAGAGGTTGTCCTCGTCGCGGATGCTGGCCAGTTCCAGAAACATGCCGTTGACGATGCCGAGGTCGTGGCGGTTCTTGAGACAGATGATCTTCTCGCCGCGCCCGATGGGATAGGGAGCCGTGAAGCCTGCCGTTTGCTTCATGCTGATGTTCAGCCGCAGGCGCGTGCTGTTGCGTCCGCAGACGACCTGGCCGCCTTTGAGCAGCTGCGCGGGCGTAAGGTCGTTCCAGCGCAGCTTGGCGACATAACCGTCGTAACTGCCGTGTGGAATAGGCTCGCCCAGACGCGCCAGGGTCGCCAGCCGGATGATGGCGCTTTCCCGCGCCTGCCGATGGATTTCGGTGAGCATGATGTCGGGAGGGCCGTCCGTGAACGCGCCTTCGCCTTTGATGGGCGGAAGCTGGCCTGGATCGCCGAGCACGAGAAGCGGCTTGCCGAAAGACAGAAGGTCTTGCGCCATTTCGCGTCCGACCATGGAGACTTCGTCGAGCACCAGAAGTTTCGCGGCGCAAAGAGGCGAATCCCCGTTCAACACGAAGCTTGGCATATGCGCGTCCCGCAGGCGCGTCTCCAGCCTGCGCAAGCGCGTTTCCGCGAAGATTCTCTCGCCGCAGGAGAGTTTGAACAACGAAGCGCGCACTTCGGCGATTTCCGTCTTCAGGCGTTCAATTTCCTGCGGGCTTGCGTCCGACACGCGGTAAATCAGGCTGTGAATGGTTGACGCGGGCGTGCCCGCATCGGATGTCATTCATCTGCTGGATGCCGCAGAAGCCGGGCAGTTGCGCGGCGTGTCGCGGCTGGCTCCGGCCATCGTCAAGCTGTTCCTGCTCGACCAGTATGACGACGCCGAGCTTGACCGCAAGAAAGTTGCGGCGATGCATGCGCTGTTCATCACGACGCCAGCGTCTGCAGAACCCTTCGACAGTGCCGAGGAAACCGCGCCCAACGGCGAGCGCGTCATGGATGTGCAGCCCGGTCAGATCATGATGCTGGAGCCTGGCGAACAGGTGCAAACCTCCAGCCCAGCCGATGTCGGCCAAACTTACGAACCGTTTCAGTACCGTACGATCCTGCAGATCGCCGCCGCGACGGGCGTACCTTACGCCTATGTCTCCGGTGATATGCTCAAGGCCAATTATTCGAACTCGCGGCTGGCGCTGCTGGAGTTCCGTCGTCGCGTCGAGGCTTGGCAGCATGCGGTCATGGCCTTCCAGATGTGCCGCCGCGTGTGGGAGCGCTGGATGGATATGGCGGTGCTCGCGGGTTCGCTGAACCTGCGCGGCTACGACATAAAACGCTCTGATTATCTGGCGTGCGACTGGCTGCCGCCGAAATGGGATTGGGTTGATCCACTGAAGGACGCGCGCGCCGAGATCGAGCAAATCTCCTCCGGCCTCAAGAGCCGGACGCAGGCCATCGCGGAACGCGGTTATGACATCGCCCAGGTGGACGCAGAGATTGCCGCCGAACGGCAGCGCGAGGCCGAGCTTGGGATTGCGTTTCAGCAAACGATCTTGCCACAAAATCTTACCCTCGACGGGGCGAGCGATGCCGCGCCGTCCGACCCCAATACCGCCGTTGATGGACAACAAACATGATCCTTCGTCCCCATATCGCCGCGCGTCTGTTCGGCGCACCCTTGATGCTGGCCAAACCTAAGCTTGATGTTCTGCTCACGGTGTTGGGGCCGCGCTTGGTCGGCCTCGACATGCCTGTGTTGCCAGGCGAGCCGCCGGATGAGGACGATACGACGCCATCCATGGCCATCACGCCCGAAGGCATTGCCATCGTGCCGGTGATGGGAACGCTTGTTACGCGCTCCGGCTATCTCGACGTCGCCAGCGGCTTGATGAGCTATGGCGCTCTCAGCGACACCATAGAAACAGCCATTACTGATCCTTCCGTTCACGCCGTGCTGCTGGAAATCGACAGTCCCGGCGGTGAGGTCGGCGGATTATTTGACCTCTGCGACCGGATCAAGGCTGTGCGACACGCCAGCGGGAAACCGCTATGGGCTTTGGCGCATGAGAATGCGCTTTCAGCTGCCTATGCCTTGGCCAGTTGCGCCAACAAACTCTTGGTCACACAGACGGCAGAAGCCGGTTCCATCGGTGTTGTCGCCGTGCATGTCGATGAAAGCGGGGCTGACGAACAGGCTGGCCTTGCCTGGAGCTTTATCTATGCCGGAGACCGTAAGGTCGATGCCAACGCCCATGAACCTCTCTCGAACCGCGCCCGTACGGACATTCAGGCCGATGTGGACGCTCTTTATGCGCGGTTTGTGACACTGTTGGTGCAAAACCGCGCCATATCCGAAGATGTAGTGCGTAGCACCGAAGCCGCCATCTATCGCGGTGACCGTGCCGTTGCCGCTGGTCTGGCCGATGCCGTGATGAGCCGTGACGAGGCTCTGGCCAATCTCGCGGCATCCATCCGCCGTCCTTTTGCCTTTATCAACCCAAGCTCTCGAAAGGAGACTTCCATGACCAGCCAACCTCAAATCTCTCAACACCAAGGAGTCGAAATGCCCAATGCCGAACCCGCGCCGTCCGTTCCTGTCGCGGCTGCATCCGAGCCACCTGATGCTGCTGCCGTTGAAGCCCGCGTGGCGCAGCGTTTGCGCGAGGATTATGCCGAACTGGCGCAAGTTGCGGCACAGGCTGCGCGTCTGGGCGTAACACTCGATGTTGCCGATGCCATGGCGCGAGGCGTTAAACCCGATGCCATGCGTCGCGCCGTACTTGACGAACTCGCGGCGCGTTCCAACGCAACGGCCATTGTTGCAGCGGCGGCACCTGCGACCTCGGTTGTGGACAGTGCCATCGTGCGCCGCGCCCGTGCGGCGGCGGAACAGGCTGCCGCGAAGATCAAGGCCTAACCCTTACACACCAAGAAAGGAAACCCCATGACCGCTCTTGTTCAAGCCCCCACGCTCGGCGACCTGCTCAAATACGAGCTTGAGCCACGTTACTCGCGCGAGATTGTTACCCTGAAGGCCGGAGCCGTTTACGCGCTGGGCGCAGTGCTCGGCAAAATCACGGCGACCGGAAAATACCGCCTGTCGCCCATTACCGAAGTCTCGGGCGATGAAGGCGCGGAGGATGCTTCCGCTGTGCTGCTAGAAGCTGTGGATGCCACGGGGGCCGACGCTATCGGTCTGGTGGCCGTGCGCGGGCCGGTTCTGCTGGCTAAGACGCTGCTTTCCTATGACTCCAGCGTCGATCAACCGTCCGAAAAGGCGGCGAAGCTCGCCCAACTTGCCGCCCACGGTCTGGTTGCGCGCGATACAGCCTGATCCTCATACACATTCCAAAGCCTACGCCGCCTTTCCGGCGGTTTTTTTGTCCCTAAAATCCGGAGAAACCCATGACTATCATGATCAATCCCTTCGACGCTGGTGGCTACGGCCTCGCAGAAATGACTCAAGCCATCAATATCCTGCCCAACATCACCACGCGCCTTGGCCAGCTGGGCCTGTTCCGGTTCGACGGCGTGACGCAGCGCTCCGTGCTGATCGAGCAATCGGAAGGCGTGCTGAACCTGCTGCCCAGCGTGCCACTCGGCGGGCCTTCCACCGTGGCCAACCGCGATGTCCGCTCCATGCGTTCTTTTTCTGTGCCTTGGATTCCGCATGACGACGTCATCACGCCGCAGGATATTCAGGGCGTGCGCGCCAATGGCATTCCAGATGCCGCCGAAGGCATCGCGTTCCCGCTCGGCACGCTCGACACCTTCGTCACTTACGGCGCGCCCGCCAATCTGCTGGAGACCGTCAACACGATGGGTCTGCCGATCTACGCGCGGCAGCTGGCGCGTCCGGACGGCGGCGCGATCGAGGTGCGCACCGAAGCCTCAATCCTGCCGGTCAACAAACGTCCGCGTTTGGCCGTGCGTCTGTTCAGCAGCAACTGATGATCGACGGTGTTTTGGAGGCGGCGCTCGGCGATCTGTTCGCGGATCCCAATATCGCCAGAAGCGTCGTCTGGCATCCGGTCGACGGCGGCGCAGCCCTGAATGTTCGAGCCATTCTGCATCGCCCCGACCTGGTGACGGGCTTTGGCGACAGCAGAGTTGCCGCGACAACCATGGTTGTGGAGGTTCGCACAACAGACATCGCCACGCCCCAGCCTGGCGACAGGTTGGAGATCAACGGCGCGATGTTCATTGTGCAAGGCGAACCGATTGCCGATGCCAGCCACCTGATCTGGACGCTAAACACGAGGCCGGAATGAGACTTGTCGCTGCCTTGCAAGGCGACCTGCGCCGCATCATGGCGGCGGAGGTCAAGGCGGCGGAGCAAGCCGTTATGTCCGGTGTTAAGCAAGCGACGGGCGGTCTGAAACTGGAACTGCGGTCGCAAGTTACGAACGCCGGTCTGGGGGATCGTCTTTCCAAGACGTGGCGCGGCGAGATCTATCCCAAAGGCCAGCAAAGTGTGAACGCCGCCGGTTATGTCTGGAGCAAAGCGCCGCAGATCATCAGCGCTTTTGCCGAAGGCGTGACCATCCGCAGCAAGCATGGTCGGTTTCTGGCTATCCCGACGCAGTACGTCATCCGCCGTCAGAACAAGCGACTGACGCCTGCGGATTTTGCCGAGGCTGGCATCCCGTTGCGCTATGTCCCACCGCAGGGCGCGCGGCATGTCGGTTTGCTGGTCGTGGACAATTTCCGTGTCACCAGCAAGGGCAAGGCGCGGGTCGCGTCGCCTACGGCGCTGAAAACCGGACGCGGCCTCGCCACCATCGTCATGTTTATCCTGATCCCGCAAGCCAGCCTGAAAAAGCGCTTCGACATCGACAGTGCCGCAGGGAAATGGAACGACGCCTTGCCGCGCCTTGTTATCCAGAATTGGAGCGATATCAGGGATTAGCCGAACAAATCCGAATGTGTGCCGGTACGCACAAGGATCAGGCCATCGTCCGTCAAGGCGTAAACCAAAAGCCAATCCGGCTCGATATGGCATTCCCAAAAACGCGCCCACTTGCCCGAAAGGCGATGCGGACGATGTTTGGGCGCAAGAGACTTGCCTTTTTGCAACTGCTCGACAATCTCCCAAAGCTTGTCGAGCTTAAGGCGGCGCTTCTGCGCAAGTTTCAGGTCTTTCTTGAAACCGCCTTCAAGGAAAAGCTCACGCATCGCCGAACTCGCGCTTAAGCGCATCAAGCGACGTGCGGCGAACGTTTTTTCCCGCCATGACGTTTTGCAGAGCCTTGCTTGTCGCGGCGTTGGGATGGCTCACCTCGAAAGGCAGGCCCCTGCGCAGCACGACCTGATGAAAAAACAAATTGACGGCCTCCGTCGTCGTCAGCCCCAAAGGACGCAAGACAGCCTCGACGGATTTTTTAATTGCAGGCTCGACGCGCGTATTGATGACGGCTGTTTTGGACATGACGTGCTCCTTGTTTCCTGATAGGACAAATGTATGCCAAACGTCACACAATGTCAAGAAAAAGAAGGAAGATCCTTGTAATGGCCAGTCAACGCGAACAAATTCTCTCGGCGCTTCTGAACGCGCTTAAACGCATTCCTGCAAAAGTCCTGCGGAACGAGGTCGTACCGGAAAAAGTTCCGGCGGGTGGCTTGATCATCCTGCGTGATGGCGATCCGGGCGAACCGGAAGTGACGTTGTCTCCTCTGTCTTATTACTGGCAGCACCGCGCTTTGTTGGAAGTGATCGTCACCGGACATGATCCAGCGACACGGGACGCAGCGTTAGACGACCTGTTCGCGTCCATTGCTTCCGCACTGGCTTCCGAGCTTACGCTGGGCGGCTTGTGTGACCGTGTCACGCCGCTTGCGCCGGACAGCAGTGCCTTGGCTGTCGAAGGCGCGGCTGGCTTCAAAGCGGCTACTGTCGCCATCGAACTGATTTACACGACCGCCGACCAACTCGGTTAATCCACCGAAGCCTTGGCGTAGGTGGACTAAACCCCTAACAACAGGAAAATAACATGGCACGTGCCGGAGCGTGCCCCCGCGCAGGCGGGGGGCGCGAACCATGCGTTCAACCCATTCCAACACTGAACAGAGGAGGACAACATGTCCCGCGCTTACGGAGCCAACGCGCAGCTATTGGGAAAATTCGAGACGACCTACGGAACACCGCCCAGCGGCAATTACATAAAATTCCCGTTCGTGTCGTCGCAGCTTGGTTCCGAGCAAGGCTTGATCGCGTCCGACCTTCTGGGCCAAGGCCGCGATCCGTCGCAGCCGATCCGCGACGTGATCAAGGTCGAAGGCGACATCGTCGTGCCGGTTGATCTTCGGAATTTTGGCCATTGGCTGAAGGCGTTGTTCGGCGTGCCTGTGACGACTGGCGTTTCCGCACCGTTCACGCATACTTTCACGTCCGGTGCGTCTTCGCTGCCCAGCCTGTCGCTGGAAGTCGGCATGCCGGAGGTTCCGGCCT
Organism: Bdellovibrionales bacterium; assembly: GCA_040275305.1. Classification (GTDB taxonomy): domain Bacteria; phylum Pseudomonadota; class Alphaproteobacteria; order UBA9219; family UBA9219; genus JBEOJY01. Next base: position 91,965 of record JBEOJY010000053.1, on the reverse strand, counting down.
TCTTCTTAAACGCAGGCGTGCGTGTCAATTCGGCGCAGATGTCTTTTGCCCAGTCTGGCGCTGCCAGCGCAACGCTGAACTGTATCGCCCAAGGCGAAACCCGCGCCACGACAAGTGGCGGTGGCACGCCGACCTCTGCCGCACAGACGCGTTTCAATCAGTTCCAAGGCTCGATCAAGAAGGATGGCGTCGCTCTTGCCAACGTCACCGGCGCACAAGTCACCTACACCAACAATCTTGAGCGCATCACCACGATCCGCGCCGACGGCAAGATCGACGGTGTCGATCCCACCATCGCGGCGCTGACTGGTACGCTCGACACGCGCTTTGCCGACACAGCGTTGATCGACGCCGCCACCAGCAACACGCCTGTCGAGCTGGAGTTTGGCTACGTCATCGACACCGATCACTCGCTGCTATTCACGGCGCACGAAGTCTATTTGCCCAAACCCAAGCTCGGCCTTTCCGGCCCCGCTGGCGTGCAGGCGAATTTCAACTGGCAAGCGGCCAAGTCGGCAACGGCAGGCTGCATGCTAACCGTCACCCTCAAAAACGATGTGGAGAGCTACGCATGATCCGTCTCGACCTGAAACGCGAGCCTTATTGGCTTGATCTTGCCCACGGCGTGCGTCTGCATGTCCGCCCCATCACCACAGCCTTCGTCATGGCCGCGCGGGTGCAGGCGATGAAAGATGCCGAGGACGATGCTGCGACACGCAGCGCGGCCTTGCTCAAAAACCTTGCGCAACTGGCCGTCATCGACTGGGAAGGCGTTGGCGATGCCGATGGCAATCCCGCGCCCGTGTCGCCCGAAGCCATTGCCGCGCTGCTTGATCTGTGGCCCATCGCGGACGCCTTCGAACGCCTCTATCTCGGCCCCGCGCTGGTGCTGGAGCAGGAAAAAAACGCCTAAAGGCTCGTTGCGAATGGCATTTCGTCGGCGGGCCGGAATATTGTGGTGCTTGCGCCGATGCGGGTTTGCCCTGTTCGAAAGGCAAGCCCAACGCCCAAGGCAACCTCTGTCCCTATGCCGAGCACGAGCCACAAACCGTCGAAGGCTGGGAGGCATGGGACATAGCGCTTCGCTGTGCCGGGCAGTTGCGTGTAGCAGGACTGCTTGTGACCGGCATTGACATGGTGGCGGTGATTAAAATTGCGGAGGCGTTGGGGTATTCCCTAAACGCCACGGCTGATTTAATATCGAGCAACGAAATCGGTATCGTTCAAGCCTTTAATAAAAGGCTTCAACTATAGGGGGTTGTTTTGAAAAAATTCAATGTCATTCTTCCCAAAGATGATGGCGGGATCGAAGTCTATCCTTTGAAGGAATGGCTGCGACAGAATCCACAGCATATTCCGTCTGGATTTGATGCAACGACCAGTACATCGCATCAACTTCGGAATGCGCTTCGTCGTAACGGATGGTCTGTTCAAGAAACATCAACCGAAGTCAGACTTGTGCCTTCAGGAAAAAACTTGGCTTCGGATCCTACAATAGAAGCTGTCTTGGGTGATGAGAACGAGGACTTAAGCGAAGAAATATCGGATACGGCGTTCGGCTTAGAATATCAGTTGCGTGATTTTATCGCGCAAAACATTAGTTCCATTGACGTTCAAGGAAAGCGACTGCGGCTCTTCGTTGATCCAAGCGGTCGTGATGGCATCGAATATCCAACCGCAGTTGGGCCAATCGACATCTTGGCGGTAGACGAGCATAACCAGTTTTTTGTATTCGAGCTGAAACGTGCTCGAAGCCCGGATCACGCGATAGGTCAACTAACCAGATATATGGGGTGGGTTCAGCAGACTATTGGCAAGGGCAGTCAAGTAAATGGCATTATTGTAGCAAAGGAAATCGGAGATAAACTTCGATATGCAATGACAGTCGTGCCAAACATTAGTTTGTTTGAATACGAAGTTGAATTTCACCTAAAGCAAGCACACGACATCAAACAATCATGACCGAAAAGAACCTCGCCATTCGCCTGTCCGTCATGGACGGGGGCAAGGTCAAGGCCGAGCTGAAGGATGTCGGGGATGCAGGGCAAAAAGCCCTGCAGCAGATCGAACAAGCTTCGCAACCGGCCTCGAAGGCGTTGCTGGCGATTGACGCCGCATCACACAACCTGCAAGGGCGCGTTCAAGGGCTGGCGCACGAAATGGGGCCGCTGGGGTCGGCTCTGGGCGCGCTCGGCCCCTATGGGCTTGCGGCAGCGGCGGGGCTGACCGTAGTCACGCTTGGACTTGAGAAAAGCATCGAAGAAGCGATGCAGGCGGAGAAATCCTACAACCGTCTGCAGGCGGTGTTGACAGCGACCGGCCAGTCGTCGGGCCTGACGGCGCGACAGATCGTCGAGTTTTCCGACGGCATTGAGAAATCCGCGCTCGTCACCGCCGAACAGGTGCAGGACGCCGCCGCCGCGCTGGCGACGTTTCGGTCGGTCGCGGGCGACAGTTTCACCCGCGCCCTGCGGTTGGCGCAGGATATGTCCGCCGTGTTCGGGCAGGACTTGCATTCCAGCGTTGTGCGCCTTGGCCGCGCATTGGAAGACCCGGTCGAAGGTCTGACCGCCTTGCGCCGCGTCGGCGTGGTGTTCACGCAAGGCCAGCGCGAGGTTATCAAAAGCCTTGCCGAAACTGGTCAGACAGCAGAGGCGCAGAAGGTCATTCTCGACGCTCTGGAAGCCAAGGTCGGCGGCGCGGGCGCTGCCGAGGCTTCGGGCGTCACTGGCGCTTCGCATCGGCTGGCCGTGGCATGGAAAAACATGCTGGAGTCCATCGGCCAGACCAGCGTGGTGTCCGGCGGTGCCGAGATCGCCTTGCGTGGGCTTTCGGCCACGCTTGAAGGCGTCACCGACCTGTTCAAGAAGGCTCCGCTGGCCGAAAGGCTGACGGAAACCACGGCGGAACTGGCGGAAGCGCAGCGAGTTCTGGAGCGGCTGCAAAACTACAAGCCGCGCGTCATGACCGACATGACGCCGTTGCTTGATCGGCAAAAGGAAAAGATCGCGGATTTGCGCAGCGAGGTCGAAGCCCTGACCGCCGAGACACGCAAGGAAGCCGAAGCAGAGGCGCAAGCCGCTGCCGGACGCGCCGCAGCCGAAAAAGACCATCGCGCTGAACTTCTGACCGACCAGCGCAAAAAACTCGACGAGGCGCTGGACAAGCTGGTTACCGATCCGGCGGAAAAGATCGCCAAGATCAACGCCGAACTGGCGACGACCAAACAACGGCTCGAAAACCTACGGGAAAAGGACAACAGCAACGTCAGCGGCGTGGATACCGCGATCAAAGAAGCCGAGGACATCGCCCGCCGCCAGATTGAGGCGGTCGAGAAACCTGCGCTGGAAGCGGCCAAACGCGCATCGGAAGCCAACGCCAAGGTCGTGGGCGATTTACAGCGGCAGTTGCTGGGTCTTGGCAACGCGCGGCAGGCGTTTATCGATCAAGCCGTCAGCCGTCTCTCCGATCAGGCTGGCGATGCCGAGAGGATGCAGACACGCAAACTGGCCGCGCAGTTGTTCGACCAGAAGGCTTTTGCCGAAGCGCAGAAGGTCATCGACGATTATGGGCGGCAGCTCGACAAGCTGAAAGACAAGCGACAGGCCGCGATCACCGAGGCTGTGGCGCGGTTGCCGGAAACGGCGACACAGGCGCAGATTGAGCACACGAGGGAACTCGCCGCCGCGCTGTATGACCAGACCGACGCGCAGGAAAGGTTCAACAAGCTTCAGCAGGAAGGCCAGAAACTAACCCTTGAAACCAAGGGCGCGGCGGAATCCTATGCGGAGAAGCTGGCCAAGCTGAAGGAACTGCTCGACGCCGGAGCCATCAGTCAGAACGTCTATAACCTCGCGCTTGAGAAAGCGACGCAGGACAATCTGGCGGCGCGGAAGGACTCTGAGGCTGGCGCGCTGCGGGCGTTCCAGAAATACCGTGACGAAGCGGCAGATTCCGCCTCGGCGGTCGAGAAGGCCTTCACCAGCGCGATGAAGGCGACCGACGACGCCATCGTCGATCTTGTGACGTCCGGCGGGCAAAGCCTGAAAAGCCTCGACGATCTCGCCAAATCCATCGTCGCGGACATCACCCGTATGGTGGTGCAGAAATCAATCACCGGCCCGTTGTTCGACGCGATCGGGGGCAGCATCGGTAGCGGCGGGTTCTTTGGCGATCTGTTCGGTTCAATCTTCCACGAAGGCGGCGTAGTTGGCGAAACCGCGCCCCAGCGGCAAGTCCCGTCCTACGTCTTCGCCGGAGCGCCGCGTTACCACAGTGGCGGCATCGCTGGCCTCATGCCCGGCGAAATCCCTGCCATCCTGCAACGTGGCGAGGTCGTGTTGCCGAAAGACGCAGGTCGCGCATCAACGCCGGTCAATGTTGTTATGAACATCTCCACGCCCGACGCTGGTTCCTTCCGCGCCAGTCAGGCGCAGATTGCAGCGAAAGCGGCGCGTGGGATCAGACGGGCGGGGAGAAACTTGTGATTAATTTCTAGGAATTATGTTTTACTAGGTAAGATAACCAGTCCTTTTTCTATGCTGCCCGTATACCAGAACATTTGGTCTGACTGCTGTAATATGAACTCAAGAAATCCCAGCAACTGAAAAATGTCATTTGCTGCAGCATACTCCTTGGTATCAACCTTAACAAAAGAAGATCCCAAAAGTTTCTGAGCTTCTTCGTAGTCAATAACAAATCCGTGATCCTTATAATGATTTACGAGGTGATCCGCTATATCGCGGGGTTGCTTATTATTAGGGATGGATTTGTTTGCCAGAAGACGCTCTGCGTATTGTACCGCTGACTCTGCAACACGATTAAAATAGCCCAAAACTCTTAAATCAAGCTGCGAAGCCAGATAACTTGAAAGCATCTTTGATGCGTCAGGAAACTTGCACGCCAGCCCTGATAAGGTTTCAAGGGCTTGGACAAGGCCTAATGCAGGTAGTTTGCCAATTTGTGGATCGATGGGACCTAATTGAGACGTTCTTCCCATGTGAATTTCATCTGCACCAAGACAGATAAGCGTAGCAGCTGACTTTGCACGTCTTGGAACAGCTATCGAGAATTTGCTTTTTGAAAAGTGCTTCAGAAATTTGCTGATAAGATATGCAGGTTCGATACTGCCTCCACCGCTATGCAGGATCAGCAAGACGTCTTTTTGCTGAGAATTTTGTGAAACCGCTTCGTATAACCTATCAGATTCAAAATTTCCTATTGAACCAGCAGTGTCGAACAGCAAAACGGTGAGGTAATTATCAAGGCTGTATTTTTTAAGAATCTTATCTATTTCTTGCGCGATTAGAAGTTGAGTAGCGTTTTTATCGTTCCTGCGAATTGCGTCAATCCAACTGTCCTCATTTTTTGGTGGCGACGAAGTGCTCTCAGTTGAACTTTCGTTAGAAGAAATACCTTCTTCCTCGCTAGGAACCTGAGTGTCTTCTGGGGTTTTTTTATTGGCCATTGTCATCTCCACATAAGCAATCAAGCACATTGAACAATATCACATCCAGAAACGATAGCCATGACCTTCCACGAAATCCAGTTCCCGCCCGACATCGCCTATGGCGCTGAGGGTGGGCCGCAATATGCCACGACCGTGGTGGCGACGGCTTCAGGGTTTGAGCAACGAAACGCCAGCTGGGCGGCGGCGCGGGGAAGCTGGAACGTGGCATCGGGGCTAAAAAAGCAAACGCAACTCGATGCTTTGATCGCCTTTTTCCGCGCGCGCAAGGGCCGCGCCTATGGCTTCCGGTTCAAGGACTGGACGGATTACAAGGCAACGGGACAAGCACTGGGAACGGGCGATGGGACGAACAAAAGTTTTCAACTGGTCAAAACCTACGCCTCCGGCCCGGCCAGCGAGACGCGCGTTATCAAGAAGCCTGTCATCGGAACCGTGAAACCCTATCTGGCGGGCGTGCTGCAAAGCTCCGGCTGGTCTGTTGATACGACGACCGGCATTCTGACCTTTTTGACCGCGCCTGCCGTGGGCGTCGCCGTGACTGCTGACTTTGAATTCGATGTGCCGGTGCGTTTCGACACCGACAGCATGGCCGTGACGCTGGAACAAGTGAACCTCAGCCAGTGGTCTGGCATTCCAATTATCGAAATTAGGATAAGCCCGTAGGGCTTGTCCGTATCCCCGCGAAAGCGGGGACCCAGAAAGATGTGACATGAAGACAGCCACCACCCAACTCGCCGCGCACATTGCGGGCGAGGCGACCACGCTTGCGACCTGCTGGAAGGTGACGCGCAAGGACGGGCTGGTACTCGGCTTTACCGATCACGATCAAGACCTGACCGTGGACAGCTTGCTATATCAAGCCAGCACCGGCTACACGCGCTCGGCAATTCACGGCATTGCCGATTTGTCGGTCGATAATCTCGACATCGAAAGCGCGCTGAATAGCGATACGCTGGATGCGGCGGATTTGCGCGCGGGGCTGTGGGACGGCGCGGAAGTCGAAATCTTCCTCGTCAACTGGGCGACGCTGACTCAGGGCAAGATCATTCTGAAGCGCGGCACGATCGGGCAAGTCGAATTGCGCGACGCCGTGTTCAAGGCGGAATTGCGCGGTCTGACGCAAGCCCTGTCGCAACAGATCGTCGAGCTTTACACGCCGGACTGCCGCGCCGATCTAGGCGATGCACGGTGCAAAATCAGTCTGGCGGCGCTGACCGTCACTGACAGCGTCACAGCGGCAAGTGATCAGCGCGGCTTTACCGATACGGCGCGGACGGAAGCCGATGGATACTGGTCAGGCGGGCTTGTCACATGGACAAGCGGCGCCAACGCTGGCCGCAAGATGGAAATCCGCAGTTACGCCACGCATGCCTTCGCGCTGTTTTTGCCCATGCCGGGCGTGATCGCCGTGGGCGACACCTACAGCCTGCAGCCGGGATGCGACAAAAGCTTCGCCACCTGCAAGGCGCGTTACAACAACGCCGTGAACTTTCGCGGAGAACCGCATGTCCCCGGCACCGATCAGACATTGGCTTATCCGGATTCAAAATGACCGTAACTCGTAAAGACGCCGTGGCCGAAGCCCGCGCATGGCTCGGCACGCCCTTTCAGCATCAGGGATGCTTGAAAGGCGTGGCTTGCGACTGCATTGGCCTTGTCAAAGGCGTGGGGCTTGCCTTGGGGCTGGTGGATTACGATCCGGCTTCGCCACAGGCGCAAGCCTTCGCCAGTTATTCCATGATGCCGGACAGCAAGCGCATGCGCCAAGGGCTGGCGATGTGGCTGCTGCCGATCCCTGTTGCTGATGTTTTGCCAACGTGATCTGGTCGACGGAACTGAAAGAAACGCGCCACACCCAGCATATGGGCAAGGGCGGCGGCGGGGCGAAGAGCACGAGCTATTCCTATTCCGTCTCGTTCGCCGTCGCGCTCTGTGCGGGGCCGGTCGCGACCGTCCGGAAGATCTGGGCGGACACCAAGCTGATCTACGACGCGAGCGCTTCGAACACGCAGGCCATGGAGAAATATCCCGGCACCGTCAGCATCCGCGCGGGCGGCGAGGATCAACAGCCGGACAGCACGATAGAAATGGCGCTCGGCGCGGGCAATGTTCCGGCCTATCGTGGGCTTTGTTATCTGGTCTTCACCGACCTGCAGCTTGCGGACTTCGCCAACCGCATCCCGAACATCAGCGCCGAGGTCGTGGGCGCGGGCGCGATGGCCTGCGACGCCGCGATCCTGCCGAAGCTTCCGGACATGTTCCGCGAAGGCGGCGTGATCGATCCGGCGCGCGGCGTTTTGCTGTGCATGAACGCAACCCGCGCCTTCAAATACGATCTTGTCAACAACGCGCTGGCGCTCGATGTCCCGCTCGGCGAGAACGTGTAGCCGCGCGTTGTGCGGCGAAGGTCTGCGCTGATGGGAACGCTGCTCGCCAACTGGCTCTCCGGCAACGCCCTGCGCCTCCTCGGCTGGAGCGCCCTCGCTGCCACAGTCGCCACCGTCCTCCTCGGCGCGAAACAAGCCGGACGCAACGCCGAACGCTACGACCAACTCAAGAAAATCGTGGAGATCAAAGATGCCCAACTTCGTGAAACGATGGACGCTCCTCGCACTCGCGCTGACCTCCTTGACCGCCTGCGCAGAGGCAAATTCTAACCCCGCCTGTGTCTGCCCACCGATAAGGGAATACAGCCGCGAGTTCCAGCGCAAACTCGCCGCCGAAATCGAATCCGCCCCTGCGACTTCTGCATTCCCTCTAGCACTGCAAGATTATGCTCTGACACGCGCGCAACTACGAAAATGCAGACGCTCAATCCCATCTATTGTACCAGTAGTTCCTCAACCGATGGTCAACACTGATCTCGGTACAGTCCTGAAAAGTCTTTCCGCAAAGTTGTTGATGACATCGCCCGCCAACTTGGCGTGGACGACGGAACCTGCAATATCCTGCTTCACGCCTATCCCCCATCTCAACATGTAGGCGTAATTGGCATGAAGCATTCTAACGGTTTTACCGCCCATGTCAGCATCTTGGGCAGCCTTAATCCCATGCTTCATCAATGCAGCCGCAGTTGTGCGGTCTGGTTGGGAACCGTTCATAAGATGATAGGATGCCTCCTGACAAAAAGAGGTGAGTTGAGCAGGTGTAGGATTCTTAGCTGCCGCAAGACCTTGCACCCATTTTGGCAGGCCGTTCATCTGAGAAGAGTTTAGCAACACCTTAGGGTCAGCAGAAATATTTTCCACGGGTGCTGCAGGTGTAACTGCTTCCGGTGCCGCAGGCTGGGGTGGCTCTACAGCGGGAGGCACCGCCGTTCTAGGAGTCGGGGGAGCATCCGGCACAGGTAGCGAGGTGGGAGTGTCCGGCGCAGCGGGTGGCAGCACAACTGTCTTTGTCGCAGCAGGCTCAACAAGAGAAACCGCAGAACCCGTCGGAGCGGAGGGGACTTGTAGGGTTGAGAGAGTTACTTCATGCGGCGCAGCAGAAACATGGTGTCCCAAGCCATCCGGCAACAGATCATGCGAGAAAAGCCAATTCGTGACGCCTGCTCCAATGATGCCGCCAAGCGCACCCATTGGCATGCCGCGCAAGAACGCTTTGGCGGCCCAGTATCTCTCGTTCGACTTGATGCCGTGATATTGCCTCCACGTTGCACGTGCAAGGCTGGACGAGCCACCTGCCAATGCGCCTGCCAGAACCGCAGAGCCAACGACCGCCCAGGCGGGGGTTACTGCCACAGATGAGGCCAAAGCAAACTGCGCAGCGATCCGTGTCGCAGCGCCTGCCACGCCGCCAAAAGCCAGCTCCCAGCCATTTCGCTTGCCCCATGCTACAGCTCGACTACACAGACTGGATGCTTGCGATTTCCAATCCCTCAAAACTGTGATTGCGCCTTGTCCTCTTCTTCTGGCATTTGCGACTATGTTTTGCGCCCCCGCTTTTGCTGATTGTGCGCGTTGTGTCACAGCCTTCCAATGCTCGTTGCCTTTGGCTGTTAGTGTAGAAACTTTCCGCGTTGCGGCTTGCCGATAATGCGACAAAGCCGAACGTGCGGCGTTATGCCAATCCCATAGAACCTCCTTTACTGTGCGCTTTCCTGAGGGTGCTACGGGAATTTGAGCCGAAGACTCCGGCACATGAGGTTCAGCGACAGGCAGTTCTGGTTGGAGAGGTTCCGGGGAATCTGCAGAAGGAATAGTAGACTGAGGCACTTCAGGCAAGGAAGCAGGTGCATCGGGAGCATGCGCCAAAGATTCCGGCGCTGTGGAATCGGCGGCAACAGGAACCTCTGGCTGGGAAGGTTCCGCAATCGGCGGCATGGGGACAATGGTGGGCGTAACTAGCTGCGGGGCAGTCTCCGATACGGCGAGCGGCTCTGCCTGCGCCTCGTGTGGAAGCTCAATTGTGGCATGTGTGGTTTGCCTTTCAATAACCTCGCGCTTTAGGGCATTCTCAAGGAAAGTCTCGTATTCTTCTGTTCCGGCAGGAGGAACCGCCTCAGGATTATCCTCTACTACTGTCTTGAGCTTGGCTATGTTTTCCAGTAGTTGCTGATCCGGCGCGTCAGGACGGTAACCCACTCTTGTTATACCTGCATTACGCAAGTACTTCAGGTCACGCAAAGCTGTTATGAATGCTTGTTGTGCCCCTTCTTTAAGGCGGGACGAAACGAAACGCATGGCGTCAGTTATATCGTCTGGGTAGAGTGCTGTGTTTGCTGGCGTTATAGACTCTACGACTGGGTCAATGGGCGTGCTTGTGGCAAACGCTGGTGATTCCTGAGCTGCTTCTGATTCTGGCGTCTCATCTGTCTCATGTCCAAGGATAATGACGGACGGCCTTGCCTGCCTCATGCGTTCAGTGATTTTCTGTCGCAGTTGTTCAAATGATGGTTTGTCAGTAGCGTGCGCACCTAAAGCATCTTCTGGTTGCTCTGGCGCGCTGGCTTGTTGTCTTTCAGGGATATTCAGGCCAATTGCTGAGATTTTTATCCCCTTTTCTTTCATAATTCCCGTCAGGATTTCCCAGGCCTGTAGATAATTCTCTGGCTTGGCCTTAGGCATATTCAATAGCTCGATGCTCGCCTTTTTGCATTCTTTAAGATTAAAATTTATATGAAATGCTAGTCTTGCATAATCGCTCTGAATGTCTGCATCACCGTCTTCCCCTAACTTGGCTGCATTATATGCACTTTTCTGATGTAACTCAGTCATCAGTTCGTAGTGCGTTGAAAGTTCATCGAGAAAATGCAAAGTTACTTCCCTGTCTTTTAATGACATAACCTGAATTGCATTCTGATGCTCTTTTTCTATTTCTTTCCCAAGCTGATAGTAAGGGATAGCTTGCCCCCCGGATGGTCTATCTCGATATTCAATGGAAGGACTTTCTCCCCATCCGGCAAGGATCATTAATATTTTGGCATAATTTTCTGCATATTTAGATTCATCGGCACTTGCATCAAAAATGTAAGCGCGTTTTAGTTCTTTTGAAATCAGAACAGTCCCTAAATTTCCATGAAATTTTATTTCCTGAAATCCTACGCCCCTACACTTTTCAGCAACATGCCCTGCCGGGTCACGCTCCTCTGCTTTCCGATACGTAAAGTTCGTGACACGCGAATAAAGTTCCCGCGCGATCTGTTCATTCAAGCGACTGGCCCCAGGCAGCAAAGCGATAAAATCTACGAAGCTAGGTTTAGCTGCTTCTCGTGTCGGTGTTGGCATGGTCATAAATATTCTCCCAAGATACAATTCTACTTATTGTTAAATCCAAAAGGCTCGTCCTGAGTTGTGTAGCCTCCGCTTCCGTGCGAATTGCCGCGCCTGCTATTCGATTCAAATGTCGGCCTTGTTGCAGATGGCACAGTCCTGTTCTCAATAGGTTGAGGATCGCCCCGTTCTGCTTGCTCTGGAAGATATGAGAGGTCTATACGCACAACGTAAGCATCATCCAATTCTTCTTCCCGTTGTTCTACAACGAGCACTTGCGGTTGTTCGGCTGGAACCCCTCCTTTTCGGAAAAGTTCTTTTTTACACTGACCACATGCAAAACTTATATCATAATACCTATCGTAATCGTCCCATGAAATTGGTGATCCCAATGCCTTGGCTCGTATCCACATCGCATACTTAACCTTAAGTTTCATGACAGGGTTCGAAGAATTATCCTGCCCATTATCTTCAAGCTCCGGCTGTTTCGGTTGCGGTTGTCGTTCCCCTTGAAATTGTTCAACTAATCGAGGTTCGATTACGGGTGGCATGTCCGCAGACAACTCTTTGGTTAATACATACCCGGCCTGTCCATCGGTAAGACTTATGCGAACCCATTTCGATTTGCTGAGGCTTGCTAACTGCTTCTGAGCACCTTCGATATTAACCTTTTCACCCCGCCCTAGTGTTTTGATTAACGAGGCAGGCTTGTTGCGTATAAGCTTCGCCCATACACGGACTTTGTCTGAGTGCGCATACATCTCCTGACTTAAAACAGGGTCTGTAGCCTGCACGGATGACATCTGTTCTGACGACTGGTTTGAAGTTTGCGCTGATGGCGTAGCAGAAGGGTGAGTTACTTCAGCTCGCGCGACATCGGCGGTGTCGCGATGTTGCCCAATCCATTCTGCTGCGCTATTCCACGCTGTTCTGATGCTTAACATCATTCCGATTGCCAGCAATACGCCCGCCGCTATCTTGAACTGCGTAGATGTGACTAGCGGCTGCGTTCTTGGGGGCATGACCACATTTGCAGGTGGAACAAACGACGGGCTAGGCGGTGAAGACTGTGAGTTTGCCGTTGCCGCTGCACCAGACGCTGTATTGGATGGAGAAGCGTTTACCGGACCGGAATTGGCTGAAGGCCCGGATGAGGGCGACGCAGTGACGGTTGGTCCATGCGCTGCTGATGCCCCACTTGATGGCGCGGGTGAGGGTGATGCCGTTGCTCCAGATGAAGAAGAAGTGTTGGACGATGCCGGTTTTTGTGTAGGCTTTGTCGATTGCGTAGCTGCTGGTCCAGACGCAGAGGCAGCCCCTCCAGCCGACTCTCCGGGAACAGGCGAAACCGAAGGCCCTGATTGTGGCGCACTGCTTGCCGATGGGTTAGCAGAAGTTGAAGCACTGACTGGTTTAATTTTTTTGCTATAGAAGTCAATTTGACATTTTAGGGATGCAATTTCGTTATTGAGGATATCTCTGTCTCGCTCCAGATCAATCAGTTTCTCATCAAGGGTTCTAATCTTGTAATCTATGTCAATCTCGTCATTTAATAATGCTTCAATAGCGACATGCCATGCGCCAAATGAGTCCCAAATTTCGACGTATTCCCTCTGTGTTTGTACATGATCCTTGCTTCCCAATACATCAACAATTTTATAGCCTTCCCCCTTCAGTTCTAACAACCAATTGGCAAGGCATCGTTTAGCCTCGTCATCTCCTTGATTGATTATGCGGATATTGGCTTTCCACTCTGGATACCTGTCTCCCCAGTCAAGATCATTGCCATCTTTAGGCAAAAGAGACTTAGGAAACGGATTGTCATCAGGCTCGCGTTTCTTTCTTTTTATTTTGCTAGCCGCGCTCGTTGCTTTTTTTTGCTTGGCCGCACCGTCTCTGGGGTGTAGAATGGGTTCTAGTTTTTCTTGTTCTCGAAGAAGACATTCTAATCGGTAAACCTTATCCTCCAATACCTCCTTATTTCCACTCAGCGCGCTTACCTGTGTTGTCAGTTGGCTCGCCTCAGATTCCTTGTCAGTCAGGCTTTTCCGGAGTTCGATCAAGTTACTGCGATAATTTTCAAAATTTTCACGATAGGCATCAAGTTCTTCTCTATCCGTGACTGGAGGGGGTAAGAAATACCCTACCAGTAAATTGAAAGCAAAATAATCGCTAAATTGTCCTTCGTCTGCCTTAATGAATTTAAAAAGTTGCGTTAGTGCAGTTTTGCTTTCCTGACCATCTGCGTCTAACATAGCCAAACATTTGGCAATTCGACGTTTATGCGTTCCCACAATTTTTCCTGCGCTAGAACTAGATTGGGATTTATTATTCGTTTGTGGCATGGATGTTCTTTAAATATGGATGTTTCATAGGGGGGAGGTTAACGGAGCCGCCGCAGCAACGGGCCGCGCTTGCCCTCCGATGGCGGCAGGATCGCTCGGCGCGGGGAGCGCCAAAAGGCTGCCGATCTCGCTCGTCACTTTGCTCGCGGCCTCCAGAACCGGATCAAGCGCGAGATGCGCATAACGCGCCGTCGTCTGCGTCTGGGTATGGCCGAGCAGCTTTCCGATCATCGGCAGGCTCATGCCCATCGCCACCGCGTTCGACGCAAAAGTGTGGCGCAAATCGTGGATGCGAACGTCCTCGATCCCCGCCCATTTTTTGATTTTCTGCCATGTCGTTTGCAGATCGTAAATCGGCTTGTCGGCGTGATGATCCGAACAGATCAGATACGGGTTGCCCTCCTTGCGCGGTAAATCGCGCAACAAATCGATGGCCGAGCGCCCCAGATGGATGAATTTCGGCCCCGTCTTGGAGTCGGGCAACCGGATGATGCCCTGATCGAGGCGGACATAGTCCCACTTGCAGTCCCTGATTTCCCCAAGCCGCGCTCCGGTCAGCATCAACAGCCTGAAAGCCGCGACGGCATAGAGCGAGCACAACCTCGCCTCCTCCGCCATCCGCAACGTCTCGCCAAGCCGCCGCATCTCCTCGGCGGAAAGATACCTCTCCCGCTTGTTTTCTTTGTATTTTTTGATGTGGCGGCAGGGGTTGGTGTTGTCTGGGCGCAATCCCCAATCTTCCGCCGTATTGAACATTTTAGACAATATGGTCAGGGCGTGGTTCGCGGTTGACGGTATTTTGCGCATCGAAAAATGCAGCTGCAGCGCATGGACGCGCGTGACCTCTGTGACTTTTAAGCGGCCAAAGGAGGGAAGGACATGATTCTTGATGACGTTTTCGTAACGCGCGCGCGTGCCAGCCTTCAGGTGAACGGCCACATGCGTTTCCAGAAAACGCTGGCAGAACTCTTTCATGTCGGGGCAGGACGCGAAGGCATGCTTGGCCTGCATGGGATCCTGGCCATCATGGATGGCGGCAAGATTCTGGCGAGCCTTCTCCCGCGCCTGCTCCGCCGTCATCGCCGGATAGCGCCCAAGCTTCAAGCGGCGCGTGCGAACGCCCACGCGATACTGCAAGGAGAAAACCTTGCGACCAGAGGGAAAGACGCGCAAACCAAATCCGGCAAGCTCATCGTCGAAGACAAAGTAGTCCTTGCCCCGAACCTCCGCCGCCTCGATAAGCCTTTTCGTCAACCGCGCCATGCGCACCCGCCAACTTCATGCCATGGTTTCGCGGAAATTCCGGAAGCGCTCAGGAAGCAAGCGGCTGCAAGTTTGCGCGAAAACCCGATAAGTCCATGAAGCTGAATGCGGGGCCTGAAGTCAACTAACGCATTGATAAATAAAAGAGAATAGAAATATCGCGCAAGGCAGCGAAAACTGCGTTAACCAATTCGTAAAGTCAAGGTCGGGGGTTCAAATCCCTCCAGCGGCACCATTAACACCATGATACCTATCGCGCCTCAAGAATTGGCAAAAGCTGCCAATAACACGGCGCTTGCCCGCAACAACGCAGCGCCATCGCTTCAGAAATGCGCACACTTACCCCTGCTTGACGCAGGACATCGCAATCTCTGACAAGTATGGAAAAATGGCTCCCCGGGACGGACTCGAACCGCCGACCCGGTGATTAACAGTCACCTGCTCTACCGACTGAGCTACCGGGGAAAAGAGGCCATGTCATAACGTCCCTGCGCCGCAAGTGCAACAGACTATTTTAATCAAACGAAAAAAAATGACGCGCAACTATCATCCAATTGATAAAATTAAGCCGAAACCCTCCATTGAAAAGTGAAAAAAAGGCCTGTTAAGCGCGAATCTCCTTGCAATCCACGCGAAACCGGGTATAGTCCACTCGACAAGTTGACAGTTAGGGTGGAAGGTGGGCCAAAAGCCCGCCTTTTTTGTTGACCCTTCTCCCGTCAGCGGCAGGGCCGGAAACCAAGGACTGAGGATATAGGGAAAAGGAAACGAGAGGTAGTTATGGAACTGTTGCATGTGGCCGACGCAGTATCGCGCGAAAAAGGCATCGAAAAGGAAGAAGTTCTGGAAGCGATGGAACAAGCGATCCAGAAAGCCGGACGCACCAAATACGGCCACGAGCACGATATCCGCGCGACCATAGACCGCCGTACGGGCGAGGTTTCCCTGCGTCGTTACCAGCAAGTCGCGGAACCTGTCGAAAACGAGTTCACGCAAATCTCGCTCAAAATCGCGCGCAAAAGCAAACCGGATGCGGAAGTTGGCGAGTTCTTCATTGACGACCTGCCTCCCATCGACTTGGGCCGCATTGCGGCGCAAACCGCCAAGCAAGTAATCATGCAGAAAGTGCGCGAAGCCGAGCGCCGCCGCCAATTCAACGAATTCAAAGACCGCGTAGGCGAAATCATCAACGGCATCGTGAAGCGCATAGAGTTTGGCAACATCACCGTCGACTTAGGCCGCACCGAAGCCATGCTGCGCCGCGACGAAACTTTGCCGCGCGAGCATTTCAAGAATGGCGACCGCGTCCGCGCCTATATCTTCGATGTGCGCGAAGAGCAACGCGGGCCGCAAATTTTCTTGTCTCGCACGCACCCGTTGTTCATGGCCAAGTTGTTCACGCAAGAAGTGCCGGAAATCTATGACGGAATCATTGAGATTAAATCGGTCGCCCGCGACCCCGGAAGCCGCGCGAAAATCGCGGTTTTTTCAAATGACAGTTCCATGGACCCCGTGGGAGCCTGCGTCGGCATGCGCGGCAGCCGCGTCCAGGCCGTCAGCGGCGAACTTCAAGGCGAAAAGATCGACATCATCCCATGGTCTGCAGACCCCGCGACCTTCGTCGTCAACGCGCTCACCCCCGCCGAAGTTGCGAAAGTCGTGCTCGACGAAGAAAACAGCCGCATGGACGTAGTCGTTCCCGACGGCCAGTTGTCGCTAGCCATCGGTCGTCGTGGCCAGAATGTGCGCTTGGCCTCAATGCTAACCGGTTGGGATATCGATATTCTCACCGAGCAAGAAGAATCGGATCGTCGTCAACAGGAAATGCAAACCCGCACCGCCCACTTCATCGAAGCGCTCGCCGTCGACGATGTAATCGCTCATTTACTTGTTGCGGAAGGTTTCACCCGCGCCGAGCAGATCGCGGAAACCTCTGTGGACGAACTTACGGATATAGAAGGCTTTGACGCCGAAGTGGCCAGCGAACTGCAAGACCGCGCCCGTGCATGGCTCGCCGAAAACGCGGCCAAGCTTGAAGCCAGACGCAAAGAATTCGGCATCGAAGACGAAGTCGTCAACCTGCCGGGCCTCTCGATCGAAATGGTCGTGAAGCTGGGCGAAAAAGGCATCAAGACGCTTGATGACGTAGCCGACCTCGCCAGCGACGAGCTGCGAGAGATTCTCGGCATGGATAACCTGACAGAAAACAAGGCGAACGAAATCATTATGGCGGCGCGTGCGCACTGGTTTGAAGGAGACAACAAGTCTCCGTCAACGACCTCGTAACGTCGGAAAATGAGGCGCGACAATCTATATGGACGCTCGGACAGAGCCCACCCTGATCAAAACGCCCTCCCCCCCTGCAACCATGCAGGGGCGACCGGGGGACGGAGAAGATTTGCCTAAATCTTCAGCCAGCTTAACTCCGTCTCAAAACAAAAAAAACAAAGCCAAGAAAACGTCGGAACGCAAGTGCCTCGCGACCGGTGAAATGCTGCCAAAATCAGCCCTGCTCCGTTTCGTCATCGGCCCAAACCATGATTTAGTAGTGGACCTTGCCGAAAAACTGCCGGGGCGAGGCCTGTGGGTGAAAGCGGAACGCGCTGCGCTCGAACGCGCCCTGTCTAAAAACCTCTTCAGCAAAGCCGCGCACGCGCAAACCAGAATCCCTCCCAAATATCTGGAGCAAATTACCGCACTGCAACGCAAGCGCTGCCTAGATCTGATGGGACTCGCAAAAGGGGCGGGAGAAGCCGTACTGGGCGAAACGCAAGTCGAATCGGCCATACGCCAAGGCAAAATCGCGCTGCTGATCATTGCCGACGACGCGGCCAAAAGCACTATCGTCGAGCTTGCCTCGCAAGCGCAAAAAACGGCAGAAAACAACGGCGCGACCTGCGCATTTACGGTCAACAAAGCCTTCAATCGCGCCGAATTAGGGCAAGCCTTCGGCTACGCGCAAATCGTCTATGCGGGAATCAGGAGAGGAAAACTTTCAGAAATAATCATCTCAGAGCAAGCGCGTCTGGAAAAAATCGCGGAACTGCCGCATAATTCAACCGAAGCTAGCATTGTGTAAGCAACACGGATACGGAACAAAAATGACCGAACAGGAAACCAAAAAAGTCTTAAGTCTTGGCAACAAACCGAAGCTGGAGCTTAAAAAATCCCCGGCAGGCGAAGGCGGCGCGGCCACAGGTTCCGTGCTGCAGCAATTCCCGCATGGGCGCCGCCGCCCGGTTCAAGTCGAACGCAAAGCCGTGCAAATCGAGCACAAACGCAGCGGCCCACGCGCGGCAACGCCTGGAACAGGAGGCGAAAACGCTGCGCGTCAACAAATGGTGGTCGGCCCCGAACCCGGAACCTCCGTCTCCATCGGCGGTCGCGGGCGCGCGACAAGCGCGATGATCCGCCAGCTGACACCGGAAGAACGCGATGCCCGCGCCCGCGCCCTGCGCGGAGCCGTACTAGAAAGCGAACGCCGCGAAGCCGAAGGCCTGTCGACCCCCAGCGAACCATTAATCCCTATCGGTGGCGAACCAATCAACCAGCCGATGACGCGCGACGCTCTACGCCAACGCGAGCTTGAGGAGCTGCACCGCATTCAGGAACATGAAAAAACTGAAAGCGAACGCCGCAAAGCCGAAAACGACGCGCGCGGACGCGATCTGCAAGCTTCGCGCAAAGTCGAAAGCGACCGCGCCAAACCACCAAAAGCCGCCGACAATTCCGTAGTTCTCGCGCGTCGTGGAATCGTCGTCGAAAGCGAGGAAGACGACCGTAGCGGAAACCGCAAAGGCCATAATAATAAGGCCGGACGCGGCGGTGGTTTGCGTGCGCGCACGGGAGGCGACAGCGCAGGACGCCGTACAGGAAGAATAACCGTAACGCAGGCTCTATCGACCGATGAAGACGGCGGCGGACGCATGCGCAGCATGGCCTCAATGCGCCGCCGTATTGAGCGTGAAAAGCGTCAAGCCATGCTGGCGCAAATGGAACAGCTGAAAGTCTCGCGCGACGTCACGATTCCCGAAGCCATCACCGTGCAAGAACTCGCCAACCGTATGGCCGAACGCGGCGCGGATGTCATCAAGACGCTAATTAAACTTGGCGTCATGGCCACGATCACGCAAACCATCGACGCCGACACCGCCGAACTGGTCGCCACCGAATTCGGCCACCGCGTCAAGCGCGTCTCGGATGCCGATGTCGAAACCGGCCTATCCGACACGATCGACTCGCCCGAAACCCTCAAGCCGCGCGCGCCCGTCATCACCGTCATGGGCCACGTCGACCACGGCAAAACCTCCTTGCTCGATGCCTTGCGCAAAACGCAGGTCGCGGCCGGAGAAGCCGGAGGCATCACCCAGCATATCGGCGCCTATCAAGTCATCTTGCCCGAACAGATGCACGGTTTCGACCGCCTGACCTTCATCGACACCCCCGGCCACGCCGCCTTTACCGAAATGCGCGCGCGCGGCGCGAAAGTCACGGACATCGTGGTGCTGGTGGTCGCGGCGGACGACGGCATCATGCCGCAAACCGTCGAAGCCATTCGCCACGCCAAGGCCGCCGAAGTCCCTCTCATCGTCGCGATCAACAAATGCGATCTACCGGGAGCCAAGCCCGACCGCGTAAGACAAGAACTGCTTCAACACGATATTCAGGTCGAAGACATGGGCGGCGAAGTCCTCTCGGTGGAAATTTCTGCCAAAAAAGGAACCGGCCTCGACAAACTTTTGGACGCGATTCTGCTGCAAGCCGAAATCTTAGATCTGAAGGCCAATCCGGACAGCAAGGGCGAAGGCGCGATTGTCGAAGCCAAGCTCGAAAAAGGCCGTGGTCCCGTCGCGACGGTGCTCGTGCAACGCGGAACCTTGAAGGTCGGCGACATCTTTGTGGCGGGAAGCGAATGGGGCAAGGTCCGCGCTCTGATCGACGACCGAGGGCGCAACGTGGCCGAAGCCACGCCCGCCATGCCGGTCGAAGTGCTGGGCCTCAACGGCTCGCCTATCGCGGGCGACGACCTGACTGTTGTGCCGGACGAAGCCAAAGCGCGGGAAATCGCGGAATTCCGCGCCCGTCGCCGCCGCACGCTCGCGGCAGCGGCCAACCAACGCGGCACGCTTGAGCAAATGATGGAAACCATCAAACAAGGCTCCGCCAAGGAACTGGCCGTTCTGATCAAAGGCGACGTGCACGGCTCGGTGGAAGCGATCAAGAACGCGCTCATCAAGCTAACCGACGACAACACTGAAGTGCGCGTACGCGTGCTCGATGCCGCTGTCGGCTCCGTCACGGAATCCGACGTAACTCTCGCCAAGGCCTCGCATGCCGTCATCATAGGCTTCAATGTCCGCGCCAATGTGCAAGCGCGGGAAATGTCCAAACGCGACGGCGTAGAAATCCGCTACTACTCAATCATTTATAACGTAATCGACGACGTGAAACTGGCGCTTTCAGGCATGTTGGCCCCAACGCTGCGCGAAAAGTTCCTTGGCAACGCGCAAATCCTTCAGGTCTTCTCAATCAGCCGCATCGGCAAGGTCGCGGGCTGCAAGGTCACCGAAGGCATCGTCAAACGCGGCGCGAAAGTGCGCCTCCTGCGCGACAACGTCGTCGTGCACGAGGGTTCGCTTAAAACCCTTAAGCGCGTGAAAGACGAAGTCAAAGAAGTGCGCGAAGGGTTCGAATGCGGCATGGCGTTCGAAAACTACGACAACATCGCAGTCAACGATGTGATCGAGTGCTTCGAAATGGAAGAAATTGCGCGCCAGCTTTAAGCGGAGTTGGGCTAGGGACCCGTTGAAGATCTCGCTGCGGAAGGATGTTCAGTCTTATAGAGAACCGTAGCTTGAGCGTAAGTAACTCCCAAGCCGACACTTAGGCATGAGCAGACGAAACTTCAGGAAAAGGTTTCATTACGACGAGCCGCAGGCGACGTGGCAATTAGAGTCTTCAAAAGCTACCCTCCGTAGCTCTGGATGGCCACGCCCCCTGCGACTCATCGTAATGATACCCCCTGCAGCAAGCTTTGGCTTGATAAGTTTTAAAACAGCGCTTGTGAGCAACCTTTTTCGCTACAAATCCAGTCCACAATCCCGTATAAAACGCCATATAACACAGCGAGGCTCTATGAACATCCGCAATACGCTTTCCGTAGCCGCTCTGGCGCTCGTCCTATCGCTCCCCCTTGCCGCATGCAACAACCCTGAAGAGAAAGCATCTGGCTACCTCAAAAACGGAAATGCGTTGTTTCAGCAAGGTCAATACGACAAAGCCCGCGTGGAGTATAAAAATGCTCTACGGATTCTTCCCGCAGCTGCCGACCCGCGTTACAGGCTAGGCCTCGTGGATGAAATGCAGGGGGACTTGCGAAACGCTTTCAACAACTTCGCAATGGCCGAACAACAGGATACGCATTTTCATCCTGCCAAACTCAAAGTCGCGCAATATCTCCTTGGCGCCGAACAGTACGACGAAACCGAAAAGCGTTTAAATGCCGTACTGTCCGAAGACCCTGACAATGCGGAAGCGCATGCGATCCGCGCCGCCTTACTCATTCGCCGCAAGGACTACGACGCAGCTGAAAAAGAAGCCCAAATCGCTTTGTCGAAGTCGCCCACAAGCATTACCGCCTTTTCCGCGCTAGCAGGCATTTACGCGGCAAAGCAAGACTATGAAAAAGCCATTGCCAGCATCAACGATGGCATTGCCAAGAATCCCAAAAATCTCGCGCTGCTCTTGTTGCGCACGATGCTCTACGACCGCATGGACGATCTGCCGAAACTCATCGAATCCTACCGCGCCGTCTTTGAACTGAAACCAGAAGAAATCAGGTTCCGCACAAGTCTGGCAGCGCGTCTTGCAAAGGCCAACAAAATTGACGAAGCCGAAACCATCCTACGCGAAGGCGTAACCGCCCTCCCCAACAACTGGGACATGAAGCAACTGCTCGTAAGATTCCTGAATGACAAGCGCGGTCTTGAAAGCGCCGAGCAAGAGATCAAGAGCATCATGCAAGCCAACTCAGGCAAGAACGAACCCTACTTCTGGCTAGCGGATCTCTACGCATCCCATAACGCCATGGATAAGGCATCGGAACTCCTTGAACAGATCGTCACGCGCAATCAGCTAGAGCAGCCAGGCCTCAACGCTCGCACGCGCCTCGCGCAAATCAACATCTCGCGCGGTAATAAAGAGCTGGCGGAAAAGTTAATTGGCGCAGTGCTAGCGAAAGACGCGAACAACCGCGCAGCTTTAATGATCCGGGCAAGGATGTCGTTTGAAAAAGGCGCTTATCAAAACGTGGTGTCAGACTTGCGAACAGTGCTGCGCGAAACCCCCAATAACGCGGAAGCTCTGCAAATTCTCGGAGAAGCCTATCTCATGCAAGGACGTCTGGATCTTGCAATCGACACGATGAAGAGGCTCGTCGAGGCGGACTCTGTAAGCCCCGCCCCGCGCGTAAGACTGGCCCAAATGCTCCACATGAACGGCAATACGCCACAAGCCATGGAGTTGATCACGCAGGTAACGAAAACCTCGCCAGACTACGCGATTGGGTGGGAAAATGCTGCGCGTCTCGCGCTAGACGCCAAGCAATGGCTTCCGGCTCAAGAAGCCATCCAGAAACTTGCGACATTTCAAGATCAACGCCTAACCGCAGTATTTCTCGAAGGCCAACTTTCAGAAGCCAATGGCAAACCCGAAGAAGCCATCGCCAAATATCAAGAAGTCATCAACGAGAACCCGTCTTCGTCGCTGGCTGAACATGCATTGCCCGAACTTGTTTCCGCCTATAAGAAACTTGGCCGCATGGAAGCCGCCAGCCACTATCTGGAAACGCTGAAATCGGACAGCCCCTATCTCGCGACGATACTGGCTGAAAGCTACATGGCGCTGAACAAATCAAGCGAAGCGGCCGCAACGCTGGATAAAACGCTGGCCTCAAGCCCGCCGTTTCAGCCCCCATATCTGGACCGCGCCAGATTATATCAGGCGGAAAACAAACTGGATGCTGCGCTTGATATACTCGAAAAGGGCGCGCGCGCCGCGCCGACAGACTTCCGCGCCCCGCTGCTGCAAGCGGAACTGCTCGGCAATATGGGCAAACATCGCGAGGCGATCGCCGTCTATTCCGACATCCTCGAACGCAATCCGAATCTGGACGTTGCGGCCAACAATCTGGCGGAAATTATCGCGGATTACGACTACAATGACTCCGCCTCGCTCGACCGCGCGCGCCGCGCCGCCGAACGCTTCTCCTCCGCCACCAACCCATTGCTTCTGGACACCCTCGCTTGGGTCTATTACAGGCAAGGAAACTACACGCAGGCCTTGCCGATTATGGAACGCGCCATCGCCAAAGGCGGCCCGTTTCCTCCGCAAGTCCACTATCACTACGGAGCCATTCTAGCCAAAATCGGCAAACCTGATCTCGCCAAGGCGCAGCTCCAAAAAGCCACCGTCGATGGCGCGAAATATTGGGGCCTTGAGGAAGCTAAAATGCTCCTCGCCGAGCTAAAATAATGGACGATTACACCAGATTATCCCTAGCCAGAATCTCCGCAATCTGCACGGCATTCAGCGCCGCGCCCTTGCGCAGATTATCGGCCACGATCCAAAGGTTTAGACCATTCGGCACCGTAGGATCCTTGCGAATACGGCTAACAAAGGTATCGTCCTCGCCGGTGCATTCCGCCGGAGTCACAAAGCCTTCCTCGTGGCGATGGTCGATCACGGTGACCCCCGGCGCATGCGCCAGCGCGTCGCGCGCCTCAGCCACCGTAATCGGCTTCTCGAACTCCACATTCACAGCCTCTGAATGGCAGATGAAAACAGGCACACGCACGCAAGTCGCCGTGACCTCGATCTTGGGATCAAGAATCTTCTTGGTCTCGGCCACCATCTTCCATTCTTCCTTGGTCGAACCATCATCCATGAAAATATCAATTTGCGGAATCACATTGAACGCGATCTGCTTGCGAAATTGCTCCTTAACGATCGGATCATTCACGTAAATTGCGCGAGTCTGCGTGAACAGCTCGTCCATAGCCTCCTTGCCAGCGCCCGACACCGATTGATAGGTCGAAACTACGATGCGCTTGATCGTCGCCAGATCGTGCAAGGGCTTGAGCGCCACGAGCATCTGAATGGTCGAACAATTCGGATTAGCGATGATGTTGCGCTTCTTGTATTCGGCAATCGCGCCGGGATTCACTTCCGGCACGATCAACGGCACATCCTTATCCATGCGAAAATGCGACGTATTGTCGATGACAACGCAGCCAGTCGCCCCAGCGCGTGGCGCGAACTCGGCGGAAATTTTAGCGCCCGCCGACGACAAACAAATATCAACTCCCTTGAAATCGAACGCGGCAAGATCGGTGACCCTCAAAGTCTTCTCGTCACCGAAGCTGACTACCTCGCCCGCCGAACGCCCGGATGCCAAAGCGAAAACCTCGCTGACCGGAAACTCGCGCTCCGCCAGCGTCTTAAGCATCTCGCGTCCAACTGCCCCAGTAGCGCCAACGACGGCAACTTTATAGCTTTTCATGGAATTCCTTTCGCCAAACTCAACAGTATGATAACTAAAATCACGAATGTGTCCTACCTCTCCTAACAGATAGCCTTGTCCTTTGTCCATGAGGAGCGCGTCAAGATGCCGTCCGCTGTCATCGCAGGTTACGCCCGTTCGCCCTTTTGCTTCGCCATGAAAGGCGAACTGGTCGACGTCAGGCCGGATGAATTAGCTTCAAGCGTCATCAGCGCCCTGATCGAACGCAGCAAAATCGACCCTGCGGAAATTGAGGATCTTCTTATGGGATGCGCCTTTCCCGAAGGCGAACAAGGGCTAAACATCGCCCGCCTGACCGTCTTTATGGCCAAACTCCCGCACAGCGTCGCCGCCACCACCATCAACCGCTTCTGCGGTTCCTCCATGCAAGCGATCCACAGCGCCGCCGGAGCCATCATGATGGGCGCCGGAGAAGCCTTTATCTGCGCAGGCGTCGAATCCATGTCACGCGTCCCCATGGGCGGCTACAACCCCATGCCGAACCCCGCGCTGGAAGCCAGATACCCACAAGCCTATATAGGCATGGGCATCACCGCCGAAAACGTCGCCAAACAATACGGCATCACGCGCCGCGAACAGGAAGCCTTCGCCGTGCAGTCCCAGACCAAGGCCAGCGTCGCGCAAGTCGTCGGCAAATTGCGTGAAGAAATCGTCCCAATCACAACCCCCCATGGCGTCATCGACAAAGATACCTGCCTGCGCGGCAACACGACTCTTGACAAGCTGTCTGAACTCAAGCCCGCCTTCCTCGACAAAGGCGTAGTCACCGCCGGAACCGCCTCGCCTCTGACCGACGGGGCCGCCGCCGTCCTCGTCACCAGCGAAGACTACGCGCGCAGAAACCACCTGCAAATCCTCGCGCGAATCAAATCCATAGCCGTCGCGGGCTGCGAGCCGGAAATCATGGGCATCGGCCCCGTAGCGGCAACCAAAAAAGCGCTCGCGCGCGCGAACCTCACGATCAAGGATATCGACATCGTCGAGCTAAACGAAGCCTTCGCCAGCCAGTCCATCGCCTGCATGCGCGACCTAAACATCGACATGGGCCGCGTCAATATCGACGGTGGCGCGATTGCGCTCGGCCACCCGCTTGGCGCAACAGGAGCGCGCATCGTCGGCAAAGCCGCGCAACTCCTCAAACGTGAAAAGAAAAAATATGCGCTCGCCACGCAATGCATCGGCGGCGGCCAAGGCATCGCGACGATTCTGGAGGCGATGGAGTGAATCCAAATTCTATACCCATCGCGTATGAAGAATTGGCGTGGCCTTGCCACAAGCAAGACGCGACTCCCTCGCCCCCGCGAGGGGGAGAGGGCTGGGGTGATGGGGAGAGTCAGCCGTTTAAATCCAGACTCCACCCTCACCCCAACCCCTCTCCCTCCTATGGAGGGCGAGGGGCGTTACGCCGCGCCATTGGCGAAAATGCTCCCAACTCTTCATGCGCGATGAGTATAGATATCTACCCGTTGCAGGCGAAAATTTGGCAAAGTTTAGCCACAGGACAAGCATCATGCAAAAGTGGAAAGATATCACGCCTTGTTTGCCCCGTAATACAGACCACCTCCATAACAGGCCATCCGCATGTCTAACGCATTTATCCAAAAAGTTGCCGTAATCGGCTCCGGTGTGATGGGCAGCCAAATCGCCGCCCACATTGCCAACGCTGGGATCCCTGTCCTGCTACTCGATATCGTCCCCAAAGGCGGCGCCGACCGTTCTGCTCTGGCAAAACAAGCCATCGAACGACTCAGAAAAACCAAACCATCCCCCTTCATGGCATCGTCTCGCGCGAAGCTCATCACGCCCGGCAACCTCGAAGACGATCTAGACGAACTCAAGAACGCAGACTGGATCGTGGAAGCCGTCCTTGAAAATCAGCAAATCAAGCAAGATCTCTACAGAAAGCTTGAATCCGTCCGCAAGCCCGGATCCGTCGTCTCGTCCAACACCTCCACGCTACCAATCAAGG
The DNA here is from genome assembly GCA_040275305.1 of Bdellovibrionales bacterium. Classification (GTDB taxonomy): domain Bacteria; phylum Pseudomonadota; class Alphaproteobacteria; order UBA9219; family UBA9219; genus JBEOJY01. The sequence continues at coordinate 65,627 of JBEOJY010000053.1, read as the reverse complement.
TGCTGACCGAAGGTCTGCCGGAAAGCTTCGCCAAAGACTTTCTCGTCACCCATTTCTTCAACCCGCCACGCTACATGCGTCTGATGGAAATGGTCATCGGCCCCGCCACGCGCAAAGACGCCATAGAAATCCTGCGCGATTTCTGCGACCGCAGCCTCGGCAAAGGCGTCGTCATGGCCAAGGACACGCCGGGCTTCATCGCGAACCGCCTCGGCGTCTTTTTTATTCAAGTTGCCGTTAACGCCGCCTTCGATCTCGGCTTAACCGTGGAAGAAGCGGACGCCGTGTTCGGCAAGCCCGCAGGCATGCCCAAAACAGGCATATTCGGACTGCTGGACCTTATCGGCCTCGACCTGATGCCGCACATCGCGCAGAGCTTTATGATGACTCTGCCATCGGATGACGCATGGAAAATCTATTTCCGCGAGCATTTGCTCATAAAAGAAATGATCGCCGAAGGCTATACCGGACGCAAAGGCAAGGGCGGCTTCTACCGCATGAACGTGACGCCGAACGGCAAGGTCAAAGAAACGCTCGACCTCAAAACAGGCGATTACAGAAAATCGGAAAAAGCCAAGCTCCCGGAAATCGAGGCCGCCGGAAAGAACCTGCGCGCGCTCTGCGAAACCCCCGGACGCATCGGCCTCTACGCATGGACAGTCCTATCGCAAACGCTAAGCTACGCCGCCTCGCTCGTGCCGCAAATCGCCGACGATATCGTCGCGGTCGACTCCGCCATGCGGCTCGGATTCAACTGGCGCTACGGCCCATTCGAATTGCTCGACAAGCTCGGCGTCGAGTGGTTCTCCGTGCGCCTGAAAAGCGAACGCAAGCCAATTCCATCGCTGCTTCTAAAAATCAGCAACCGCCCCTTCTACCGCGTCGACAATGGTAAACTGCAATTCCTGACCGTCGACGGCGAATACCAGCCCGTGCGCAGGTCCTCTGGCGTGCTCATGCTCTCGGATATCAAACTTACGAGCAAGCCAGTTGAAAAAAGCGGCTCGGCCAGCCTGTGGGATATCGGAGACGGAGTCCTGTGCCTCGAATTCCATACCAAGATGAACGCGATAGACCCGAACGTCCTTGATATGATCAAGAAGGCCATCGAGATCGTCACGACCTCGCAAGCCGACAAATCAAATCGCTGGAAAGCGCTTGTCGTTTATAACGAAGCGGAAAATTTCTCGGTCGGCGCGAATCTAGGGCTAGCACTCTTCGCCATCAACATCGAAATGTTTCCGGCCATCGAGAATATGGTCAAGCAAGGCCATGAAACCTATCAAGCGCTACGCTTCGCGCCCTTCCCGACCGTGGCCGCGCCATATGGCATGACGTTAGGTGGAGCATGCGAACTGACGCTGCACAGCTCCGCCACGCAAGCGCACGCCGAAACCTATATTGGCTTAGTGGAGGCAGGAGTTGGGCTTATCCCAAGCTGGGGAGGATGCGCGCAAATGCTGGGCCGCGCCATCACGGCCAAAAAGCGCTTCGGCGGCCCAATCCCACCCGTAAGTCAGGTCTTCGAAACCCTAAGCATGGCAAAAGTCTCGACCTCAGCGCAGGAAGGGCAGGACATGGGTTTCCTGCGCGCCAGCGATGGAATCACCATGAACAGGGACCGGCTGCTCTTTGATGCGAAGCAACGCGCGCTTGATCTCGCCAAAGACTACAAGCCACCGGAACCATGGTCGTTCAATCTTCCCGGAGCCACAGGACGCGCCGCGCTTAATTTGGCCATCGAAGGATTTCGCCTGCTGGGCAAAGCGCAGCCCCACGACGTCACCGTCGCCAAAGCGCTCGCGAACGTCGTCTGCGGCTCCGGCGAGCTCAAAATAGCTGAAATGACGGCGGAATCGCAAATGCTCGAATTTGAGCGACGCGAATTCATGAAGCTGATCCAGACCCCCGAAACAATCGCGCGTATCTCGCATATGCTGAACACGGGAAAACCGCTCAGAAATTAGAATAGAAGCCGATTGACAAAGTCGCGACTTTTCGTAACACCCAACCCGTTCTCGGTATGAAAATGGACAAAAGCCGAAAAAAGGACTGTCATTGCGAGAAGTTTCCCGCCGAAGGCGGGAGACGACGTGGCAATCCAGAATCGTCAGGGGTTGTTCTTGCGACTCTGGATTGCTTCGTCGCCTGAAGGAAGCTCCTCGCAATGACGATCCTTCTTGCAAAGCTTGCCTTCATAACACATGCACCGCTTGGGAGTTACAACTTTTCAGCGTTTCGTAACGTTCAAGCCGCGATGACAGCCCTACGAAACCGCGCATTTACCCACCACCCGGCCCGCCGGAAAAATCACAGTCACTGCCGTGCCTTCCCCCGGCCTGCTTTGCAGATCAAGCACGCCGCCATGCAGTTCCACAAGCGCCTTGGTCAACGGCAACCCAAGCCCTGTGCCTTGATGCTTACGGCTCAACGAGCTTTCAATCTGGCCGAACGGCTGCATCGCCACGGCAACATCCTCCGGCGCTATTCCAATGCCAGTGTCCTTGATCCGAACGCATAACCTCCCAAAATCGTCGCGAAAAGCGTCGAGTGAGACTTCGCCCCCCTCCGGCGTGAATTTGATCGCGTTGGAAAGAATATTCGTAAGGATCTGCTTTACAGCTTTCTCCTCGCCACACAAACAAGGCAACTCCTCAGGCACATGCGCCGTCAATTTTAGTTTGCCTAGCTTAGCCCGCGAAGCGACCAGTCTAACGACAGAGTGCACGACATGGCCAAGATCAAGCGTCGCGTCGACAAGAGGCCGTTTGCCCGCCTCGATTTTAGACATATCCAGAATATCGTTAATGAGCGAAAGCAGCAACGCGCCGCTGTCATAAATGTCGCGCGCATATTCGACATACTGCGGCTGCCCCACGGGACCGAAAAGCTGATCCTTGATAATCTCAGAAAATCCTATAATCGCGTTCAACGGCGTGCGCAGCTCATGGCTCATATTCGCAAGAAATTCGGACTTGCTACGATTCGCAAAATCGGCCTGCTCTTTTGCTTGCACAAGCGCCGCTTCTACCTTCCTGCGCTCGGTAAGGTCAAACAGCGTACATTCAAAATGCCCCGCGCTTTCCCTTACATCCTCGACAAAGCACCCCCCCATGCTAACCCACACAGTAGCTCCGTCTTTCCTTCGTAGCTCAATGTCCTTCTCACGCGGCGCGTCGCTGCGCAACTGAGCGAACAGCTCACTACGAGCGTCGGGATTGGCGAACAGCTTACCTTGCTTGTCAGGTTGCGACGTCGACAAATCTTGCGGCGTGCTATATCCAAGCATCGTCGCGACCGCGCGATTAACCCGAAGCCACTCGCCGGATTCCGCAATGCGGCACAGCCCGATATTCGTGTTCTCGAAAACAAGGCGATAGCTGCGTTCGCTTTCACGCAACGCAAGCGCCATGCACTCTTCCTGCGCGACTTTATGCGCCAACTCTTCGTTGACGATGTGCAGGGAACGGGCAAGATTCGCCGCCTCTCGATTCCGAGAATGGGCAAGGTTCAAATACATGACCAGCACCCACGTCAACAACAACCCAATAATCAACTCGATGTAAGGCAACAACCCGATCCACGGGATGCCCATCGTAACCTTACCCTGACTCGCTCGCGCAATCTCCTGCCAAACATTGATCGGAGCATTCGCGCCTTTAAGGCCCTGTTCCATCACGTAAAACAGCAGCACCGACAACAACAGCCCTATCGCCGTCACGACAAAGGGCAAGTTGATCTTGTTGCCCATGACGGCATAAGGCAGTAAGACGCGCTGCATCTCGACCGAGTTGCTGTCCGCGCCCGACGGAAGCTTCTCATCGCTTTTCTTGGCAGTTTTGAAGATATCGGAATGCAACAAGGGAGGAATTCCGTAAAGGCGGGAAACGCTCACAGAATAATCCATTCACAGTGCCGCGCAACATATGTTTTGAAATATACTCCGTAGGATTGGAACCCCGAAAAAGCAACAAGGGCCGACATCGCGAGGAGCCCCCTTCTGGCAACGACGCGATCCATAGCCACAAAGGACAATTCTCGCGACTCAGGATCGTCGCGTCGTCTCCCGCTTTGCAAGCGGGAAACTCCTAGCGATGATATTCTTTCTGCTTTTCGGGATTTTCAAATGGGCGGAGCATGCTTTTATCCCCCCTGCCAGCCATGCAAAAAATACAGTTCCAACCGAACTGCCAAACGATCATGCAAGGATTCATGGCGCGACCTGTAAAGCCTCTCCGCCTCGACAAATGCCGATCGCGGCAACCATTCACGCGCATGCTTATGATGCAAAGCCGTCATCCCCGCCCCCCGTAAATCATGCATCAAGGCAAAGATGTCGGAATAAGTCAAAACGCAGAATTCCCGATCCACGATCGGCAATGCGAACCCTGCCTGTGATAGCAACCGACTGGCGGAAACCATGTTGATCATAGGAGAAAAGCGCGAACCAGCGCCATCGCAAAGGTCAAGCTCGGCCTCCATAAGACAGGAACGAAGATCCGCGAAAGTTTCCCCTCCTGCCATCGCGGCCATAAACAGTCCGCCGGGCCGCAGCGCCCGCTTAAGCGTCAGCAAATGCCCTTGAACATCGTTGACAGAAGACAGGGACAAGAGAGAAATAACCAGATCGAAACGCCCCTCCGCGAACGGCAAATTTTCCTCATCCGCGACCACAGCCAAGGTTGCGGAATCTACGCGGCGCAACGCATATTCTGACACGTCGGACAATGCCACGTTGCGCTGCGCGGAAGGGGGTAACAGCGCCGCAACGGAAGCGCCTCCTCCTCCCAGCTCAAGCACGTCGTGAAACTCTTTTCTAACCCCAAGCAAACGATCCGCCATCTCCTCCGCAAGCGCGCGCAACAATGGGTGCGCCCCGTCTCCCATCCGCGCCGCCCGTTCGCGATGGAGCCGTGCGATACGGCGATCAAAAATATCAGCAAGCATAGCAATCTGGTTAGGCACAATCTCTCTCCACATTCGCAAGCGTGCAGCCTATGATCCTGCGCATGATTTCACCATGGTTAAGCCAACTTTCGACAACTGCCAATGGCATGACGCAAGCCTTCCTTGACTTGCTGTTTCCGCCACTATGCCTGTCCTGCGGAACTGTCGTTGGCACCAACGGCGCGCTCTGCCCTCGCTGCTGGCAAAACGTAAGTTTCATCGCGCCGCCTCTGTGCCACGGCTGCGGCATGCCGTTTGAAATCCCTATGAATGACAAGGAGCTATGCCCTGACTGCAAAGATAAGCCGCACATCTTCGCATCGGCTCGCGCCTCATTCCTCTACGACACCAAAAGCCGCAAAATAGTTCTAGGCTTCAAGCATGGCGACCAGACCCATGCCGCGCAAGCGCTTGCGAGCTGGATATACCATGCCGGAGAGCCCTATTGGCGCGAAGCGGATATCATCGCCCCGGTCCCCCTCCATCGCTGGCGGCTGTTGAAACGTCGCTACAACCAGTCCGCTTTGCTAGCCAAAGCCCTCTCAAACTTAGCAAAAAAACCTGTATGCATGCAAACGCTCGTCAGAACGCGCGCCACGGACTCGCAAGGTCATAGGACACGAAAACAACGGCAGGAAAACGTCGCTGGAGCCTTCGCCGTGCAAAAAAAATATCAAACTAAAATACAAAACGCCTGCGTGGTATTAATCGACGATGTAATGACCACTGGCGCGACTCTCGACGAATGCGCGCGCACCCTCATCTCTTCTGGCGCAAAAAAGGTATACGCGCTCACGCTCGCCCGAACCAACAGCCGTATGTAAACTTTTCACGGCTTCTGCGACAAGGCCTCCGGCGCGGAAAATGGCTTGGAATTACGGATCAATACAATACTGATTCTGCGATTACGCGGATTTTTGGGATCATCCATCACCAGCGGCTCGCGATCCGCCAAACCGGAAACGCGCATAATGCGATATTCGGCCACGCCAGCATTCATGATGGTTTCGCGCGTGACATTCGCGCGTTCTGTCGAAAGCGACCAATTATCGCGCCGCGAGTTCGTGGAAAATGGGTTTGCATCCGTATGCCCTGTGATGGAAACATTGTTAGGCAATCGCGCCAGTACCTTGCCTATCAGCAACATAAGGTCTCGCCCGCGTTCGTAAGGAGTGGCATTCCCGGATGGAAACATCGACAGCTTATCGCGGTCCGTAATCTGAATGCGCAACCCTTCGCTGGTCCTGTCGATCAGGATCTGATTCGCGAACTCCTTAAGCTCAGGACTGGACCGAATCGCCAGCTTCAACGCTTCCTCGGCCTTCTTAAAAACGTCTTCTTCGAGTTTCATGGCCTCCGCCATAGCTTGCTCGTCGCGCGAAAGATTCAAAAGCGCCGTCGCGGTTTTCTTTTCTGACGACGCGTCCTCTCCCGTCTTGTCCTGACCAGACTTCCCGGTACCGCTAACCTCCGCTTCGCCTTCCTCCCCTTTTCCCGCAGTCGGAATTGACGCTTCCTGCCCAGCGGCTGAAGATGAAGCCGACATGCTCGCTCCATGATCCACCGCGATTGACAGACCGCCAAATACGCCGCCCGCGCCAGATTCCGATTTAGATATGCTGGCGGGAGAAAAATAATCGGCAATTCCCCTGCGCTGCTCCGCAGTCGTTACGTTGAGCAACCACAACAGCAAAAAGAACGACATCATCGCCGTCACGAAGTCGGCATAGGCGACCTTCCACGCGCCGCCATGATGCCCTTCATGCCCACCCCTCTTCTTTTTCTTGATGATAATGATGGGCTGATTCTGATCGGCCATAACTTCTTTCCCTGAATGGCCCTAAGCCGTAGGCACTGGCAACGCGCTCGTAGCCTCTTCAACTTCTGCAAATGTTGGCCGCACATCGTTCAGTAAAGTCTTGCGGGCATACTCAATCGAAATGGCTGGCGCGAAACCATGAAGATGCGCAAGAATTCCCGTCTTTAGACAGATCATATATTTCGATTCAGCATCAAGAATGTGCTTCATAGAAGACGACATCGGGCCAATGAAGCCATACGCCGTCCACACGCCCATAAAGGTTCCGACCAGCGCGCCGCCGATCAACCGACCTAAAACTTCCGGCGGTTCCGTAATCGCGCCCATAGTATGAATAACGCCCAGCACCGCCGCGACGATACCGATGGCGGGCATTGCGTCCGCGACGTTTTGAATAGCGTTGACAGCTGTGCTGTCCTCGTGATGGTGAACTTCCAGTTCCTCATCCATCAGCGCCTCGATCTCGTAAGGCTTGTCGGATCCCAGCGTCACAAGCCGAAGATAATCGCAAAAGAAGGTCAAGGCGTGATGATTATGTAAAAATCCAGGAAACTGCCCCAGCAACGCGCTTTCATGCGGCTTCTCGATATGCTGTTCAAGCACCAGCAAGCCTTTAGTCTTCGCCAGCTTGAACACCTGATACATCATGCACAAAAGTTCGATGTAGGAAGCCTTTGTAAACTTCGGCTTCTGAAGCAAGAGCTTCATATACTTCATCGTGCGCTTGATCACCACAGACGGATTGCTGATGATAAACCCACCAGCCGCCGTGCCGCCCATGATGACAATTTCCATCGGCGCGGCTTCCGCCAGAACCTCAAGATGCCCGCCTTCGGCCACATAGCCGCCAAGCGTGCAGGCAATCGCGATAATAATGCCGATGATCAGATTCATGCGGGAATGACAACCGGGGACAAAGCGAACCGAATCAGACGCCAGAGAGGCGCCGACCCGACATTACTACCCCAGCCAACTCGAATGTTAAGCTAATTTTAATCCGCCTGCCAATTTGTGCTGCAAAAAGCACACACACACACACACACCAACCAATAATACCGAAAGAGGAACTAATCCACCTCAGGTATCCCCTTATCCAACACGCCCCCAATATGAAGAGAAGTAATCGACTTCGCCAATCCGGTTTTATCATCCGTAACGACCATGGCGCCGCAGATCGTCGCCTCGCCCTCCGCCGGAACCATGCGCTCGCCCGGCGTCGCATGCGTAAACCTCCACAAGGCAATCTCCTTCTTCACACCGATTATGCCGGCGTAGTCGCCACACATCCCGACATCGGTCTGATACGCCGTCCCATGAGGCAATATCCGCGCGTCCGCCGACGGCACATGCGTATGCGTACCCAGCACCGCCGACACGCGCCCATCGCAGACATGCCCCATGGCGTTTTTCTCGGAACTCACTTCGCCATGAAAATCGAATAAGATCGCCTGAACGCTGGCCCCAAGGCGATACTGACCTAGCGCCTTCTCAATGCACGCGAACGGATCATCCAAAATCGGATTCATAAACATACGCGCCATTATATTGACAACCAGCAGCTTCCGCCCATCCGGCAAGTTGTGAACATAAACGCCGCGTCCCGGCGTGCCTTCAGGATAATTGTGGGGCCGCAGAATGCGGGGTTCCTGATCGATAGTTCCGAGCAGCTCACGCTGCCCCCAAACATGGTTGCCCGTCGTGAGGCAATCGATTCCCATGTCAAAGAATTCCTTGGCGAGCTTGAGCGTCACCCCGTCTCCGCCAGCGGAGTTCTCGGCATTGACGACGATTGCATCGGGATGAAGCTTCCGCCTAACCTCCGGCAAATGCTTGGCCAACCCGTCGCGCCCGCTGCGCCCGAAAACATCTCCGAAAAACAAAATCCGCATACTGTAAAAGCTTCCTTTTCTGATCGTGTGCATCGGATTATATACGTCAAAACAAAGAATGCGGAAACCCTATGCTTTATGAATTCGCCCCGGCCAAGTTAAACCTCTACCTGCATGTAACAGGCAGGCAAGCGAACGGATTTCATAACCTCGACAGCCTCGCAGTGTTTGCGGGCGTAGGCGATGGGATACGGATCGAATCCGCGCAACTTCTAAGCCTTATCATCGAAGGGCCGCAAGCCGCGAACCTCGCGCGCGAATCCATCGAATCGAACTTGGTCTACAAGGCCGCACTAGCCTTAGCGAAAAAGCTGAACCTCAGCCCCGACATCACCATCACGTTAACCAAAAACCTTCCCGTCGCCTCAGGAATCGGCGGCGGATCGAGCGACGCCGCCGCCACCCTGCGCGCGCTGGCCAGACAATGGGGACTTCGCCCAGACGATGCAAGGCTGGCCGAAATCGCCGCTCGATTAGGACAGGACGTGCTCGTCTGCCTCAACGCAAAAACCTGCATGATGACGACGGAAGGCACAACGCCCATCAATCCAGACTATATCCCCCATACCGATATCGTGCTTGTGAACCCCAACAAGGCGCTTCCAACCCCGGCGGTTTTCAGAGACTTCCGTGAGCAAAACGACGCATTCTCTCCGCACGCGCCACCAGTGCGCAAGATGTCTCACGCCACCGCGCTCGCGCAATCCATGTCTGCGCAGCGCAACGACCTCACGGCCCCAGCCATCCGCCTGATGCCAGAAATCGGCGATATGCTAAAGACAATTGCCGAAACCAAAAACTGCCTGCTTTCGCGCATGTCAGGCAGCGGCGCGACCTGCTTCGGTCTCTACCCAGACCGCTCAAGCGCAAAACAAGCCGCCTCGCAACTCCTGCAAGCGCATCCCGGCTGGTGGGTCGTCCCGACCTACTTGCCCGCGCGCGAAGACGCAATGTCTCCCGGCATATCGACCGAAACAATCTGAACGCCGCCTTCAGACAACTTCGTCATGCCGATCTCGATGCTGGCCTTCCATTTGGCCTTAAGTCTTGCATAGCGCCGCATCGCCCCGACGGGCACGCAAACCCGCGCCACGCCTGCCTCGACAATCAACCCGGAACAAATTGCGCAAGGCTCCAGCGTGACATACAGCGTAGCCCCCTTGACATCGGCTTTCTTCCGCAAAGCCTCAGCCAGCGCGAATTGCTCCGCGCAATTGATCCACAACGACCGTGAGCCGTTCTCGTAGCGTTCTTTTCTCCTACGATCGACGCCTTTGGCAAACCTGTTCGCCGCCGCGCCAATCTCATGGCCATGTCGATTCACCAACACAGCCCCGACCTTACAGGTAGGATGCGGACTCCCCCCGTCGTCGAGCGGCCAACCCGCAACTTCCTCGGCCCTTTTAAGCCAGTGCCGATGCTCCTCCAGCGCGTCGCGCCCGCGCGCCTTATGTTGAATCCGCATACTCTTTACAATAGTCGGCATAGACAACTCACCCCTCCCCAAAACCATAATCGCATGAATTATCAACCATCTGGCTTACGATTAGGTTAAAGAGCCAAGCGTGCCACTGGACAATCCGACCGGAACGGATTAGGTACATCCAGCCACAATAGCCATCAGGAAATGCCATGTCTTTTCGCCCGATCCGCTTGATCCCTTCGAACACCAAAATCGACTTCGTTTCAAAGCGTTGGTTCGCGTTCAGCGTATCAATCCTGCTCGTCGTCATTACGATTATCTCGCTAGCGACCAGAGGCCTGAATCTCGGCATCGACTTCAAGGGAGGCATCCTGATCGAAGCCAAGAACGAACACGCCGTGGACATAGGCTCCATGCGCGAAGACCTGAACAAGCTAGGGCTTGGCGAAGTCGAATTGCAGCAATTCGGCTCGCCCAACGACGTGCTGATCCGTATCCAAAGGCAGGAAGGCGACGAATCCATCCAAATTAAAGCCGTCCAGAGCGTGCGCGACAAACTCGGCGCAGGCTACGAATACCGCCGTGTCGAAGTCGTCGGCCCCACCGTCGGCAGCGAGCTTCTCCGCGCCGGAGTCATGGCCACCATCTTCGCCATGCTCGCCATCGGAGTCTACGTCGCCGTACGTTTCGAATGGCAATTTGGCGTCGCCGCGTTTATCGCCACGCTGCATGACGTGGTGGCCACTGTGGGACTGTTTTCCGTCCTCCAGCTCGATTTTAACCTCACGACAGTCGCCGCGCTCCTGACCCTTGCAGGTTATTCGATCAACGATACGGTGGTGGTCTTCGACCGCATCCGCGAAACCTTAAGACGCCAGAAATCGCATGACCTTCGGGCTGTTATTAACGATTCCGTCAACCAGACGCTGTCACGCACGGTCATGACGGCAGGGATGACCCTGCTGGCCCTTTTGCCGCTTGTGTTTATGGGAGGCTCGACGCTGTTCAATTTCTCCGCCGCCCTGACATGGGGCATCCTGATCGGAACCTATTCCTCAATCTATGTCGCCGCCGCGCTTCTGCTCTATATGCCGCCCTTGCGCCGGATCGAAGTCAAGAAAAAGCGCTGACTTTATAAGGTTTGAGCGCAGCGAAGACTTGCCCCCTCCGCCCAGTCTTGCTAGTGTAAAAACGCTGTAATCATTGGCATTATTTGGATAAATGGACACGCACATGCACCCCTATCGTACCCATACCTGCGGCGCGTTGCGCCTTTCCGATGTCGGTAAAACCGTTCGCATCTCCGGCTGGGTGCACCGCAAACGCGACCATGGCAGCCTGCTCTTCATCGACCTGCGCGACAATTACGGCCTCACGCAATGCGTGATCGACCGCTCCAGCCCACTGCTGGAAAAGATCGAGCACGTGAAATCCGAAAGCGTCGTGACCATCACAGGCAAAGTCGTGCAGCGCCCGGAGGAAACCGCAAACGCCAAGCTCCCGACCGGAGAAATCGAAATCGATATCGAAGAATTCGTCATCCAGAGCGCCGCCGAACCCCTCCCGATGCCCGTCAATCAGGACGCCGATACCGGCGAGGAAGTGCGCCTGAAATATCGCTTTCTCGACCTCCGCCGCGAGAAGCTCCACAACAACATCAAGCTGCGCTCGAAAGTCATTTCCTCGATCCGCCGCCGCATGGGAGAGGCTGGATTCCTCGAATACCAGACCCCGATCCTGACCTCTTCCAGCCCCGAAGGCGCGCGCGACTTCCTCGTGCCAAGCCGCATGCATCCCGGCAAGTTTTACGCCCTCCCGCAAGCGCCCCAACAATTCAAGCAGCTCCTGATGATCGCGGGATTCGACCGCTATTTCCAGATCGCGCCCTGCTTCCGCGACGAGGACTCCCGCGCCGACCGCAGCCCCGGTGAATTTTATCAGCTCGATTTTGAAATGAGCTACGTCACGCAAGACGATGTCTTCAACGCCATCGAACCCGTCCTGCACGGCGTTTTTGAGGAATTCGGCAACTATGGCCGCGAAGCGCAACCTGCCATCTCGCCCCTACCCTTCGTACGCATTCCGTTCGAAGAAGCGATGCTAAAATACGGTTCCGACAAGCCCGATCTGCGCAATCCCCTGCTCATCAGCGACGTGACCTCCGTCTTCACCCGCAGCGATGTCGAATTCCGCGCCTTCCGCGCCGTCATCGACAACGGCGGTGTCGTTCGCGCCATCCGCGCCCCGCAAGTCTCCGGCAAGCCGCGTAGCTTCTTCGACAAGCTCAACGACTGGGCCAAGGAAATCGGCGCGCCGGGCCTCGGCTACATCACGTTCGAAGCAGGCGCAGGCAAAGGCCCCATCGCGCGTTTCGTCGGCGCTGAAGCGCAAAAAGAGCTTCGCCAGCTCACCGGCTGCGAAGACGGCGACGCCGTGTTCTTCGTCTGCGACGCGAAAGACAAAGCCCCCAAGATGGCCGGACAGGCCCGCACGCGCATAGCGCAAGACATGGACTGCATCGAAAAGAACGCTTTCCGCTTCTGCTGGATCGTCGATTTCCCGATGTACGAATACGACGAGGAACGCAAGAAAGTCGACTTCTGCCACAACCCCTTCTCCATGCCGCAAGGCGGCCTGAAAGCGCTGGAAGAGCAAGACCCGCTCACGATTAAGGCCTATCAGTACGACATCGTCTGCAACGGCATCGAGCTGTCGTCGGGCGCGATCAGAAACCACCTGCCCGAAGTCATGTACAAGGCCTTTGCGATTGCGGGCTACTCGCGCGAAGATCTGGAAAGCCGTTTTGGCGGCATGCTTTCGGCGCTCAAGTTGGGGGCGCCGCCGCACGGAGGTTCAGCCCCCGGCATCGACCGCATCGTCATGCTACTAGCCGACGAGCCAAACATCCGCGAAATCATCGCGTTCCCGCTCAACCAGCAAGCCGAAGACCTGATGATGCAAGCCCCCAACACGGTCACCCCCGACCGCCTGCAAGAACTGCATATCCGTTTGGCCTTGCCCGTGAAGAAAAGCACATAGCCGCATCGTCATCGAACTTGAAATATGCCGAATTATACTTGGTTGATTAGCGGTCATGGTATAAACTCAGGCTATGACAGAAAGTGCTGACAATCTCATTCTTCGCATGTTGCAGGAAATGCGCGCCGAAAGCGCCGCGCGTGACGAGAGGATTGAAGCTCAAATAGGGGCCTTGGCCGAAGGACAGATCAGCCTACGCGCTGGACAAGCGAAGCTGTGGGATGAGCTCAAGGAAATTCGAACTGAAATTAAGCTGTTAAGGAACCAGATCCACGAACTGGCAATTGCGGTAGATCATCACACCTCGCGTCTTGATCGCATCGAACAACACTTGGGACTTGACAACGCGCGGCATTAGACCTTCTTTTGCGCGTGATGCCTAAACCCCGCCAAGCCATTTCTCCGCGCGAAACATGCCCCCCTCCCCGACCCTAGATGCATCCGTGAACGACGATTCGAACGTCATCCCTCCCAGCATGCGTCGCATTGCGCCCTACATCGCGCTGATCTTCGCGGTCTTCATCGCGTACGTTAACATTTACGACAACGCATTCCTGTTCGATGACGACTTGCTCATCACCATGAACCGCTACCTGCGGGACTGGAGTAGCTTCGACAAGCTCTTCACCGCCACAAGCACAGAAGGCGCAGGCATCATCGGCGGCTTCTTCCGGCCCGTCCAAAACCTACTGTATTTCTTTGTCTATCAGGCCGGAGGACCAAATCCCCTCGGCTTTCACCTATTGAATGTCGCCCTACATGCCGCAAACGCTTGCCTCGCTTTTAAGCTAAGCAAAAAACTCGGATTCTCGCCCGCTCCCGCTCTGCTGGCCCTGCTACTCTGGGCCGTCCACCCGCTCCACACCGAAGCCATCACCTACATGAGCGGCACGGCAGACCCCCTCTTCGTCCTCTTCATGCTCGCAGCGCTCGTATATCTCGCCCCAGATTTCAAACCATTCAAAATATGGCTAAGTCTGCCCCTCTTTTTCCTCGCGCTAATGGCGAAGGAAAACGCGCTGGTGTTCCCAGCGCTCGTCATGATCTGCATGTTCCTCACGCTGCCGAACCGAAAATTCCATCCTCGTTCCTACCTGAAAACCATCCCGCTCTGGCTGCTTGCGCTCGCCTACCTCTACTGGCGTTACACCGCCGATCACCTCGATGGTCCGACACGTTACGCAAGGCTATTCCAGCTTGAAGACTTCTCAAACTGGAGTCTCTACGCGCAACACCCGCTCTGGCGCATCCAAACTTTTCTCGCCACGCTCCCGAACTACCTGTATCTCATCGTCTGGCCCCACGACCTGCATATCGAACGCTCATTCGCCGTGTTCGCAAGCTGGAAATACCCTGTTGTTGGTGCAGGCGCCGCAGTCCTGGTTCTAGCGCTCGCGCAACTCGGTTGGGGACGTGGCAAACGGGGTCTTGCGCTCAGCTGGGGGCTCCTCTGGTTCGCCGCCGCGCATTTCCCGAACACAGGGCTGTTCATCCCGATGAATTCTCTGTTCCTCGAACATTGGATGTACCTGCCGACATTAGGATTGTTTCTAGGCATCGGCGAAACGCTAGGTCGCTCGCTGGAAGCAAAGAATTGGAACAAGGCAAAATACGCGCTCGCCTGCTGCGCCCTGATCGGCTGCGCCGCCTTGGGCGCGAAAACGCTCGAACAAAATGCGGTCTGGTACAGTCCGTTTACCCTCTACCCGCATATCTTCGCGAATGGCGAGCGCTCGCCACGCGGACATAATAACCTTGCCCTCGCCTATCAAAAAAATCACCAACTGCCTGAATCCATAGCGGAACTGCGCAAAGCCATCAAAGAAGGCGATACCTACGCTGAAACACACCATAATCTAGCGCTCGCACTGTTGTCCCTGCCAGACGGTAACGCGCGCAAAGAAGAAGCAATCAAGGAACTCTTACGCGCGCTGGAAATCGAACCGAAATTCTACCGCTCGCGCCTGACCTTGTCGCAAGTCTACGCCTCCATGGGAAAAGATCAGGAATCAGCGGAAGAACTGCAAAAAGCCAAAGACATCCTGCAACAAATCGAACGCAATAAATAATCCTCGGCATAATAGAAATTAACCTACCTAAAATACTCCCGATACCACGCAACAAACTTCGGAATCCCCTCCGCGATTGTCGTTCGCGGCGCATAGCCAAAATCGCGGATACTGGACGTGATATCCGCGCAAGTCTCCGGCACGTCTCCCGGCTGCAGCGGCTGAAAATCATACACAGCCTTCCGCCCCAGCGTTTGCTCAATTAACCCTATATAATCCAGCAAACGCTCACTGCGCGAATTGCCGAGGTTATAGAGCCGCGCCGGAGGTTCGCTTAAACCCGGCGATGCGTCTGGCGCATGGTCAAGCGCCGCCACAACGCCCGCGACGACATCGTCGATATAAGTAAAGTCGCGCTTCATATTGCCGTGATTGAACACCGCAATCGGCTCGCCCGCCAAAATCTTACAAGTAAAGACGAACGCCGCCATATCGGGCCTTCCCCACGGACCATAGACAGTGAAGAACCGCAATCCTGTGCAGGGAAGTCCATAAAGATGAGAGTAAGTCCAGGTTATCAGCTCATCGGAACGCTTGGTCGCAGCGTAGAACGACATAGGCCGATCAACCGGATCATCGACCGAAAACGGCGTCTTCGCATTCCCGCCATAGACCGACGAAGAACTGGCGTAAACGAAATGCTTGAGCCCTGACAACCGCCGCGCCAGCTCTAGCATCACCACCTGCCCCATTACATTAGATTCGGCATAGACGTAGGGATCCATCAACGAATGCCGAACCCCAGCCTGCGCCGCCAGATGCACGATCGCTTCAGCTTTCGTCGCCGCCAAAGCCAACATGCCATCTCTATCAGCGACATTAAGGCGGTGCAGAAAAAATCCCCTACGTCCGGCCAAATGGTCCAGCCGCGCTTCTTTCAACCGCACATCGTAATAGTCGTTGACATTGTCGACCCCGATGACCTCGTCGCCACGGTCCAAAATCGCATGCGCGACATGCGAACCTATAAACCCCGCCGCCCCCGTCACCAGAACGCGCATTAAAGGCTCCAATAGCGCGCATGCTGAGGCAAGTTTTCCTGCTTAAGCGCCGACTTGACGTCAATAATCCAACCCTTGGGACGCAAGCAGGCCAAATAGGAATCTATCGACTCAAGAATCATCTGATGAGGAACAGCCAAAACGATCGCATCAACGTCTCTAAGCGCGGACTGCGCTTGTAGCTTCAGCCCATACTCATGATCCGCGTGCGCCGGATCAGCCACGGGATCATGCACGATCACCTCGATGCCAAAACTCTGCAGTTCGCGAACGATGTCGGGCACACGACTATTACGAAGATCGCGCACATTCTCTTTGAACGCCAGCCCCAGAATGCCGACCTTGGTATCCGGCCTCAGTGTCCCGCCGCTGATAAGAAGCTTGACCGTTTTCTGCGCGATGAAAATCGGCATATTGTCGTTAATTCTGCGCCCCGAAAGAATAACCTGAGGATGATAGCCAAGCTCCTCTGCGCGCGAAGTTAGGTAGTAGGGATCGACGCCGATGCAATGCCCTCCCACCAGTCCCGGCGTAAATTTCAGGAAATTCCACTTTGTGCCCGCCGCCGCCAACACGTCGCTGGTGCGAATATCAAGCCTGTCGCAAATCAGCGCCAGTTCATTCATCAGCGCGACATTAAGATCGCGCTGCGTGTTCTCGATCACCTTGGCCGCCTCCGCCACGCGAATCGAGGGCGCGCGATGCAGCCCAGCCTGAATAATCTTGCCATAGACGTGGTCGAGACGATCCAGACATTCCGGATCCTCGGCGCTAATGATCTTTGTGATCGTTTCCAGACGGTTTTTCTTGTCGCCAGGATTGATGCGCTCCGGCGAATAGCCCAAACGAAAATCTGTATGCGGCCGCAGCCCCGAATGCTCGGCAAGCTTCGTCCCACATAAATCTTCGGTCAGCCCCGGATAAACCGTCGATTCGAACACGACCAACGGAACAAGACCGCCCTTGGCCTTGTCCAGAGAACGTGCTTTGAGAACCTCGCCCACCGTCTTGCACGCCCCCAGCACAGGCGTGAGGTCTGGCCGCTTAGCCTGATCAATCGGCGTCGGCACGGTGACGATAAACATCGAACACGATTGCAGCTCGGCAGCCTCTGCCGTCAACGAAGCCTTTGTCTCCAGCAAAGCTTCCCGGCCAATCTCGCCCGTCCAGTCATGCCCTTCGCGCAAAGCCTTAACCCGCGCATGATCGATATCGAAACCGACGACATGCTCGAAATGCCGAGCCAAACCTATCAAAAGAGGCAGCCCAACATAGCCCAACCCAATGACGCCGATTCTCTCGGCTGGATTTTCGGAGTCCTGAGACGCGCGCTTTTTTGAAGATGAAGATAATGTCATGATGATAACTGAACTGTTACGGTGCCAAAGCAGAATGCTAAACAAGCGCTATGGATAAGCGAAGTGCGTGAAAATGACAACGGTGTCGCATGCCGCAGCGCAGCGAGAATTTGAAAGGGGTTCTCAAACGCGCAAAGTGCGGCTAGGATGAGAACAAGCAACTCTCCCGCCGCCCCCCCCGCCTCATTCTTCCGTTAAGGAAGCCGCCATGACAAATGCCCCCCTTAAAGCCTCTCATTGCGCAACCCTGCTCGCAGTCTCAGCGCTCTTATCGCTGACAGCCTGCCTAGTCTCCACGGACGAAGAATATGAAAAGGCGATGACAAGCAAATTCGGAACAGGAGCCGCCGTTCCCGCTCCTACCGCTACGCCGATAGCAACGCCGCGAACGCCAGCCCGCCACGACGAAGGCGGAGCCGCCTACGACTACTACGCAAAAACGCTGGAACGCGCCCCGAACGACGGAGCCGCGCGCGCGGCTATGGCGGAAATCCTTGAAAAACGCGGCGACTTGGTTGGCGCGGAAACGCAGATTGGCAACGCTCTGGTCATCGATCCGCGCAACGTCGACTGGCTCCGCACAAGAGGAAAGCTGCAGATCAGGCTTGGCCGCTACGAAGAAGCCAGAACCAGCTTCTCAAACGCTGTAGAAATCGCGCCGAACGACATCCGAGCGCTGAACGGCCTCGGCGTCTCGCTAGACTATCTTGGACGCCACAACGCCGCGCAATTGATCTATCGCCGCGCATTAGAGAACAAACCCGGCGACTATATGAGCCTCAGCAATCTAGGTCGTTCGCTCGTTCTGACAGGCGATTACAACGGCGCCGTCAAAGCGCTGGAACCCCATTCTCTGCGCAAAGACACTCCGCCGATCCTGAGGCAAAACTTGGCAGAAGCTTACGGTCTATCAGGCATGACCGCAGATGCGGAACGCATTCTGCGCGTCGATCATACGCGCGACCAGACTCTAAAAACGCTAACCCAATACAAAACACGCCGGGCCGCGCTGAAGATTGAGCCCACCATCTATGTCGATCTTGGCCACTACGCGACGATGGCCTTAGCAGAAGCGAAGCGCGACCAGATACAACAGAAAACACCCCAGAATTTAGAAAGGATTGTCCTAACCGTCATCCCTGAAATTGAAAAGATTGGCAGCACCCCCAGATTCGCCCTACATGGCACAGGATTTGCAACGCTCCCGAAGGCTAAGACCTATTGCGACAGGATTCACGCGATTGAGGCTATCTGCGTGATCCATGCGGACAAACAGAAATGATCGGCAAACTATGCCGGAATCATGAAATCACGAAAAGACAGTTAGCTAGATAAAATTTTACCATTCATAATTGTTAACCCATATTGAGTACAATACAGGAAAAGCTAGAAATATTACTAACATGGCGCGGGAAAAACAGCATGTCAGAAATCACGGCATCATATTATTCCTCCTCGCTACTGAGCGCCATAGCGACCAACAACGCAGAGCTGTATGCGCGGACAGCCTACAACGTGCTGAATCCCTCCATCTCCACCGCAGCCAATATTGGTACGCTCAAAAATAACACGACCCAACTCAACGTTGAAGGCGCGCTAACCACAAACAACCCAAAGCAATTTTACAAATTCTCGCTCGACGGCGAAAAAATCAAACTTTCTCTCGACAATCTAACCACCTCTGCCGATCTTCGCGTGCAATTGCTGAATAGCAAGGGAACCGTCATCGCCGATAATCAGGGAAGCACAGAGCTACAAACCGCCTACACGCTCGCCATCACATCAATCGGCCTCACCGCCCAATCAGGCGACTACTATGCCGTTGTGTCCTACTCGATCAACGAGCCCCGCGCCAACACGCAAGAATATTCGTTGAACCTCTATTCCGGCACTCAGTTTTCAGAAAGCTATCTGACCACGGCCAAAACGCAGAACAAAGCGACGACCTACGTCCCCACCGACAACACTATGACCTACGCGACCTATGACGCGCAGCTATACTCGCGCAACGCTTTCCACGTCATCGGAGAGAAGGTCGCCGAAGGCGTTAACATCGGTTGGATCTACGAAAACAAAACAAGCCTCAGCGTCAACAGTCAGGTAACCGCCGCCAACTCGACTGGGTACTACCAGTTCACGCTGCAAAAAGGCGATAACTTGAAAATGGCGTTTAACAACTCCACCCAAACATCCGACCTGCGCTTGCAAATTATGGACGCTTCAGGATTGCGCGTCATCGCCGACAACTACGGCACGACCGCGCAGAAAGAAGCCTATTCGTCCCTCATATCGAGCGATGGCATGGTTGCCAAAGCTGGTAACTATAGCGTCAAAGTGACCTATGCCCCCGGCGCGGATACATCGAAAACGCAAACCTATGATTTCCAGCTATATTCAGGCACGCATTTCGAGAACAGTTACGAAACCATCGCCTCCGCCCAAACGCTCGGCAACGCGATGCTAACCGGCAACACGTCCATCGGCGACTACAATGCCAAATCCGCCATCGCTTCCTACCTCACCTCGGAAGCGAATGGAGAAACGACGAACATATTCCAAGTCATATCGTCGTATATATAGCCCCGGACGCTGCAATCCACGCTGGGTATTCGCGCTCCAACAGCCTGTCTTTAAGCGGAGGCGCGATCCCACAAACAGTCAGCAACCCTCTAATTTTTCTTTCCGCTACGCGACGCGCCAACCGCAAAATCGCGCTCGCCCACAATGGCGTGTCAGGCATCCGCCCCCACGGCTCGGCTCGGTCAAAATCATATGGATGGGCATAGGTCCACAACACGCTTCCTGACCGTGCTTTCCGCGCCCAGCGGGAAGACAAAAAAAACGGCCACGCATACAAATAAATCCCCCCCAAATAGGGCAACCGCAGTCCCCCAATCTCATAAGTCGGCAAGGGAAACTCGACAAGCCCATTCGGCCAGCGAAAAGCTGTCGCTGGGGCCTGTGGATAGCCATGGCGTGAAATTGTCGTCGGCATTACGCTCGACGAATAGAGAAATCCCGCCTCCGCCAAAGCGTCCACGACCCAGCGCGTCTCTGGTCTGAGCGAAAAGCACGGCGCCCTGTAGCCAACCACCGCCTGCCCCGTCAGTTGCTCAAGCCTGTCTTTATCTTCCCTCAGCGTTCTAGCGACGCTTTCGCGAGTATCCTGAGTCAACGGACAATGCGCATGCGAATGGCTGGCGATCTCGTGGCCCTGCGCGGAAATCTCACGAATAATCAACGGGGAAGCCTCCGCCAACTTCCCAACCACGAAGAAAGTCGCCTTGCAGCGATGCTCATCGCATAATGACAGGAGATGCCGTGTCAAACTGACATAGCGCCCCGCCGCCTCATATCGTCCGGAAACATCCTCAAGATCGATTGTAAGCGTAACAGTCATCGAGGAACCTTGGATTCTAGGCCTTCCCAGACGGCGACTTCACAGATTTTTTGTCAAGCTTCATGCCATAAAGTTCAAGCTTGTCTCCAACCAGTTCATACCCAAGCTTGGTAGCAATGCGCTTCTTAAGTTCCTCAATGCTTTCGTCCTGAAACTCGATAACCTCTCCGCTCTCGATATCGATCAGATGATGGTGGTGTTCATTGCGGTGTCGCTCGTAACGCGCGCGGCCTTCACCGAAATCCAGCCGCTCGATCACCTTGGCCTGTTCAAACAAACGCATCGTCCTGTAAACCGTAGCGATGCTGATTTTAGGATCAATCGTCGAAGCGCGGCGAAAAATCTCTTCAACGTCTGGATGATCGTGCGCCTCTGACAGCACGCGACTAATCACCCGCCTCTGTCCAGTCATCCTGAGCCCGCGCTCAGCGCAAAGTTTCTCGATTCTTGTCATATGCGCAAGATAAGCCCAATCGTTAACATTGTCACGCCCATTGCAGCCCCACTCCCACGACATGACTATTGCCAAGACAAATACTCTTGCCTATGTAAGAATACGAGAATTGAAATATAGGGAACCGTCGTATGCCGTACGTTGTCACAGATGCCTGTATCCGCTGCAAATACATGGATTGCGTGGAGGTCTGCCCTGTAGATTGCTTCTACGAAGGCGAAAACATGCTCGTCATCAACCCCGATGAATGCATTGATTGCAGCGTATGCGAACCCGAATGCCCGGCGGAAGCGATCATCTCCGACACCGACAAAAACGCTGAAAAATGGCTAGAAATGAACCGCGAATACGCCGCCAAATGGCCCAACATCACGCGCAAGAAAGCCCCGCCTGCCGACGCCGACGAATGGAAAGGCAAATCCGACAAGAAACAATATTTCAGCGAAAAGGCCGGGGGGTAAGCAGGAGCCGCGTGAGCGAACCAAACAAACCGAGTCGTGCGCCATGGTTAATGCGGGCATGGGCCGCGAATCAAATAACACATTGATTCTAAAAGATTATTAATACAAATTTACGAAACAATTGTAATATTTGCTAACAAATGGTATACACATACCTGACGGTTGCGTACGAATGGTCGTCTGGCCTATAGCGCAAAAACAAGGGGGGTAGAGAGATAGTAAAACCCTAACCGCATAAAAAGAAGACGGCTTCGTCTCCAACTGACAAAAACACCAGAAAAACAGTGTAGTCGGTCGCAAAAAGTTCAGACGCCGAACAAGGCGTCATTTTCTTAACAGGGGCAAACAACATGGCGGAAAAGCTGGAGTTCAAAAAGGGCGACTTTGTCGTATATCCTGCCCATGGCGTAGGACGAGTTGAAGGCATCGACTCGTTCGACGTAGGTGGCCAGAACGTAACATTGTACTCGATTTCTTTCGAGCAAGAAAGAATGCGCCTCAAAGTCCCCGTCAGCAAGGCGAAAATTTCCGGCTTACGCCGCCTAAGTTCGCGCGACCGCATCCGCGAAGCCGTCACTACGCTTCAAGGGCGCTCGAAAGTGCGTCGCGTGATGTGGAGCCGCCGCGCGCAGGAATATGAATCAAAGATCAACTCAGGCGACCCCGTCTCGATTGCCGAAGTCGTGCGTGATCTCCATCGCGGCAACGACCAGCCGGAGCAGTCCTACAGCGAACGCCAAATCTATCAAGCTGCGCTGGAACGTCTTGCGCGTGAATTAGCCGCCGTAGAAAAAATTGATCAAGACAAGGCGACGCAAAAGCTAGAAAACGTCCTAACTCGCGAACGCGAAAAGAAAGCAGCCTAATTAGCGAATAAAGAGAAGCGCCTAAGGGCGGGATAAAAAACATTCCCGCCCTCTTTTTTTGACGAAATGGAAAAATTAGGATAAACAAAACCCAGTCATCGGGACGTAGCTCAGCCTGGTAGAGCGCTAGTTTTGGGTACTAGAGGCCCCGGGTTCGAGTCCCGGCGTCCCGACCATAGTGAACATGAACAACCGCTCCCCCTCATCGGCTCGCCGCATCTGCGCGGCCTATATCGAAGGCGCGCATGGTGTGCGCGGACAAATCAAACTTCGCAGCCTGCTGGAAACCCCCGAAAATTTAACGCAATACGAAATTACTGACGAGTGCGGCGCAACCAACTACAAGCTGATCCTCGAACGCCGGATTGCAGATGATCGCTTCATTGCCCGCATCGCCGGAATCGACAATCGCGAGGATGCGCAAAAACTCCGCAGCCAAAAGTTGTATATATCGCGCGCAGCCCTCCCCGCCACCGACGAACGTCAATATTACGACGCCGACTTGATCGGTCTGCGCGCGGAAGATGCCACCGGAAAAAATTACGGCAAAGTCCTCGCCGTACACAACTTCGGTGGCGGACCGATGTTGGAAATTGGCAACAGCTTCAAAACAAGTTTCGTGCTTCCTTTCTCCGATTCCTGCGTCCCCGAAGTGAAAATTGCGGAAAACCTCATAATTATCGCGCTTCCAGAAGGTTGGCTCGACCCAAAGCCTGAATAAACGATCCTCATCGTAATTCAGCGAGACAAACAGCTCGTTTGCCTTTTGATCCGGACTTGGACATAATTATCTTAGAGTTCTTCCCTCTTGGCCCGCACATTGAGCGGCTTGATGACTGTTCCCCCCACTCCTACGCACCCGGCGCGCAAGTTGACGCAAACCGTCGCCACGCAACCAAGGATGCCTGAAACGCGCGGCCATAACAAAATGGGTGCCATGTTGGGAGTTCTTGC
Organism: Bdellovibrionales bacterium; assembly: GCA_040275305.1. Classification (GTDB taxonomy): domain Bacteria; phylum Pseudomonadota; class Alphaproteobacteria; order UBA9219; family UBA9219; genus JBEOJY01. Next base: position 41,947 of record JBEOJY010000053.1, on the reverse strand, counting down.
GTTTGTTTGCGTTTCGCTCATCGGACTAACAGGCTATTGTAAATTTGAATTCGATCAAGCTAACGCATCCGTCATACTCAACAGCCTCGCCACAACGTCAAACGACATAAACGCGGATTCGGTGACTGCGGCAAGGCAAGCGGCCCTCGCCAACAGCCAAATGTGGTCCACCTTTCTGACCCTGGCCAGCTGGCTAAGCCTGATGATCGCGACAGCGCTCACCGCAGCTATGTTCCTCATCGTGCGCGCCCGCCACGCCACCCCCATGCAAGCCCTTGTCCAGAGCGTCAAGAACCTTGCGAGCGGCGACATGCGCACCGCCATCTGGGGCATGGAACGTCAGGACACGGTCGGAGAATTAGCCCGCGCCATAGACATGGCGCGTTATCAACTGAGCCAGATCCCAGACCTCACGATCCTGAGCGAACAGGGCCCCCTGCGCTTACGCTTCGAAGGCGATTCCCGTTCCGTGTTCGAAGCCATGATGCGAATCGTAAGCAAGGATTCCGAACAAGTTCACAAACATGCCACGCTCCTCGCCGAAACCGCAAAAAGCCAGCAAGAGATGCTAACATCCTTTGGCCCAAGAATTCAAAACGCTTTACGCGCCATCGAGGAGCAAACCGTCATGGGGCAGACGCAGGCGCGTCAGTCGCTACAAGCCGCCATGTCCATCGCCGCAAGCCTCAAATCGGCGCAAGAGCACGCGACGGACCAACTCAACCGCCTCGTCCCGTACATGCAGGATCGTGCGCAAGGCATGACCGAAATCACGCAAATTGCGGGTAAACAAGTCTCGCAGGTTGTCCAATCCCTTGCGCAGACAGAACGTGCGCTTCGTCAAAGCGCTGAGCAAAGCGGCGCAGTGGTGGAAAAACTTTCGAAATCCGCCGATCACCTCGGTGAACGCATGTTCGGCGCCGTCAATCTTCTGCAAGCAAGCGGAAAAGTGCTCGCCGAAGTCTCGGAAAAAACGCAAAGCAAAATTCAGGATGTCGTTGCGCGGCTCTCCAAAGATTTTGAAACGCTGCGCCTGCAAGGACTCGCTAACGCGCAAGCCCGCGCCGACCAGACCTCGCCACGCCTTGAAGCCGCAGTCTCCGCGCTCGAAAACACACGCACACGGCTTCAGGACGTACTTGCGGAACAATCTAAAGCCGCCAAAGCGCAGATCGAATTGCTGCTGACGCAAAGCGGCGGTTTGCTAACTCAAAGCGCCACAGCATCCCAAACCATGTCAACCGTCTCGGATCACATGAGAACGGAACAAATGAGATTCAACGAAGCCGTAATCAACTTCGCCACGCGCATGGATGAACTCGGCCACCGCCTAGAACAACAAGCCCAGAAAAAGCCTTCAGAAAACGATACGCAAGCATCAATCAATCAAACGGCGCAGGAAGAAATCCGCGCAAGCCTTGGCGCAATGGCCGGTCAAATTGTAGGAGTCTCCGAACGCTTATCGGTCCTGACCTCCGCCCTTCAAAATACGCCTCATGAAGCGCCGATACGCAACGATCGCGTGATCGCCGATATCGAAAGCGGCTTCGCCAGTCTCGAACTTACGCTATCAGAAATGCGCGGCCAACTCGACGACATGGCCCGCAACGTTCGCGCCATGCCCGCCTCCGTTTCTAACGCCCTGCGCGACAACTGGCAGCAAGTAACCGCGCAGATCGAAACGACCCGTGAAGGCCTAACCCAAATTATCATGCAACAGATCGACCGACTCTCATCCCGCCTCGAAAATCTGGCAAATGATCAAAGCGCCAATAGCCCAACCCCACAAGAATCCGCCGCAGAAAACATCAAGCTGATCGAGCACGAACAGATGGAACAACAAGTTCAGGTTTTAAGCGAACTCGTCGCCACGCTCGGCGTCCTCGACGCGCACATGCAAGACCTACGCGGACAAATCTCAGGGAAACTGGAACAAGATCGCCAACAGACAGGCTAGTGGCCTGTATGACTTAAATAGTAGGGGTATGACGCAGGAATTTTTTGACGATGCCACGGCGAAAAAAGCCAAGTCAGAATGCTGCTATTTAAGTCATACAGACCACTAGGGCCTAGATCCCGACATAGCGCACAACACGGCCCCGGGCGCGCATTGTTGGCGAGCGCAACGCTCCTGACAAAAACCTGACGTGTTGCCTTGGCTCAGGCACTTATGTGCGCAAACTAGATTCTCGCTCTTGCCTGCGCCGGAAGCGACTGGCTTCGCGACAATCTCTCCCTCGCCGAGGGGAACTGGAGCGTCAAAGACGTTATGCGAAGAACCTTTCGCCGCCTTATTCGCAGAAGGAAAATTTTCTGACCTAGCGCCATAACGACATTGATCAAGACAAGTCGAATGCGGCGCCCCGGACCCAACGCAAGATTTCAGGCAAGCCTGATCAAGATCCGCTGCGGAAACAAACGAAGCGATTCCGCAAGCCGTAATAACGATCAGTAACCCTGCAAAATAACCACTGTGCGCCGACTTAAGCATGCGACACCCTCCCTCCCGGCCTCCTAAGTTCGCGCAAGGACTGCGCGACAAAGAAAAAAAAGGCGTCCGCGCAGCGCGAGGACGCCTTCCATTCTATATTACCCATAAGCCTAAACGCCAGATCTGAAATCAGATCGAGGAAAGCGTATTAGGAAACTACACAGCCATTCTGGCTTTGCGATAGGCGAAACCGAACATGCCAGCCATCGCTAAAAGAAACTGAAACACCGAAGCCGGAAGTGGAACGCTGCCAACCGGATCCACGACATTGAGCCCCGACACCGAATAGTGTCCAATAATGCGCCCAAAACGAAGGAAAGATTCAACCATGCTCACAAAAAACGCCTTCTTCGGAGCATAGTTAAAAATAGTGATCGTTCCGTGCTTGTCATCGGTAACGTCAGCCGTCACCAACACCAGTGGCGTAGACTCAGTCGTGCCGCCACCAGTGCTCGTCCATCCACGCGCCATATTGCCGCTTGGAGGATCTTGATCAAACGCAAAACCGAAATACTGTGAGCCACCCTCTGAAAAGTTATACACGCTCGCGCCAACCAATCTTGTAAACGCGCCGAACGACGGAGAATGTACGGAATTGCCAGCGATCGTATAGTCAATCACGATTTTGCTGTTACCGGGCAAAAACCCTTTAACTTCACCCAACGAGTGGCCAAAGCGATCAACACTGATTGCGCCTTCCTGTCCAATCGACACGAGCCCCATATTGTGGTGGTTCCCCGAAAAGTCGATCGTCGCAGCGCGAGCGGAGTCAACCCCGCCAACCAAAGCGAGAAAAGCTGCCAAAAGCACAATATTAGTACGCATATCTAACCTCAATTGAGTTTAAGTGTCGACGAACTCGATAAATCGGGACAATTTTCCTCCCAAATCTATATCAGGAAAACTCATACCAAACCCATACACAATACACAACTGCAAAATTACAGCAACTTATTTGTGATATATCCAGATTAATACGGAAACGGATCGGAAGTTAAGTCAAACATAATGATAGCAAAACTATTACACATATCCTGTATCTACGTCAACAGAAGCTGTTGAATTTGTATGAAAAGTGAAAAAAACGCCAAACGACTGAGGATAATATTTGCTCACTGGCAAGACTTGGATATAATGCCGTATTCTGCGCTACGTCGCGGCGCAACATCGCGTATTGGATGAGGATTCCATGAAAAAGCTCTTATCCCTGTTGATTATCTTGTGTTCGCTCTACGCCTACCCTTCCCCCGCGCGAGCAGAAGAGCCGCCCTTTACCATCATAGCAGGCGACGTGCTACAAATCACAGTATGGAAAGAAGATGGGTTAGACCGCGAAGTTCTGGTCCTGCAAGATGGAACAATCACGTTCCCGCTTATCGGCACTCTATCGGTACAAGGAAAAACCCCTAACGATGTGCAGGCCAACGTAAAAGAAAAACTAGCAAAGCTTATTCCGGAAGCCTCCGTGACCGTAGCCGTCAAAGCCGCCCTCGGCCACACCGTCAATGTCATTGGGCAAGTCGTTAAACCCGGCGAAATCGTAATGGGTCGCAGACTGACCGCCATTCAGGCTCTAAGTCAGGCTGGTGGCCTGACCCCATACGCAAGTGAAGGCAATATCATCGTGCTACGCCGCAACGGCAGCGAAGAAACCACCATCAAAATTCCATACAGCGATATCATCAAAGGCAGAAAACTAGATCAGGATATCCTTCTGAATCCAGGCGATGTCGTCGTTGTGCCCACTGCAGGCCTGCTCTAAAACCATGAAGGTGGGCAATATCTTTCTCAAACATACGAAATTACGCGCAATCTGGCGCGTAAAGAAAGGGATGCTGCCCTGCGTTCTGGCTCTTGGAATAACGCTCCCGGCAACGGCTGCCAACATCACGGTTGAAATGCTGGGAAGCCAGTCAGGCTCTTGGACTTCGAATCCTCTGTTGGTGGTAGAGGGAGCGAAACCCCTAATCGGCTCCACGACCTCCCCCGAAATTATCATCAGGGATACAGCGCCCGCAATGGACACGAGCATCGATTTTCGAATCGATCAAAATATTTTCAATCAGGCATCGTTTAATTCAACCGATGCGCATGCGACAGCGCAAATAGACATAAGCGGAGAACGCTGGAACTTTATTCTACAGCAACGCGCGGACTACGACACGACCCGCACAAGCGAGCAAACAAGCATTGGCTCCGAAAGCGGAGCCAAAAGGCATCTGGGCCTGTCCCTATCTCCCAAACTCTCCTACAGCATAAGCCCCGTTGATAGCCTAGAACTAGGCGGCGCATGGAGCATCTCGCGCTACCAAGCAAATAATTACACGGATTACAAAATAATATCCGCATCAATCGGATGGAGCCGTAAAATTGACACCCTGAACACGGCAATCCTTAAAGTAACCGCCCAGCGCTATAAAACAACCGAAGGTTCTGGTGTGACGAACGATACGATCGGCCCTTCGCTCGGTTGGAAAACGCAAATCACCCCCCAACTAGACGCAAGCATCGCCGTCGGTCTGCAGGAAGCAAAAGAACGCAGGGCAGGAGTTCCCAACAAAGCTTGGAAACTGCAATACACATTCTCAGGCAACCTGTCTTTTCGCGGAGAACAAGACACAGTCATTCTTGCCGGCTCTCGCAACCAGTATCCTTACGGAAATGGCAGCGAAGCGCTGCAGACTGCGCTATCTCTGAATGAAACGCACGCGATCAACCCGCTTTTCTCGCTTGTGTCGGGAATATCCTGGCAGCTGTCTGACTACACGACTCCGCAAACTGGAGACACTCGAACTCTTACATCGGCGAACGCGGGGGCGCGTTATAAAATAACGCAGGACATTAGCGCCGCCCTAACCTATCAGTACCGTATAAAAACAATAGTAAACTCGTCTCAAACGGCTCAGGACAACTCGGTTCTGTTTACGCTTGTCTATCGCCCCGGCCCTCTCGCTACCCCATAACAAGGAAGAGCGATGAGCAGAACAACGCAAATTCCGCAGCAAACAACCAGTGGGAAACCGCTAAGAGTACAAGGAAAATAAACGATGGAAGAATTCACACTGTCCGACGCGCTGGCCATCCTGAATCGCTGGAAACGCATATTTTTGATCACCACGCTATTGATAGCGACCATAACGACCGGCTTTGCGCTACGCTGGTCAAATTACCGATCAACCGCCACCGTGCAAATCGAGCGCCCCGACGTAGCCTCGAACGTGACGGTTCTGCAGAACGCAAACCCGTCCGAAATTTCGCAAGCCCTAGCGGATCAGAGAATTAGCGAGATACAGCAAAAAGTCACCTCCACAGCCTCGTTGATCGAAATTATCACAAAATTCAATCTGTATGCGGATCTTAGAAACAACACCCCCATTGCCGACATTGCGGAAGCCATGCGCAGACGCATCAAAGTCGATCTCATCAGCACAATGCTCGCAAACCCTGCGTCCGCATCGAAAATATCGGCAAACGATCTGTCCGCGATCGCCTTCAACATCGGCTTTGATTACAGCGATCCGCTGTTGACTCAACAAGTTGTCGACGAACTCACAACGCGATTCCTCGACGAAGATCTGAAGGATATGCGCAAGAAATCTGAAGAAACTGCGGAATTTCTTACCGAACAAATCGCGCAGATCGAGCAATCCATGGCAGCGCAGGAAGCAAAAATCGCGGAGCATCAAAAAACTTACGGAGCTAATCGGCCAGAAGCTTTGCTGTTCAATCAGCAAACGCTCGCCAACCTGACAATGTCTCTCAATAACATTGACAGCCAGATCACAAGCAATGAAGGCACTCAAGGCAACTTGCGCGCGCAATTGGCTCTAGTCGATCCCTATTCGCGCCTCATCTCGGACGGTCAGGTTCTAACCAGTCCCGGTACGCAGCTCAAAGCGCTGCAATCCCAGTATGCGACGCTTACGGCCCAATATGCGCCGAATCATCCGGATGTTGTGAAGCTGCGCAACCAAATTGCCTCCCTGCAAGAACAAACTGGCTTGAAAGCCGACAAAATCGGCAACAATCTAAAAGCTCAGATACAGGATGTGCGGACAAATCTTGAGGCCGCGAAGAAAACCTACGGCTCCAATCACCCGGATGTGGTATCGTTGCAAAACCAATTGCATAAACTGGAAGATCAAGCGACAAAGCTGGCAGGCCCCGCCACGCACAGCGCGCAGTCGATCATGAAAGACGCGGACAATCCTGTCTATATGCAGATTGTCGCGCAAATAAAGGCTTCGGAGGAACAGGAAAAAGCGCTTAAAACTCAGCGCGTGGGCATACAGGAACAGCTCGCGTCATACAAAACCGCTGTTCTCGCCAACCCGGAAGCGCAAAAAGAAATCGCGACGCTTACGCGCGACTATGAGAACGCGCAACTCCGCTATCGGGAACTTCAGGCAAAGAAAGCCTCCGCTGACATGCAACTCTCGATGCAGCGCGACCGCAAGGGCGCAAGGTTAACGGTCATCAACCCGCCGGAATTGCCAAGGCAAACTCGCCCCGCGCGCCTGATCCTGCTTATCGCAGGACTATTCATGTCGATGCTGGGAGGACTGATCTGCGTTACAGGCATCCATCACGCCAGCCAAATTGTGCTTGGCAATCGTCAGGTCAATGCCTTGGTTGGCGTCGCGCCCCTCGTCACAATTCCACGCATGCAAACCGATTGCGAACGTATTGCCTCAAAACGCCAGAAAAAAGTGCTGATTGGCGTTGGCATCGTCTCGGGCGCAGCGCTAGCCCTGATGTTCGTGATGTGGGTCATGCCCATAGACGTGCTGACAAGCATCATCGCAAGAAAATTAGGAATGTAAGCCAGAAATATCGCAAGACGGTAAAACGGTTACAGAAAAACCCAAACCATAGAGAAAAAAATGAGCGCGCCAACCGAACAAGACATGTTGCCACAGCAACAACTCGACGCGAGCGGATATCGCATGGGTCTAGGAAAATCCGTAGCGGGTCAAAGCGGCCAAAATTCGTTGCCGCTAACGCCATCTGAGCTGGCGACGCTCGACGAAAAGCATTTTGAGAACCACCGCATTCTGGCGCATCGCCCCAGAAGCGAGGAGGCCGATGCTTTCCGCATTCTGCGTACGCAAATTTTGCAAAACATGCACAAAGCAGGACTAAGAACGCTGGCCATCACAAGCCCGGATTATGGCGACGGCAAAACCACCATCGCGGTCAATCTGGCCATAAGCATAGCGATGGATTTAAAACAAACCGTCCTCCTCGTGGATCTCGATCTGCGCAAGCCCAACCTGCACGAATATCTCGGCCTCACACCCCGCGCGGGACTAAGCGACTATCTGATCAACGATGTCCCTATTAAGGAATGTCTAATTCGCCCGCCATTCCATCGGCTCAATACCCTCCCGGGCGGAACGCGCGTCGAGCATTCTTCTGAACTGCTGGGATCGCCAAAAATGACAGCGCTCGCCCAAGAGCTAAAAAACCGCTACCCGGACCGTCTGGTCATTTATGATATGCCGCCCGTCCTCCGGCAAGACGATGTGATCGCCTTCGCCCCCAACATCGACGGAATCTTGTTGGTGACGCACAACGGATTCACGCAAAAGGAGGCGCTGAAACGCAGCCTCGACGTGCTAGGAGACGCCACAATAGTAGGAACGGTCTTGAACAACACGCAATAAACGGATATCCCGTCGCGCGTGAAGAGTTGGGATAACATTCAGCGAGCGCGGCGCAAAGCCCCTCGCCCTCCACAGGAGGGAGAGGGGTTTGGGGTGAGGGTGGAGTCTGGATTCAAGCTATAGGCTCGCCCCCTCACCCCCACCCGCTCCCCCTCGCGGGGGAGCGGGAGTTGCGCCTGTCTTTTGGAAATAACTCGCCAACTCTTGAAACGCGCTGGGTATACAACACGAAAACGTTGATTTAGGAAAAACTATGTCCCCATCCTCCCCTCAGGCAAAGCAAGCCCCCTCTGAAGCTTCACAGCCCAATCTGCTGCAGGAAATGGCCAACGCCCTGCGTTTTCTAGCGCTTGACGCCGTGGAGCAAGCGAAATCAGGTCACCCCGGCATGCCGATGGGGATGGCCGACGTCGCCACTGTCCTCTGGACGAAATTCCTGAAATTCTCGCCCGACTATCCCGCATGGCCCGATCGCGACCGCTTTATCCTATCCGCTGGCCACGGCTCGATGCTGCTCTACGCCCTGCTGCACCTAAGCGGCTATCGCGGTATGCCCATCGAAGAACTCAAGAGATTCCGCCAACTTGAAAGCCTCACGCCCGGCCACCCCGAACGCGATCCCGCGCTTGGCATTGAAACCACCACCGGTCCGCTCGGACAAGGCATCGCGAACGCCGTAGGCTTCGCGCTGGCCGAACGCATCCTCAACGCAAGATTCTCCGACGAACTGGTCGATCACAACACGTTCGTCATCGCCTCCGATGGCGACCTAATGGAAGGCATCAGCCACGAGGCCGCCTCGCTCGCCGGACACCTGAAGCTTGGCCGCCTGATCGTATTCTATGACGACAACGGCATCACCATCGACGGCCCCACCAGCATCGCCTTCACGGAAGACGTTCAGGCCAGATTCCGCGCCTATGGCTGGCACGTGCAAGCCATCGACGGCCACGATCCCTTTGCCATCGCCAACGCGACGCAAGAAGCGCTACGCGCCCACGACAAGCCCTCGCTCATCGCTTGTAAAACGATCATCGGCTTCGGCGCGCCAAACAAACAGAACACCAGCGGCTGCCACGGCTCCCCGCTAGGTAAGGACGAAATCGCCGCCACACGGCAAAAGCTAGGCTGGCCATACCCGCCCTTTGAAATCCCCCCGCATGTGGCCGACGCATGGAAACAAGCCGGACAACGCCACGCCAAGGATTGTCACGACTGGGAACAACGCCGCCGCGCGCACCCCCTACGCGAAGCCTTCGACAGCGCGGTCCAAGGCGACATCCCCGCAAAAACCATCGAAGCGCTGCAATCGCTGAAACAAAAGATTGCCGCCGAAAAACCAAAACACGCGACTCGCCAATCGTCAGGCACTGTGCTGGACGCGCTACTGCCAGTCCTACCGGAATTGATCGGCGGCTCCGCCGACCTCACCCCCTCGAACAATACGCAAACCAAGGCCTTCGCGGCCGCGCTCAAGCCTCCCGACTATAGCGGACGCTATATCCATTTCGGCGTGCGCGAGCACGCCATGGCCGCCGCGATGAACGGCATGGCGCTGCATGGCGGCCTCATCCCCTACGGCGGCACATTCCTGCAATTCGCTGACTATTGCCGCCCGTCGATCCGCCTCGCCGCGCTCATGCGCCAGCGCGTCATCTTCGTCATGACGCATGACAGCATCGGCCTCGGCGAAGACGGCCCCACGCATCAGCCGGTCGAGCATCTCGCCGCGCTCCGCGCCATCCCGAACCTGCTGGTCATGCGCCCCTGCGACGGCGTCGAAACCGCCGAATGCTGGGAACTCGCCCTCACGACCAAAGACCGCCCCAGCCTGCTGGCGCTCTCGCGCCAAAACCTCCCGACCGTCCGCAGCCGCGACGGCAAAGCCTGTCCCGAAAACCTCTCGGCTTGCGGAGCCTACGTGCTCGCCGAAGCGCTCAAGGACAATCCCGCCCGTGACGTAACTCTGCTCGCGACCGGCTCGGAAGTAAGTCTGGCGCTGGAGGCGCAAGAAAATCTCGCGAAAGAAGGCATCGCCGCCGCCGTGGTCTCCATGCCATGTTGGGAACTCTTCGAAGAACAGGACGAAGCCTACCGCAACTCAGTGCTAGGCACAGCGCCGCGCATCGCCATCGAGGCCGGAGTCCGCCACGGCTGGGATATCTATCTGAAAGGCCCCAAAGACAGCTTCATCGGCATGAACAGCTTCGGCGCCTCCGCCCCCGCCGAAACGCTCTACGCGCATTTCGGCATCACGGTCGAAGCGGTGATGGAAGCGGCAAAGGGAATGAGGAAAGGCTAGGGTACACTAGTCACTGTCTGCTAAACTGGATCGCACTTATACCCAAGAGCCTCGACTCCTAAACGGATGGCGCAGAAATTGGAGGCTTTACTTGCTTGTTCTCCACTACTTGCTGCTTGGAAGCCACATCCTTCTGAAGTCTTTGCTGTTCAGTCGCCAATTGGTTAGATTTCGGCAACTGAACATGGGCGACATCCTTAACTTTTTTGCCACCGGGACCTGCGAAAGTTGCGTCCCAATCGCCACCCCATTCAAGCCCATGCGACTTTGCCGCTTTACCTAAAGCTTGCTGAAACGCTTCTGACCCTCCCCAAGGTTTCCCTCGCTGAGTGATATCAACCGCCGTAACATCATTACCATCTCGATGTAGGTGATTACTTTTCATTGTATGCGAATAGCCCTGCCGAACTTTATCTGCCTGCTCGGCAACTGTTCGCTCACCGCTTCCAATCACAGCGTCATAGCCCTGTTGCTTAAGATCATCCATAACCAAACCCAATCTTTCAGCAAATCGCGGATCCAGATGATCAAGGTGAACGCCATCATTTGCGACAGGAAGGTTTTTCAGCGAAGCAAGGTTAGTGTGTTGCGGTGCGTTTGGTAACTCGCGCCCTGCAGGCTTTGGTATGTCCTGCTGCTGAGCAACGTTGCTCATGCCATTATCCATTTGCGCCCAATATGGACCTAACTTCTGATCTATCTTCATCAATTTTTCCGCATAGGAAGAGTCAGTTGCATATCCGGCACTAACAAGTCCATGCGCTGCAGAATTGAAATCCCCGGCAGTCCTAACACGAGCATACCTGTCCCGCCTCATCAAATGACGGTGCTGAGCGAATGAATCTTCAACTGTTTCATTCGCAGCGAATCCAGCTTTGATATGTACATTCTTGCCGTGAACTTCCTCAAAAGTCCCCATATTAACCGATCCAGCAGTTCCCTTGCCCTTAATTCCAAACAGATTATTTTGTCTAGCCAACCCACTATTGACATCCCACCCACTCTCATTAATGGCTTGAGCAATGCTAATTCTTTGCATGACAGGACTATTCGGATAAGTTTCTTTTGCAATATTCATCAATTGAAAAATGCGCTGCTTTCTATTCTCGCTCAACGGGCCAAACGATTTCCCTTCCCACTTAGCCCCGCCCTTTCCGGATTCATGTTGGACTTCAACGCTCGGTCTAATTTCGCCAGATTTTGGATCGATAAATTTCTTTGCTTTTGTCGGCCCGCCCGTCTCATCATAGCCACGCGGCAGTTCAGGCACATCCAACACCTGCATCATCGCCATCGTCATCATGGGCGCGGCTGCCGCCGCTGCCGCCTGTCTGCTCGCTTCGCTCTCGCGCGCAACTCTCTCGTTCTCCGAGTTAATCTGCGCCTGACGAGCTTGCAAAGCCTGTTCTTTTTCTTTGTCTTGGTCGCGCTTATCGTTATTGGTGGCCATATAAAATCCCTCCGAAACAACTTCTCTACATCCTATCCAGCTTTGCTTAATCTTAGCTTAAATCCTTGATATTTCCAAATTTAATAATGATTTCTACATTCGGAAAGCTATCCAAACAGCCGCATAACCCCTTGATTTACCGCCATCGCCTCCTCGGCATAACTTATGGTTATTGCAAAGTTAACAAGAGAATTATAAAAGGCGACAGGTTTTCCGCCTCGCGAGGCGGTTAATTCCCCTCCTTTGGAGGGGAATTTGTAACTGCCCAACTTCAACACAAAGGACTTCACCATGCCCATTCGCGTCGCCATTAACGGTTTTGGCCGCATTGGCCGCCTCGTATTCCGCGCCATACAAGAATCGAACCGCTCGGATATCGAAGTCGTCGCCATCAACGACCTCGCGCCAGCCGCGACCAACGCGCATTTGCTGGCTTTCGACTCTGTCCATGGACGCTTTAACGGCGAAGTCAAAGCGGAAGGCGACGACCTGATCGTCAACGGCAAGCGCGTCAAAGGACTGCAAATCGCCGACCCGACCAAGCTCGGCTGGGGAGAACTGAACGTCGATGTGGCTTTTGAATGCTCAGGCCGCTTCACCAAGCGCGACGACGCCGCCAAGCACCTGCAAGCCGGAGCGAAGAAAGTCCTGATTTCCGCCCCCGCGACCGACGAAGACATCACCGTGGTCTATGGCGTCAATCATAAGGACCTAAAAGCCAGCCACCAAATCGTCTCGAACGCCTCCTGCACGACAAACTGCCTCGCCCCTGTCGTGTTCGTGCTCGATCGCGCCATCGGAATCTCGCATGGCTTCATGACCACGATCCATTCCTACACCGGCGACCAACGCATGGTCGACACGGCGCACAGCGATCTTCACCGCGCCCGCGCCGCCGCGCTGAGCATGATCCCGACCTCGACCGGAGCCGCCAAAGCCATCGGCAAAGTGCTCCCCTCGCTCAAAGGCAAGCTCGACGGAACCTCCATCCGCGTGCCGACCCCCAATGTCTCGGTCGTGGACTTCAAATTCGTCGCCAAGCGCCCCACCACCGTGGACGAGATCAACAGCGCCATCCGCGCCGCAAGCGCCGGAGAACTGAAAGGCATTCTCGATTGCTACGACTTGCCGCTCGTCTCCAGCGACTTCAACCACGATCCGCATTCGTCGATCTTCGCGCTAAAAGAAACCAAAGTCATCGAAGGCAACTTCGTCCGAATCATGACGTGGTACGACAACGAATGGGGTTTCTCGAACCGCATGAGCGACACAGCCGTCGCGATGATGCAGGCGAAGTAAGCCGCGCGATTTGCATAGCGAACAGGAATGGACATAAGGTATACTCATCACACTTGAACAGTTGGAGATACTTCCAAAGAAAGCCTGACCTAATTCCCTCCCCCTTGCGGGGAGGGAATCGCGTCGCGCCTACGGCAAAAAGATTCCCAACATATAGACACTCAGCCACCTGACTCTACCCTCATCGTTACCACCATCCATGCGACTTAAATCGTTCCACGGCGCAACGCATTCAGAAGCCATGAGACTCGTGCGCGAGGCTCTGGGCGAAGACGCGATTATCGTGGCGACGCGCGACGATGAAAACGGAGGCGTGCGCGTCACCGCCGCAATCGATGAGCTGCAAATGATGTCGGTCGGCAAAATGCCGCCGCCCGCCAATCGCCATAATCCCAGCGCTGCGCCTCAGTCTAGCTCCAGTCTCACATCCGAAGGCTCTCAAACGCTGGAGCGCATCGCCGAAGCGCTCACACGGCATAATGTCCCCCCCCATCTGGCCGAAAGCCTCATGGTATCATCGACCCAATTCGCGAGCGAAGATCCGCTGGTTACCCTCGGCGCGGCCTGCGACGCTCATTTCAGCTATGCCCCGATGGCGCTGAACACACAGCGACAAAGCCAGCCTTCGCGCCCCCTAATTCTCGTCGGCCCTCCCGGAGCTGGCAAAACGCTCGCCATCGCGAAGCTCGCGACGCAAGCCGCCATGAGCAACCGCAAAGTCTGCGTCATGACCGCCGATGTCGAACGCGCGGGAGGAATCGAACAACTGGCCGCCTTTACGCGCCTGCTGAAATTAAGCCTGATCGAAGTCGAAGATTCGCACACCCTCTTTGATGCCATCGCCATGCGCCGCAACGAAACGATCTATATCGACACCCCCGGACGCAACATCTTCGACCCGCGTGAACGCGAACAAACCAGAGATCTGATCGCCGCCGCGAACGGAGAAGCGCTTCTGACTCTTCCCGCCGGATTGGAACCCTGCGATGCTCTCGATATGGCGGAAGAATATCGTGCCATTGGCGTACGAGGACTGCTGTTGACACGGCTCGATCTCGCGCGACGAATCGGCAGTCTTCTGCGCATTGCCTCGGAATCCCAGCTCCCGCTCGCAGGCTACAGCGCTTCAAACAAAGTCACCGAACCTCCGCAACCCGTAAACCCGGTCGTCCTCGCGCGCATGATCTTGTCAAGCCACATAGAATCCACAGAATTCCAACCCTCCGCCAACGAACCTCTACGCAAAGCCGCCACCTTCATGTCCCGCTAAAGCAGAGTCCCCACCATGCCAGATCCAATCCCCTTGAACATCGCCCCAACTTTGCGAGCCTACGCATCGCACACGCCCGTTCAGGCCCTGCAGTGCCCGAACATGGTCGCCATCGCGAGCGGTAAAGGCGGCGTCGGTAAGACTTGGCTTTCGATCACGCTCTGCCACGCCCTCGCAAAAAGTGGCAAGCGCGTCCTCCTTTTCGACGGCGATTTAGGCCTCGCCAACGTCGATATCCAGCTCGGATTGATGCCGGAACTCGACCTCGGCAACGTCGTGGACGGATCGAGCAGCTTGCCAAACGTCATCCATAAGTTCCAAGATGGCGGCTTCGATATTGTCGCCGGACGCTCAGGCTCCGGCGCGCTCGCGAACATGACCGAAACGCGGCTAACCGCAGTGCGCTCGGAACTGATCGAAACAGCAAAAAATTACGACCTCGTCTTCGTTGACCTTGGCGCTGGCATTGATCGCCCAGTACGCCAACTTGCAGGCCCCGCAGCCCGCACCTGCGTCGTGCTCACCGACGAACCAACCTCGCTCATGGACGCCTACGCCTTCATCAAGCTAACACGAGCCTCCAATCCCTTGGCCGACTTGCGCATCGTGGTCAACATGGCATCATCTCGACAAGATGGCCAACGCACCTACGAAACAATCCGCAGAACCTGCGAGCACTTCTTGCGCTATCAGCCGCCGCTCGCCGGAATCGTCCGCCGCGACGCCAAAGTCCCGGACGCCATCCGCGCCCAAACGCCTATTCTGACCCGCTCCCCCGCCTGCGACGCG
The DNA here is from genome assembly GCA_040275305.1 of Bdellovibrionales bacterium. Taxonomy (GTDB): domain Bacteria; phylum Pseudomonadota; class Alphaproteobacteria; order UBA9219; family UBA9219; genus JBEOJY01. Next base: position 26,680 of record JBEOJY010000053.1, on the reverse strand, counting down.
GCGCAAGATGTCGAAGCGCTAGTGGCCGGGATGATTTAAAAAGTAGGGTTATGGCGCAGGGATTTTTTGACGTGGCAAGGGAAAGAGGCGCAGCGCGTAGCGCGTGCTACGGGCAAGCCTTTTGACGAAGCCACGGCAGAAAAGACCAAGCCAGAACCCTACTTTTTAAATCATCCCAGCCACTAGCCAAAGACCTGTAACCCGGCGTAGGCTCGGCCGCATGGTCGATATTCCTACGGCAACAACGGCGTTGACAGGAACAGCCTCGCCCCGCGCGTCTGCCGGACAATCCGTCGCCAGCATTGACGTGACGCTTCTACAAGCCCCGAACAAGATTTCAGCCGCCACGCGCGTGATAGAAGCGACCGGATTGCTCGCCTCTGCGCCCAATGCCTCCCGCATAACCCTTGCAACCGCGCTGGGAACGCTGGAACTTGCGCTAACGGAACTTCTCGGCCAGCGCGAACAACGGCAAATTCTCGATCTCCTGACCAACCTCTATCAGCGCCGCGCTGCCGTCACGCTGATGATCGCGCCAGGAACGCCGCAGGCAAAATTCGCGCAACTCCTGCTCCCCGAACGACAAGCGCAAGCGCCCATATCCACGCCAAGCTCCCAGCCGCGTGAAAATATGCCTCTCCACCTACTCCTCAAGCAAACTCTAGAAACAAATCCGATATCGTCGCAACCCGCTATCGCGACCACGCTTCGCGCCATTGTCCTGCCAGCCGCCACAGAGTCCCCATGGCCAGCCGCTTCGACGAATGCGCAACCGCTCCTAGCGCAACCTCCGTCGGCAAACCCAGCTCATAACGCCGCCACAGCCTATCAAACCTATGACAACGCTGTGCGCAACGCCCTCAACGCCCTTCAAGAAGTCCAGAACGCGGCGCAGCAAACCGCGCCAACGACATGGCCCCACCAGCAAACCGCCGGCCCCATACCCCCACCAACGCCACCCCCCCAGTCTCTACAACCGCCGACACCGCTTACCCCCAGTCTAACGACAGGGCAGGAAGTTTTTCTGCGCGTTGCGCCAGCGAACGCGCCCCCCTCCGTCGCGCCCAGCGCAACCGCCAAAACAACGGAACTGCTGACTCAACCAACGCCCGTTTCATCGAACGTATGGCAAGATATCGCGACCGTGGAAGCCAAAGGCCCCGACGGGCAAGCCGTTCTAAAATCTTCCAGCACAAGTTTCTTCGTCGCCGCGAACGCCTCGCCGCTCGCCAAAGCTTCTATCGGCTCGCAATGGTCGATCGTATTGGCGCAGCAACCACTCCCGGAACCGATAGACTCCTCAAGCGATGCAGTGCAACCAAATCCGGATTCTTTGCCCGGATTGCTGAATGCGCTGGCCGAATACGCGCCAGCAAACAAGCCGGAATTAGCCTTCCTTCGCCCCCAGCTCGCGACGGACCATCAACTAGGCGCAAGCCTCCTCTTCCTCCTCAGCGCTCTGAAAGGAAAAGACTGGCAGAGCTGGCAAGGAGAAACCGCGCCCCACAACCTCATCCTACACGCCGCGCAAACGCGTCTGATCGACAAGCTCAAGGAAACGCTGCGAAAAACCTCGCACGAAGAAGAATCCGCCAACGGAGACTTATGGCGCCCCTACACGCTCCCCCTGTCGGAACAAAACATGACAAGCAGCATATCAGGCTATCCCGTACTGTATGTCCGCAAAGACGGCCACGAAAACAGCGCCGACCAGAACGATCCCCACAATTTGGAAACGCATAACACGCGATTTCTCATCGACATGAATTTAAGTAAACTAGGCGCGATCCAGCTCGACGGCCTCGTCGGAAACAAAAAAATGGATCTAATCCTGCGCAGCGAAAAACCATTGCCGGAATCCATGCTCGCCGAACTCAAGCCGCTCTACGAACAAACGCTGAGCGCCTTCGGCTACGCAGGCCTCCTGCTGTTCCAAACAGACCGCTCGCGTTGGATCGTCTTCAAGAAAACTCAAACGCAACCGCCAGTTATAACTTAGCAGTCTGCTGAAAAACTCATATGGCAGGCACGTAAACCACATGGGACACCCGCCGGAGCCTGTCCTCGCGAAGGCGGGGACGGGTGTGACAGCGCTTGTTGAAAAAAATTTCTCAATAAAAACAAGCGACATGCCCATCCCCGCCTTCGCGAGGACAGGCTCCGGCGGGCATCCCATTTTCTTTATCTTTCAGCATGAGCGCCTCCAAAAACGTTTTTCTACAGACTGTAAGTGCCTTCTCAAATCGCTAACGGCACGCTTGCGCAATCGCCCAAAAAGCATCCGCAGTCAGGCTCGCGCTACCGACCAGCACACCATCGACTTCCGGCTCCGCCAAAATCGCCGAAGCGTTCGCAGGCGTCACAGAACCTCCATAAAGCACAGGCACGGCCTCGCCCGCTGCGCCAAGACACTTGCGTATCACCCTATGAACGACCGCGATATCATATGTTGAAGGCTGTTGACCGCTGCCGATGGCCCAAACCGGTTCATAGGCGACAATCAACGCCCCCGTCTTGTGCTCGGCGGGAATTGATCCCTTGATCTGCCGCTCAATCACCTGCGCCGTCGACCCCGAAGAAAGCTCCTCAGCCGTCTCCCCGACGCAAACGATCGCCGTAAGCCCCGCAAGCTGCGCCGCCTGCACCTTGCGCGAGACAAGCTCATCCGTCTCGCCATGCTGCGTGCGCCGCTCCGAATGCCCAACCAAAACATACCTGCAACCAAGATCCGTAAACATCGCGGCGCTGAGGTTTCCCGTATACGCGCCATGCGTCGCCGTATGGCAATCCTGCGCCCCCAGATGGATGGGAGATCCCATAATTGCTTCGCTGATAGGCCACAGCAATGTCGCCGGAGGGCACAAAACGATATCATAACTTAGTGGCTTAGCAGACTCAGCCTTCTCCGCAATGTCCCGCGCCAACACAAGCCCGGATGTCAGACGGCCATACATTTTCCAGTTGCCGACCACCACGCGACGACGCTTCATCATGGAACCCTCACGACTCGAAAAGGATGACTATAAGAAAACCCGACAGGAAGTATGAAACCACAAAACTACTTTACGCGCCGACAAACGCGCAAGGCTTCTTCCGCCGCTCTTAACTGACCTCGCGCCTTGGCCTGACACTCGCGAAACTCCGAAGGCGCATCGCTGTCATAGACGATGCCAGCCCCCGCCTGAACATGCAAGACGCCATCTTTGATCACCGAAGTACGAATCGCGATGCAGGTATCCATGTCGCCATTAGAAGCGAAATAGCCGACGCATCCGGCATAAACGCCGCGACGATCCGGCTCCAATTCCGCGATGATCTCCATGGCGCGAACTTTGGGCGCTCCACTGACCGTCCCGGCAGGAAACCCCGCCATAAGCGCTTCCAGCGGCGTATACGCGGGATCAAGCGCCCCCTCAACATTCGAGACGATATGCATGACATGCTTATAGCGTTCGATAATGTTAAGTTGCGTGACCTTGACGCTGCCAGTCTTCGCGACACGCCCAACATCATTGCGCCCTAAATCAACCAGCATCAGATGCTCGGCCAGTTCCTTGGGATCGGCAAGCAACTCGGCTTCAAGCTCTGAATCTGTCCTGTTGCCTTGCCCGCGCGGCCTCGTGCCCGCAATCGGGCGCACCGTGACCTTGCCATCGCGCAAACGCACAAGGATTTCCGGGCTTGACCCGACAACCGAGAAATCTTTGAAATCAAAAAAGAACAGGAACGGAGAAGGCTCAAGCCGCCGCGCGGCGCGATAAAGATCAAACGCGGGCGACGCGAACGGCATCGAAAAGCGTTGCGAAAGCACGACCTGAAAAATATCGCCAGCCTTGATATACTCTTTCGACCGCTCGACCATCTTGAGAAAATCGGCCTCAGTCATATTGGCGCCGACAGGCGCGCTTACCGACGAAAATTTTTCCGTCTCCTTAATCCCGGACTGGAAATGCTCGGAAGCCAATGGACGTTCTAAATCGCGCAGCCCGGCTTCAAGCCTTGCCTTGGCTTTGGCATAAGCCTCCTCAGCCGAAAGCAGAGGATTATGCCAGACAGGAGTCGCCAACGTGAACATATTGTCGATCTGGTCGAAAATCGCGAGCAGCGTAGGCCTAATCAGGACTGACTCTGGAACATCGACCCCGACAGGATGATCGTCTGGAATCTTCTCCAGATAACGGATCATGTCGTAACCAAGATAGCCAAACAAACCCGCCGCAATCGGCTGAGGCTGATCCTCGCCCTCAATGCTGCATTCCTCCAGCAAAGCCCGCAGATCGTCAAGCGGCTTGCGCGAACTTGCTTCCCACGTCCCTCCATCTTCCTGCAAGGCTTTGCGATTCACGCTCACGATACCGCCGCGCGCGCAACGCCAAATCAAATCCGGCTCGCGTCCAATGATGGAATAGCGCCCGCGCACCGAACCGCCCTCGATCGACTCCAGAAGGAAACTATAGGGCTTCCCATAACCAAGCTTCATCAGCGCCGAAACTGGCGTCTCAAGATCGCTCACAAGACGAGTCCAGACCGTCTGATGCCGCCCATCCTTCCAGTTGCGCTCGAAAACGTCATAAGCGGGATATATCGTCATACGATCAAACTCCAACCCCTCGCGCCAAACTATTCTCCCCTTTGCTCAACTGCCTCAAGCGCGTCGCGATTAACTCGCACAGGGAAAACGGCTGTCCGCAAATGCTTCAGGTATTCCTCGGTAATCTCCTTTGGCACATCCTCGCGCAAAGAACTTGCGACCTTGTTCCTCGCTATCTCGGCCCCGGTATCGCCGTTCTGTACATCCACGACGCGGTTAAGCCTCACGACAAGATGCCGATCTTTCAGAGGAATAACCTTCGCATCGCCCTGTTTAAGCGAAAACGCCTGTTTAAGTTCCTGCTCCGAAAGTGCCGGATCACGACTTTCTTCCAGTAAAGACAAAGGCGCTGTAATGCGAACCGTCAGCCCCTTGCGCGCCGCAAGCGATGGGATCTGTTTACCTTCCCTCAACAGCCCCGCAATTTTCTCGGCATCCTCCGCAGCAAGCCGTTCCAGCTCCAGCTTGGTCCACGCCGCCACGACCTCATTGCGAACTTTCTCAAACGGTTTCAAGCCGCTTGGCAAAATCTCATCGGTCCGCACAACGAAGGCGCCTCCATTCCTGTCATCAATGACCGAGCCCGTCTCTCCCGCATTTTGGCCAAAAGCCGTCCGCAAGACATCTTCTTTATGGGGCAATTCCACAGGCGCTTTACCTTCCAGCGTCAAGCCCGTCGCATCCAGCGCAGGGATTTTAACTAACCGCAAACGCAGCGTATCGGCGATGTCCTCCAACGAGTGGCCAGCCGCTAACTCGTCATCCAATTTGTTAACGATGCGCGTTGCGGACTCAATAGCCTGATCGCGTTTCATTGTTTCGCGCAAATCGTTCTTGATTTCCGCGAACGCCGGCATGCCTGCGGGCGTGATGGAAACAACCTGCATCACATGCCATCCAAGGCTGCTTTTCACAGGCTGGGACACGCCGCCCTTGGCCAAAACAAACACCGGCCCCGACAGCTCCGGTAAGATTGTCTTGATCTCGACCTGCTTAAGCGGAATTGCTTGAACGCCGATAGACTTGGCTGCGCCCGAAAAATCTCCGCTCTTCGCTGCATCCACCGAAAGCTTCTTCGCCTTGGCTTCGTCCTGAAGGACGACTTGCAGGATGTCGCGACGTTCAGGACGAGCCAACCGCTCGCCATGCAGTTCATATTCCTCTTGAAGCTGTTCGTCCGTAACCGTGACGTCCTTGGCCACATCGGCAAGCGACAAGCTAGCGATCGTCACCGCGCGATACTCCGGAGAACTGAATAGCTTCTCATGCGCCTGATGAAAATCGCGCAAGGCCTTCTCGTCGGGAACCTTGCCGGCGTCGAATCCCGAATGCTCCAGACTGACGACCTCAAAAGCCCGTTTCTGCGCGCGCGCGCGATAAACAAGATCAAACGCCATCTTAGGCACGACAGCGTTATTCAGAAACACTTCGCCCAACATTCTGCGCCCGATTCCTTCGCGCTCAAGATTAAGAAAACCCTTTTCGCTCATGCCGGACTGGCTCAGAACCTGCCGCACAATAGCCGGATCGAACACGCCCGCCTTGTTCTGAAACTGAGGTTTAGTTTTCAAGGAAGCCAGAACTGTCTGGTCATCCACGTCAATGCCAAGCCTCACGACCTCCTGATCGATCACAGAACCTTCGATAAGGCGATCAAGCGCCGCATTGACCAAACCGAACTGCTTGGCTTGCGCAGGAGAGAACTCAGGTCCAAATGCCTGCCGGGCTTGCCCAACCATTTGATCGAAAACCCTCCATAACTGCTGCGCCGTGATATCGACCTTGCCGACGCGCGCGACCACGCGAGTCTGAGGATTGCCCCTGAACATGTCCCCAATGCCCCAAATGCCGAAACTGACGACAAGCACAACCATGAGGCCCTTAAACAACCAAGAATGGGCCATTTGACGCATGGACTGAATCATGAAACGCTTCGCCTTTCCGAAATCGACGTGATAAAGCACCTGATAGATCGACAACACTACTTTTCCTAGCCCCAAGGCGCAAGGCTGGAGTCGTCACACCTGTAAATCGCCGCGCCGATAAGAAGGCTCATCTTGCGCCGTCTCCGAAGCGTAAAACGCCGCCATGCGATGTCGCGCTTGAGGCAAATCGCCGGAAACAGCAATCAAAAGGCGGCTGTGCGGATGCGAGAATACATGCCGCGACAAGAAAAACCCGGTCAAATCAAGCCCCTGCCGAATGTCTTCCCTACCCCCAACCCCGCCGCCCAGAAGAAACGCGGGCAGAGGCAGTAACTTGTCCTTATAAGGTTCTCCCGCATCGCGCGAAACCGCCCGCCCCGTACGCGGGCTGACATAAATCAGATCATCAGTCTCACCCGTCGCGGCGCATCGGCTCAGATCAAGTCCGAACCCAAGCGCTTGCAGCAAACCTATCTCCCACTTCACATAGACGGGCGCCCACAGCTCCTTATCTTGCAATGAAAACAACGCGCATAGCCCGCCATAAACGCCCGGCATCGGCTGACGCTCAGGCAAGCTTGCCTCGGTCACCGCGCAAGCGCTCGCGATAATCGCCAAAACTTCCGGCTCATCCAGCCACGCCGCCGCCAAACTCTGGCTCAAATCTAGCGCCAACGACCCAAGATGCTCGGCCAACCGTGCCCGCCACACCGCCTTGACGCGATTGCCTTGTTGCAGAACAGGCCTCGCCCGCGCGCCCTGCCCGCCCGCCATCATTCCCGCATACCGCCCATGCTGAGGCGTCAGCAAATTCACAATCGCGCCATGCTCCCCATGCGCGCGCGCCGATAACACAATTGCTTCATCAGTCCATTCCATAGCTGAAGGACTATCAGACTATGCCCAATTCGTCATGCTCCAAGATAACCGCCCAGTTCTTCTCGCCACCGCGCCAGCTTCTCCGCATAACGCATGCTGGCATAGGCCGGACTGGTCGAAGGAAGAACCACGCAAGGCAAAACGCGAATGCGTTCCTCAAGCTGCGGCCTGACCAGCCTGCGAAACAGCCTCTCCGCAGGCTGCCCGTTAAAGGCAATCAGCGCGATATGCTCATGCGCCTCAAAAAGCGCGCCGAAGTCATTAGGCTGCTCAGACTCAATCGCGCTATCCAAACTCCCCTCGCGTTGAGCGCTCTTGCACACATCCCATAAGGCAACCCCGCGCGACGCCATGCGCTCAAGCCGTTCCTCATAAGGCAACCCCGGAACCGCGCCAGTCAATTCACCCATGATCTTCCAAAATGCGTTATGCCCATTCCCGTAATATTGCCGCTTCTTGAGCGACGCCACTCCCGGCAACGTGCCAAGAACCAACACCCGCGCATGACCCTGCGAAACAGGAGGAAAACCTGCGCAAAAAGTCATAAAAGCTCACTACTGCCCAGATTCATGTAACAAGCCCCACAGAAAGTGATGAAAATAATAAAAAGCTATCTTAACCAAGGTCCATAGGTACATAATACACGAACATTAGCCTTAATAAACAAAGGGATCTATTTAATGTTTCATCATCACAAACGTCATAAAAGACAGAATGAAATTAAAAAAGATCTTGGTTGCCAGTTTGCCAATACAGCAATGGAGTATGCTGCAGAAGTCAGCGAACGGTCAGGAACTGATGAAGATGTGCGTTCCTATCTGCGTTTTGCTGCATCTATAGCTCCCTCAGGAAGCCCAGAACGCAAGGAAGCTAGAGAAAGACTCCGCAATCTCCGCCAGATCAATCGAGAACACAACGACTACTAGAACTGGCGTGCCCTAGTGGATTCGAACCACTGACCTGCTGCTTAGAAGGCAGCTGCTCTATCCAACTGAGCTAAGGGCACATCGCCTTGAAAGGAAAGCGGAATATAGCAGATGATAGCCGAAAGGACTTAATGAAATCTAACGGCAGGCATCAGCCGAGAACAATCGTTAACCGCCCGCCCGCTCCTCGTCCTGAGGCCGCACGATCCTGAAATTCTCAAGGTTGCTCCGAGGCTTAACCCTGCGCTCGGACGGCTCGGATACCGTATACGACCATCCCTGCTTTTGCGCAAAACCAACCGCCTCGTCGCGGCTTGCGAACCTCATAACGCCCTGCAACCCGCTGAACGTATCCCCCGACGCCAGCCACCCCATCAGCGGCTCAGGCTCCCGCGCCGTCTCCTGCACAGGCTCGATGACCCAAGATTCCGTCTTGGCCCGCCCCGACTGTGTCGCCGATTTCGCAGGCCTATAAATCCGAACGCGCATCGCCATCCTCCAAAATCTATACCCCTACTAACACCTCAAGAGTTGGTGTCATCGCGAGCCCCCCCCCCCCTTGGGGGCGACCTGTCCGCCAAAGTTGCGTAGCAACGACGGCGGAAGCGATCCAGAGTCACAAGAAACAGCGCTGAAGGCTCTGGATTGCCACATCGCCTTAAGGCTCCTCGCAACAGCGTCCCCTATTCTTGAAATGCGATAGGGATAGGCTCCTGAAAACCACTACCCCAAAATCCTTTACGCTTCGTAAGCGGCCGACCAACGAGCCAGATCACGCCGCCTTCAGATTGCCCAGCACATAGGACAATATCCCTCCGGCCTTGTAGTATTCTGCCTCGTCAAGCGTATCAATCCGGCACAGCAAAGGAACCTTCTCGCTCGAACCGTCCGCGCGATGGATCGCCAGCGTAACCTCCATCTTCGGCGTAATGCCGCCAGCTAACCCAACCAAATCGAACGTCTCCGTCCCGTCCAGCTTCAAAGTCTTCTGGCTCACGCCATTCTTGAACTGCAACGGCAACACGCCCATGCCGATCAAGTTAGAACGATGAATACGCTCGAAACTCTCGACCACCGCCGCGCGCACGCCCAATAGACGTGGGCCTTTCGCCGCCCAGTCACGGCTGGAACCAGTGCCATACTCAGCGCCAGCAATGACAATCAAGGGAGTCTTCTCCTCCGCATACTTCATCGCCGCATCATAGATCGACATGACCTCGCCCGTCGGCTGATGCTTCGTCACGCCGCCCTCGACGCCGGGAACCATAGCGTTGCGAATGCGAATATTCGCAAACGTCCCGCGCATCATGACTTCGTGGTTGCCCCGCCGCGCCCCATATTGATTGAAATCAGCAGGAGTAACCCCATGAGCGACCAGATATTTGCCCGCAGGGCTGTCCTTCTTGATCGACCCCGCCGGAGAAATATGGTCGGTCGTAACCGAATCCCCAAGGATAGCCAGCGCTCTCGCGCCCTTGATATCCGCCGCCGCAGCCGCCTTACCCACGAAATAGGGCGGCAACCGCACATAGGTCGACAAGTCTTGCCAACTATAAGTCACGCCTTGCTTGACTGTCACCGCTTGCCACGCCTCAGGCCCCTTGAACACGTCGGCATAACGCTTGGCGAACATCTCCGGCTTCAGAGCCTTTCCGACTGCCTCCGATATCTCCGCATCGCTCGGCCATACATCCTTAAGGTACACAGGTTTGCCATAGCTTCCCACGCCAAGCGGTTCCGTCAAAATGTCCTTGGCCAGCGTTCCAAACAAGGCGTAGGCCACCACCAGAATCGGCGAGCCAAGATAATTCGCTTTCACCTGCGGGTGAATGCGCCCTTCGAAATTGCGGTTCGACGAACACACCGCCGTGACGACAAGCTTGCCCTCGTCTATCGCTTTGGCGACAGGCGCAATCAAATTCCCCGAATTGCCAATGCACGTCGTGCAACCAAACCCGACGATATTGAATCCAAGTTGATCAAGCGGCTCTTGCAGCTTCGCCGCTTGCAAATAATCGGCCACGACCTGCGACCCCGGCCCCATCGAGGTCTTAACCCACGGCTTACTCTTAAGCCCCTTTTCCACAGCCTTCTTCGCCAACAACCCAGCGCCAATCATCACCGAAGGATTCGATGTGTTCGTGCAGCTGGTAATCGCGGCGATAACGACGTCGCCGTCATGCAGCTCATATCCGGCATCGGTCTTGGCCGCGCGAACGGCAGCCGCGCCAGCCTCGGACAAAGCCTTAGCGAAAGATGCCGGAGCTTTGGTCAGCAACACCAGATCCTGCGGACGCTTCGGACCGGCAAGGCTTGAAACCGTCTCGCCGATATCGACTTCCAAAACATCCGTGTAAGACGCTTCCGGCGTATCAGCGTCGCGCCAAATCCCCTGCGCCTTGGCATAAGCCTCAACGAGCGCGATATGCTCCTCAGGCCGCGCCGTGAAGCGCATATAACGAATCGTCTCCTTGTCGATCGGAAAGAATCCGCAAGTTGCGCCATATTCAGGAGCCATGTTCGCGATTGTCGCGCGATCCGGCAACGACATGTGGTCAAGCGCGGGCCCAAAGAACTCGACGAATTTATCCACCACGCCCTTCTTGCGCAGAATTTCGACAACGCGCAAAACGAGATCGGTTGCAGTCGTGCCTTCGCGCATCTTGCCTTTCAAGCGCACGCCAATCACTTGCGGAATGAGCATGGAAATCGGCTGCCCAAGCATCGCCGCTTCGGCCTCGATCCCGCCGACGCCCCAGCCCAGAACGCCAAGCCCGTTCACCATCGTCGTGTGGCTGTCCGTCCCAACGACGGTATCGAAATAAGCCAGACCGTCCTCGCTCCACACCACTTTGGCGAGATGCTCGATATTGACCTGATGAACAATGCCAGTCCCCGGAGGAACCACACGGAAATTATTAAACGCGCTCTGCCCCCAGCGCAAAAACTCGTAACGCTCGCCGTTACGCTGAAACTCAAGATCGGTATTCTTCTTGAAAGCGTCAGACGTGCCAAAATGATCGACCATGACCGAGTGATCAATGACAAGATCGACCGGAGAAAGCGGATTGATCTTGTTGGGATCTCCGCCAGCAGTAACCATGGCATCGCGCATCGCCGCCAAATCGACCACAGCCGGAACGCCGGTAAAGTCCTGCATCAAAACGCGCGCTGGCGTGAACGCGATTTCGCGATCTGAACGCTTCGCTTCCAGCCATCCGCCAAAAGCCTTGATATCCTCAACTGTCACCGTGCGACCATTCTCGCGGCGCAGAAGATTCTCCAGAAGAATCCGCAACGTAAAAGGAAGTTTCGTGACATCGCAAACGCCAGCCTCCGCCGCAGCCGGAAGGCTGAAATAATCGTAAGCCCTCGCGCCAACCTTAAGAGTCCGGCGCGTCTTCAAGCTGTCTTGTCCTGCGGCTGCCATAGTGTCCTCCGTGATGCGAGCAATTGCTACATAGCTATATAACAGAAACAAATGGGACACCCACCGGAACCAATCCCCGAAACAAGTCAAGATCGGCATGGCGGAATTTCAGTAATAACATTCCCGAAACCCCGTCGTCATACCCGCAAAGGCAGGCATCCCATTTTTTTAACATCCCTACGCCGCCTTGGCTTTCCCGCCCGCCAAAGCCGCTTTGAGATTCTCGTCAATCTTGTCAAGGAAGGCCTGCGTGTTAAGCCACTTCTGTTGCGGCCCAACCAGCGAAGCAAGATCCTTGGTCATAAACCCGCTTTCGACCGTGGACACGCAAACTTTTTCCAGCGTCTGCGCGAACTCGATCAACTCAGGCGTGTTGTCGAATTTGCCGCGACAGATCAAACCGCGAGTCCAAGCGAAAATCGACGCGATAGGATTCGTCGAAGTCTCCTTGCCTTTCTGGTGCTCGCGGAAATGGCGCGTCACAGTGCCATGCGCAGCTTCCGCTTCGACTGTCTTGCCATCGGGACTCATCAGCACCGAAGTCATCAGCCCCAGCGACCCAAATCCCTGCGCCACCGTGTCGGACTGCACATCTCCGTCATAGTTTTTGCAGGCCCACACGAAATTCCCGTTCCACTTCAGCGCAGCAGCCACCATGTCATCAATCAGACGATGCTCATAGGTCAGCCCCTTCGAAGCGAACGTATCCTTGAATTCTTTGTCGAACACTTCCTGGAACAAGTCCTTGAAGCGCCCGTCATAAGCCTTGAGAATCGTGTTCTTGGTCGAGAGGTAAACTGGAAAGTTGCGCTGCAGCCCATAATTGAACGACGCGCGCGCGAACCCACGAATCGACTCATCCAAATTGTACATGGCCAGCGCGACTCCCGAAGATGGGAAATCGAACACCTCGTGTTCAATCGGTGCGCCGCCATCCTTGGGTGTAAACACGACCTTCAATTTACCCGGCCCCGGAACCTTGAAGTCCGTCGCGCGATATTGGTCGCCGAACGCATGACGCCCAATCACAATCGGCCCGGTCCAGTTCGGCACAAGGCGCGGCACGTTCTTGCAAATGATCGGCTCGCGAAACACCGTACCGTCCAGAATATTGCGGATAGTCCCGTTCGGCGATTTCCACATCTTTTTAAGGTTGAACTCCTTAACTCGCGCTTCGTCAGGCGTGATTGTCGCGCATTTCACGCCGACGCCATGCTTCTTGATCGCATTGGCTGCGTCGACCGTGATCTTATCCTCGGTCTTGTCGCGACTCTCGATGCCAAGGTCGTAATACTCAAGATTGATATCGAGATAAGGAAGAATCAGCTTGTCCTTAATAAGCTGCCAGATGATCCGTGTCATCTCATCGCCGTCGATCTCCACCACCGGATTTTTGACTTTAATCTTCTGCATAGGTCGATCCTTTCCAATATTATAAGTCGAACTGCTCATCAACTTGTCACGCCTTCAACGCCTCGTCATTGCGAGAAGCAATCGAGAGTGGAGAAGTATTTCTCAGTAAAAACAGACGTCATGCCCGCGAAGGCGGGCATCCCATTTTCTTTTTTTTTGAGCATCAGCGCCTCCCAAAACGTTTTTTAGCAGACTACTAAGACACAAACCCGCATTGCGAAGTCTCCGTACGCATATCCATGTTGCGCCCGCGATTGATATGATCGTCGATATCGCCTGCGCAGCCGATCATGCGTCCGAACAGGAACGCCGTGAATGCCGCAGCGCGCAAAGAGTCTTCCGAGAACGTCCCGCTATGATACCGCTTCCACATCAGCTTAAGCAGCATCGCCGCGATCACCGCGTCGATGTTGACGCAGAACACATTCGGAGACGCGCCAGCCTCGAACAAAGCCTTGACGACCTCATGATAGAAGTCATGAAAAACGTTAATGTCTCCGCGCGCCTTGAACTGCTCAGAGATAAATACTTCGCGCGGATCGAAATTGACTTCCTTGCCCTTGAAAACAGGATGATTGACGCCCGGAATATCGCGCGGCTTCTCGCCCAACGCCTTGCGCGCCGCTTTCTCCGCCTTGAACGACTTGGCATAAGCGACCGCCATCGCCTTCAGATCAAGCTTGGGATCAGCCTTGCCCGGATCGTCAAGCTTAACGGCCTTGAAGCAGTCCATCAAAAACTGAATGCCTTCGAACCCATTGCCGCCATGCGCGAAACCGGTATGCGTCAGGAACCCGACCATGCCCTTATTGATCTGAACGCGCTCGGGAGTCTCCGGACCATCCGCCGACACCGCCCCCTTCGCGCCCTGCGCGGAAATGGTTCCCGGCCCATTTGAAATAATCAGCCCCAACATGGTGCGAAACGCGAACAGCGCGGACTCCGCAGGCTTCTCCCCGAACAAGGCCAGATAGGCAATCTCCGTCGCCGACCATTGAGCCAGAAGCTCCGTTGCCGCCACGCCACAAAACGCATCAGACTTATGCTGCGCCGCCTCGACCGAAGACGCGACAATCGCGCCCCACAGCATGACGTACCAAGGAAAACTCCGCGCTGTGACACGCGAAATCTTCTTCTTCATCAAGGCATCCCACGCAATCGTAGTGGTCAGCGCAGCCAACACGGCATCCGCCGTCACCTTGTCGCCCAGCGAAGCGACGAAATCGACGAATGCCGAGTGTGCCTTGCGCGCTTGATAGGCAGCAAGCATCGCTTGCGCTTTGGCGCATTTTCCCTTGCCGACCAGCTTGTTCAATTGCTCAGGCGAAAGCTTGGTGAGAGAAAAATCGAAAACTTCCGCCGCGTTGCGCAATCCTGAAGGCGCGAACAAATCAATCAAAACATCCGCCGCCTCCATCGCCGCTTGGACACGTTGCGGCCCTATCGCGGAACACGCAGCGGCAGCGACCAAATTCGGCGCATTGCCGACCTTGCAGGCAATATCCGCCATCATCGTCGCGGGATCGTTCGGCAAATATGCGCAAGCTGCGAACGCCAAATTGAACAGCGCATTGTCGTTCTCGTCATTAAACTCTCGTAGCAGCGCAAGGCACAAATTCGATTCCAGCGGCTGCCGCGATGCATCAAGCACCGACACCCCGCTCACGCGCGTCACCTGCGTCTTGGGGTCCATGAACGAAAACGCAGAACGATCCTTCATCGTCTGACGCGGAAAAATCATCCCGACCTGCCGCGACAAAGCCGCGATTTGCTCGTCATAGGGCTTGAGCGGCGTAACCAGAGGAATAGAGAGGTCTTCCGGCAGATCAAGCCCAGCATTGCTGCCGAACCATGGCTTAAGCGTCAAATCGCCTTCCAGCGCGAAATCAGGCTTGATTCCGTTCATCTCCATCACGGCGCTCATCGCCGCAGGAACATGCGACACATCTGTAACCACCGCGCCTTTGGCCGACAAAATAGGCTTCTCCGGCGTAAAAATTCCTGTCACGCCGAAATGCTTCATGAACCAATGTTCTTTAGCCTCGGCATTATCGCTGCCGCCAGCCAAAGCGCCAGCATGCCCAACCGCGCGAGTCAGTTTCGATTTCCATCGCCCCACGACGCAAGCCACCACCGGCTTCGGAATATCCAGCTTCTCCTCGTAATACCCCCCCGGCTCCACATAAAGCACAGCCGCCTTGCTGCGCTCATCGTTGCCAAGCGCATACATGAACTCCGCCGGACCAAAATGGATATAAACATCCTTGCCGCTGGAGATGCTCGTCGTCGTGCCCCAGCCCGCCGTCTTCAGATAAGTCGCGATCGTCGTCGTGAAATTGCCCGAATTGGAATAAATCGCAACCGAGCCTTTGCGCAACGACTCCTCCGGCTTATCTCCCCCCAAAGCGCCGCCAAGGCGCACATGGTTCCAGCTGTCGGCCACGCCGAGGCTGTTGCCACCAAACACGTCGATCCCGCGTGTCTGCGCCATCGCGCGAATTTCGCGCGCGTCATGCAAAGCCACCTTCTCGGTCAGGATAATAATTTTCTCGATATCGTGATTGACGCGGATCAGCTCGAACACGCCGTCGCGCACAGCCGCAGGCGGAAGATAGACCACGCCTACATTAAATGTGTGCCCGGCTTCAAGCCCTTCGCGCACATTGTTGTAAACGGGAATAGGCCCAATCTTCGTCTCCAGAACCTCGCCGCGCCGTCCCGGAGACGTACCGAACACGACATTGCCGCCGGAATAGACATGGCTTGTCGGAGTCACGCCACGAGATTCGTTGCCAAGAATGTTAAGAACGCAGACTTTATCCTTCTTGGTTGCGATATCGGCAAGATTGTGAATACCCGTAAAGTACTTGAAATTCGCCACCGCTGCTCTTTTCATGACCATAGATCCTTTCAGTGCCAGCCCCGAAGAATGATTTACTGAAATATTGCGTTCTTAATCATGCCGCCTTGGACTTCGCGCTAGTCGAAGACTGTCCCGATGTGATTCCTAGCTTTTTAGCAATCATGTCGCGCCCTCCTGCTTTCATCCACTTGTCGGCTTGCTGCGCGTAACGCACCACGTCGGTCATCGACGAATCGTAACCGAAGATACGGTACGGAACGCCCATCGCCTCAATCACGTCGCGAAACGCGACCAGTCCCCGCGCAAGATTTGGCCCGCCGCGCCCGATCACGACATAAATCGGCTGCGGCCCATGCTCCGCCACATAATCGCGCAAAGCGTCAGCCATCGCGCGAAACGTAACGAAAATATCTGTGTTGTTGGCTTTGCCGCCGATAATGAACAGCACATTTGTCTGCGCCATCCAATGCTTGAGGCAAATACGCATGACCTCTCGCATTTTTTCGTACGGAGGATTGCCGCCAAAATCAGTAGAGATAATGGCATCGTCGCCCAAAAGTTCGGTTACCAGCGAATTCGCGCCGCCGCCAAAAGTCGGCGCAAGAATAGTTCCCTTCGGATTCAGAACATAGACATCGCTCTGCCCCTGATAGGTGCGCAACGAATTAATCTCCTCCTCAAAGTCCGACATGCTTTCCGTGAAGAGTTCCTGAGATATTTTAAGCCGCGCCACACGCGGATCATCACGATCGAACGCGCACTTGAAATCGCAAGCGACAGGCAGTAGAGCCCCCGACTTGGTCGGCGTCATGCGAATTGGATTCAATTCCAGCATCGTCATGCCACAATGATGATAAAGATCCCACAGCTTGGGCAAATGCTGCACAAGCGGCGAAACGATCTCTTGCGGCGCTTTCAAATCCGATAAGGCGTTCGCGATGACGAACGACTTCATGCCCGTCAGGGGATCGAAGGGAATCTCCGCGATCTTGTCATGCGCGACATCCTCGATATCCATGCCGCCGCAATAAGAAATGGTGATCGTCGGAGCGCGATAGCGCGTCGAATCGCTAATCGAGAAGTAGACTTCGTACTTGGCAGGGACCGCAGCCTCGAACGTCACGCCGCGCGACTTCACCAACTGGTTGCCGAACTTGTGCTCGGCAAAATAAAGCCTTTCCTTTTCCTTAAGTGCCGTCTTGAAGTCTTTCGCGCGACCGATCAATCCGGCCTTGCCCTTCTTACCGACGCCGCCACGAAACACAGGCTTGATAAAAACCTCGCCGCAACGAGTGAGCAAATCCTTTATCTCCTGATCGCCCGCTTCTGGCCCTAAAACATCGGGCGCTGGAAAATTATACATCTTAAGAAGAGGCGCCCCATAAAGCATGCCGGTAAGCTGCATTCTATAAATCTCCCTTCAACAATGAACAACCCTTCAAGGCGATGGAGGCAAGCCTAGCCACCGATTCCGCGTTGCGCAAGTGCGCGTCCGGAAAAAACGAAAAAAGCTGTTGAAAATCACGCAAAAATTGATGCAGCGCAGCAAATGAACGCGCTGCGAAATCATATGACGCAAAAAATATAGTTTAACCCCCAAGCGGAGTTATGGTGAAGACCGATCAAGAAAAACATGAAAATCAGCGTCTTTGCGAAGAGTTTTCCGCTCGCAAGGCTGAAAACGACGCGGCAAATCCAGAGTCGTCAGGGTTTGTTCTTGCGACAAAGCAGCGTATGGTACTTGGCGTTTTTTGCGGCAACAATCGCTCGAAAAATTCTTTCCGAGCAATCATACGCGCCGCGCTCAGTCATAAAGAAAATTGGAATCAGTTCGCTCGAACATCGACGCGATCGGGATCTCCGCTCGGAACATTGGAGCCAAGAGCGCGCACATCCATCCTTCCAGCCGCAATCCCCTTCGACGACAGATAGTCGCGTACCGCAAGGCCACGGGAAAGTGACAGTCGACGCGCATCGCGCGGAGTAATATCCTTATTGCCGGCATAGGCCGTCAACGTCACGCGCACGCCTTTGTTAGCCGTCAAAACAGAGACCAGTTTATCAAGAATTTCCACAGCGTCGTTGTTGAGATTGCTGTCAGTGTTCTCAAAAGCGACTACGGACACGTCGTCATCAAGAACGAAGTGATTTCCCGGAACAATCGCCATATCGCCATCGGCGGAACTGCTGCCCAACTTCCGATTGCCACCTCGCAAAGTCGGCGGAGACAGGGCTTGGCTCTCTGCCGAACGAACAGGCGGCAACGGCGCGGCTAACCCTTCTTTCTCACGACGCGATGGAGAGGAAGGAATACCAACCGTCGCTTGTGGATACGGCGCGACAACATCTGGCTTACGCGGAGGAAACACTTCAGCTTTTAGGCTCGGCGTAACAAGGCGATTCCCCCCCGAAGACCGAAAAGGGGCAGCCACGGCGACATCGCGCGAAGACGAACCGCCGCGCGGTAAAAGCGAATTTGCGCCGTCGCCTGATGCCGGAGCGTCCGGAATAGTCTCAGACGGCACGACGAGCGAAGGCATCGCGCCGTTAGCCCCGGCGCTCATGCCAGCAAAGGGCGCGACGCAACCAACCGCGCCGCCACCGTTAATGCCGGAACACGACCACGTCCACGGGCCCTTTCCACTGACCGCGCTGCTAATGCCCGAAGCGCACAATCCGCCCTGTGGCATCGCCAACGCAGGGGCGCCGCTCGCGCTGCCGCAAGCCCCATCAAGCGGTGGAGGAGGCAATAGTGATGCCGTACAACTCACGCTCATACCGCCATTAAGCCCCATGCAGTTCCAGTTCCACGGACCTTCCCCGACAATGCGAGTCTGGCTTCCCGATGCGCACAAGCCTTCAACAGGCTGCTCCGAAACGGCCATGCCGTTCGCGGAGCCGCAGTAACCATCAACCGCCGCAGCGGGAGCAGATGGCGCAGATGCCTCTCCGGACATAGACTTCAATGCCGTACACGGACTCGCAATCCCGCCATTCATGCCCGAACACGTCCATGTCCACGGACCGCTTCCATACACGGGACTTGCAAGCCCACCGTCACAAAGGTTGGTGTTGGGCGCTTCCGACAAAATCGCTTGCGCGGACGTTCCGCAAACGCCTTCTACCCGTACTTGCTGCATGGCCGCAGTGGAGCAGCTAGAGCTTCCGCCGCCTCCCGCGCCAACGCATGTCCACAACCACGGCCCAAAACCATAAACTTCCGTCGCGTTGCCTTCAGCGCAAAGCTCCGCCTGCGGGGCGCGATCAAGCATCGCGCCGTTCGAGGAACCGCAAGTGCCGCGAGTAAACTTCAACGCCGTGCACGATGCCTTGCTCGAACTGTTAGAACACTCCCACGTCCACGGCCCATCCCCGGACACAAGGCCCGCCACCGCGCCGCTCTCGCACAAACCGGCAGTCGGAGCTTGCGAGAATCCTTGTCCGCCAGAAGAACCACAAGCCGCCTTAACTTCCGCAACCGCATGCGCCTTATCAGACTTCGCGACAAGAGCAACCGGCTGATCCGATCTCACAGGAACCGAAGGCGCTGGCAATGGAGAAGGCATAGCGTCCGCCCCGGAAAAAGCGCCTGCAACTTCTCCATGTGCTGGGACGGAAGGCTTCCTTTCAGGAACATCGCTCGCATGCTCGCCGCTTGCCGGGCGAGCGGATTCTGAAATGTGGGCAACGCCCGCCGCCGAAGGCCCAGCCAAAATAACAGGAGGCGCAGCCAAAAACAAAGTCGAGCATGTTTCCAAAACGCCAGTGTCGTCTTTACATGTCCAATTCCACGGCCCGGCGCCGCTTACATTGCCCGCGCTTCCTCGCGCGCAAAGATTATTGTCGGGCGCGACGAGCGCCGCAAGTTCCGCAGCCGAGCCGCACATCCCCAACCCTGCAACCGCGCCAGACGCAGTGACGACCTCTTTCTTTTTGCCCTGCGAAGGATCCAAAACTGTCGCGGAAGTTGTAGATGGAGCAACCGCAGAAACCACGGGCTCTTGCTTGCGCGGAGCCGTGCAGGTCTCGCTATCGCCACCGTCAGAGCCAAGACAGCTCCACATCCACGGGCCGTCGCCCGACACGCGCGCAGCTGATCCTTTGGCGCAAAGATTCTCGGAAGGAGCGGAAGGAAGCGCAACGCCATTGGCTTCGCCGCACTTGCCGTCAAGCAAAATGGGGGAGGAACAGGCCACCTGCGATCCCCCATGGGACCCAGAACATGACCACGACCACGGACCGCTGCCCACGACCGAAGAAGGTTGCCCCACGCTGCAAAGCTGATCCGCAGGAACTTTGCGATGCCCCGTCAGTGAAGCGGAACCGCAGACAGCATTAACGACGCGCGTTGCCGAACAAGTCGCCGCCTCGCCGCCATGCAGCCCGGAACATGCCCAATTCCATGGCCCGTCACCGGTCACGGCGCTCGCATAACCACCGCCGCAGAGCCCAGCCATTGGCATCTTGTCAAAGGAACCGCCATGAGAAGAACCGCAGAATCCATCCGACTTCTTCGGCGCAAAACAAGCCGCAGCCGCCCCGCCGTTCGATCCGGAACAGGCCCAACTCCATGGCCCTTCCCCGCTGACCCTGCTGGCAACGCCTTGCGCGCAAAGATTTGCGGACGGCGCACGATCGACACCAATATCTATTGCCGTCCCACAGCGCCCATCCAGAATCTTACCGCTTTTGTCCCGGTCATCTAGATTTTGCGAAACAATGCCCGTTACCGAAACACTGGGCGGCGCGGTCACGGAAGACACAACCGCCATTTCTACTTTACTTTCCGGTCTACTGTCCTGAGCGTAGGAAGCCGCGCAACTGACCGTCATGCCGCCGCTTGCCCCCTTGCACGACCATCGCCACGGCCCATCGCCTGAAACTTCGGTCGCCTGTCCCGAATCGCAAAACTCTGCCACAGGCCGTCGTGAAACCGCCGCCCCATTCGCAGCCCCGCACTTCGCCGCGACAGCGCCCGAAGCTACTGAAGATACGGACGAAGTCAAACTTGCCGAAGCCAAAACGGGCAGATCAGCCTGCGCGCGCACCGATTCTGCGCCGCGCAATCCTGTCTCCAGAGGTACCGTCGCAGCGCGCCTCTCAACCCTGTCTCCGGGAGGGGAACACGTGTTCGAAACCCAAACATCCCGCAATCCTCCGCCATCACACCCCGTACGGGTCTCACCGCGAATCTGTCCGACAAAAGCCTCCGGATAGCCAGCCTCAACGCAAGACTTCACCCACGCTGTCGCGCGTCCAGCGCATTGTGGGCCAGCAGGCAAAACCCCTGCGCCACGGGCATCCGGCTGCGGATACGGCGCCACAACCGCAGAAGTCGTTGCGCCCCCAACGGAACCGCCACGCAATTGCGGCATGGAGGCATGCCCCAAAGCTCGCGGCTCTTGCCCTGGCTGATACTGAACGCCGTCAACCGTCACCGGAGTTGCAGACGGCCCAACCGCCAGCTTACCCTGCATCACAGGGGATGAGGAAGAAGGGAGATCTGCGGAGCTTCCAATCAAACCAGCCAGCTCCCGTTGCAGCCCCGACGCGGCGGGCGCGTTTTGCGAAGCGACCGATCGCGCGACCGTCGTCGGAACAGAAGGGATGACGTTCGTAGGGCGCAAGACCGAACGCATGCCTTGCATCATCATTTCGCGCGATGTGCTGGGCCTCGCTACGGGCGCTAGCAAGGGCGGCGCAGCCATCCCCGGCATGGCAGCATCATGCGAGGTGCTTTTCACGGACGGTTTCTTCTTGGCATAAGTGCGCAACACATCGCGCATTGTGATATCGCCGGGTCGCACTGGCTCGCTTGTCCAACTGTTGCCAGGAGCCAACATGGGAACAGGCAATGCGTGATCAACGTATGTTTCAACCGCAGCGCCATACGCGCACGGCGCGAACGGAACCGCACCGACGGCCAAGACAGAGGCCACCGCTAACCAGCTTATCTGCGATCGCAACGTGAGAGACATGAGC
Source organism: Bdellovibrionales bacterium (assembly GCA_040275305.1). Lineage (GTDB taxonomy): Bacteria > Pseudomonadota > Alphaproteobacteria > UBA9219 > UBA9219 > JBEOJY01. Next base: position 4,671 of record JBEOJY010000053.1, on the reverse strand, counting down.
CTGAAGATACCTGCATCGAATCGATTATCCACACTCTTCTAACGGCATTGCCCGCAAGTGTCGATAGCCATAAGCCGACAATCGGGCAATTGTTAACAAGCGTGGCAGCAAAACCAACAACTACCGGAAAAACAGTGTGCCTGTCGCACATGAAAAGCTGTCATTTGCGAGGAGGCAACGCCAACAAAGCAATCCAGAACCACAAAGGACGATTGTTACGAATCTTAATCGCTTCGCGCGCGATGACAACAACTCTTGAGCTGTAATTGGGCACATGATCCATGCGCCTGAAAATCCCAAATAATCCGCAACTCGCTATAGCATCTTACACAGAGCATGGCGGTAAGCATCATGGATTCGTCGCGTTTAAGGAAGCTCCTCGCGAAAACAGCCATTCTTGCTCTTTCGAGTTTTCAAGCATTCTAAGCAACATGAAAATATTCTGCAATTTCCTCACGTCTGCGCTAGACTGTCGGCCGATTTAACCCCTTGAACCTGTCCACGATCTTGTAAGGTACCTTCCCCCATGTCCCTAGCCACCAACCTTGGTTTTCCCCGTCTCGGCCTGCGTCGCGAATGCAAAACGGCGCTCGAAAGCTTCTGGCAAGGCAAGACATCCGAAGAATCTTTGCTCAAAGCGGCGCAGGAACTGCGCGCGCGCCACTGGACAATCCAGAAAAACGCGGGACTGGATCACATCCCTTCGAACGACTTTTCGCTCTACGACCATGTGCTGGACATGATCGCGATGACCGGGGCCATTCCGGACGCCTATCGAAACATGCAAGGACTCACCGCCTATTTCGCCATGGCGAGGGGGCGCCAGAACCGCATGTCTTCCGGCGCTATCCTCGACGTTCCAGCGCTCGAAATGACCAAATGGTTCGACACAAACTACCATTATATTGTCCCCGTCTTCGAAGCGCATCAAACCTTTAGCCTGAACTCCTGCAAACCGCTCGACGAATTTCTGGAAGCTAAGGCGCTCGGCATCGTGACTCGACCTGTCCTGCTTGGCCCCGTAAGCTTCCTGAAACTGGGCAAGCGCCGCGATGGAAAAAATGCGCTTGATCTTTTGCCGCAACTTCTTCCCGTCTATGTGGAAACGCTAAAAAAATTGGCCGAAGCGGGCGCTCCATGGGTGCAGATCGACGAACCCGTGCTTGTCCTCGACGCGCAGACCGACACCGAAGCGGCCATCAAACAGGCCTACGAAGCGTTTTCGAAGCTTCCCAACAGGCCAAAAATCGCCCTAACCACGTATTTCGGCACCGTCACGCAAAATCGCTCCTACATATATAACCTGCCCGTCGAAGCGCTCCATCTCGATCTATCTCGCGCGCCGGATCAGCTAGAACCCGCCCTGATGGCGATGGCGAAAGGCAATACCATCCTGTCGATGGGCATCGTCGATGGACGCAACATCTGGCGCAATGACCTCGACCGCTCGCTGGATCTTCTTCGCCATGCGACCAGCAAACTCGGCAAGGATCGTATCTGGGTCGGCCCCAGCTGTTCGCTATTACACAGTCCTATAGACCTCTCCGCCGAAACTAAACTCGACGAAGAACTAAAAAGCTGGCTAGCTTTCTCTGTGCAGAAACTTGATGAAATTGTCACGCTCGCGCAAACATTGCGCGGCAACAGCGCCGAATCCGCCGCGCGTGGCAAGCTGCAAGAAGCCCGCATGGCGCTCGCCTCGCGCAGATCCTCGTCGCGCACCCAGAACCCCGTCATGCGCCATCGCCTCGGCATGATCGCGCCGGAACAAACCCGCCGCGCCAATCCCTTTGCGATCAGACGTCAAGAGCAAGCTCGAATTCTGCAATTGCCCGGACTTCCCACCACCACCATCGGTTCGTTCCCGCAAACGCAGGCGGTCCGCGCCGCGCGCGCCGCGTGGAAGAAAGGGCAAAAAACGACTGCGGAATACGAAAGCTACCTTGAAAAGGAAATCCGCGAAGCCATCCAATGGCAGGAAGAAGTCGGCCTCGACGTGCTCGTGCACGGAGAATTCGAACGCAACGACATGGTCGAATATTTCGGCGAATTGCTGGAAGGTTTCGCCTTCACGGAAAACGGCTGGGTCCAGTCCTACGGCTCGCGCGGCGTCAAACCGCCGATTATTTTCGGTGACGTGGCGCGCAAAGGTCCCATGACCGTAAGGTGGTCCAGCTTCGCGCAGTCGCTGACCTCGCAACCTGTCAAAGGAATGCTGACAGGCCCAGTGACAATTCTCCAATGGTCCTTCGTGCGAGATGACCAGCCACGCGCCCAAACCTGCCGCCAGATAGCGCTCGCCATCCGCGACGAAGTGGGGGATCTAGAAAAAGCAGGAATTTCCGTGATCCAAATCGACGAGCCAGCCATCCGCGAAGGACTGCCACTTGTTACGTCCGAACGCGCCGCCTATCTGGCATGGGCCGTCGAATGCTTCCGCCTCGCCTCATCGGGCGTCAAGGACGGCACACAGATTCATACGCATATGTGCTATTCGGAGTTCAACGATATCATGGCCTCCATCGCCGACATGGATGCCGACGTCATCTCCATCGAAACCGCGCGGTCGAAGCTCGAACTGCTCGATGCCTTTGTGAATTTCAAATATCCGAACGGCATTGGCCCCGGCGTCTACGATATCCACAGCCCGCGTGTGCCGACAGTCGATGAAATGATCGCGCTGCTCGAACGCGCCGCCAGCCTCCTGCCGATGGACAGGCTCTGGATTAACCCGGATTGCGGACTCAAAACGCGCGGATGGGACGAAACCAAAACTTCGCTAACCAACATGGTCGCAGCAGCAAAGACTCTCCGTGAGCTGCACAAACTCCCGACCACCCGCGCCACGCTCAAACGCCCGGAGAGCGTATGAAGACAATTAGATAACTGCAGTTTAAAACAAGGGCCGTTATCGCGACGAGCTGGCTTGCCGCGCCGTAGCAATCCAGAGTCATATGGGTACTATCTTGTGATTCTGGATCGCCACATCATTATTCTTATTCAAAACACCTTACGGTCTGCTGAAAAACTCATTTGGCAGGCACGTAAACCACATCGGACACCCGCCGGAGCCTGTCCTCGCGGAGGCGGGGACGGGTGTAACGGCGCTAGTTGAGGAATATTTCTCAATAAAAACAAGCGTCATGCCCGCGAAGGCGGGCATCCCATTTTCTTTTTCTACAAGACTACGCCTTCTCCATCACGCACTGCAACGGCTGCTCCGCCTCTTTGGCAAGCGCAACGACGATGGAAACCTTGGTTTCTGCCACTTCATAAGTATAGACGCCGCAAACTCCCGATCCCTTCTGATGCACCTGCAGCATAATGCGCATAGCCTCTTCCGTCGGCTTGCTAAATACGGATTCAAGCACCTGCACCACGAATTCCATCGGCGTGTAATCGTCGTTTAACAGAATGACCTTGTACATTGAAGGCTTGTGAGTCTTGAGTTGCGTCCGCACGACAACTTCGACCGCGCCGCCGCTGCGGTCATCCTGATTGCCGCCACCCGTCATGTTCTAGCCCGTTCCGACAGCGCGAGAATACAACGCCATTCTTCGGGCGACACGGGCGACACCGACAATCTTCCCTGCCGAACGAAAATCATGCCCTTCAAAGCCGCCGTCTCTTTGATGAGTGCCAACGAAACTGGATTCTTCAACGCGCATACAGGCTCGACCTCGACCATGCCAAAACGCTTCTGCGCATCCTTAGGATCAAGATGCCACAAGCCCGAAATCTTCACGATGCCGACAACCGCCTTCTGCGTGACGGAATGATAAAAGAATGCCTGATCTCCAACCCCCATCGCCTTCATGTTGGCGTTAGCTTGATGGTTGCGCACGCCGTCCCAGCTCGTGCGCCGCTCCTTGACAAGCCTGTCCCACGAATAGGTTTCAGGCTCCGATTTCATAAGCCAAAACCGCATGTCTCATCCCGCTGGTTTAAACATCTTCGCGCCGCACTGGCCTCGCCAACAACTCGCGAATGGTCGCGCCTATCTCCGCGCCTTGGTTAACGATAGCATGAACGGCGGAAACGATGGGCATATCCACCTGAAACCGCCGCGCCATCTCGACCGCCGCCGACGCGGAATAAAGCCCTTCCGCCACGCTCACGCGACCCGCGACGATATCCGCCAAAGCGCGACCTCGTCCAAGCTCAACGCCAAGAGACATATTGCGCGATTGCAGGCTGGAGCACGTCAGAACCAAATCGCCGAGCCCCGACAGTCCCGCCAAAGTCCGCGCACTGGCCCCCATGGCCACGCCCAGCCGCGTCATCTCGGCCAGCCCACGAGTCACCAGCGCTGCGCGCGCGTTGTCTCCCATCTCACGCCCGGTCACTATTCCACAGGCTATCGCCAAAACATTCTTAAGAGCGCCGCCTAACTGGGCGCCAACGATATCGTCAGTAAGATATAGCCGAAACTCAGGACGCCCCATCGCGTCAACCAGAGTCTCGCCCACAGAAGCATCCCGACAAGCCAATACCAAAGCCGTAGGCAAATCCCGCGCCACTTCGCTGGCAAAACTCGGCCCCGACAAAATCGCCAACGGGTGATCGTGCAGAACCTGCGCGACCGCCTCACTCAGCAAGCAAGCGCCTTTCTGGACAATGCCCTTGGCCGCCAGAATCACCGGACATGACACCGCCAGAAACCTGCCATCC
>JBEOJY010000052.1:0-53219 GCA_040275305.1 Bdellovibrionales bacterium | reverse complement strand
TCGACCCTGTCCGAAGCGGCCACGCAAATCGGCGATGTCGTCAAGCTCATTCAAGACATTGCGGAACAGACCAATCTTCTGGCGTTGAACGCCACAATCGAAGCCGCGCGCGCGGGCGAAGCGGGCAAAGGGTTTGCCGTCGTCGCGAGCGAAGTCAAGAATCTGGCGACCCAGACCGCCCGCGCGACCGAAGAAATTTCGAAGAAAATTGTCACTGTCCAGAATGTTTCGCAAGAGTCGGTCAGCGCGATCCGCAGCATCGGCAAGACCATCGACCATATCAGTCAGGTCGCAGGCGTCATCGCGCATGCCGTCCAGCAACAAAACGCTGCGACACAGGAAATATCTCAAAACGTGCAACAGGCCTTCACCGGCACCACGCGCGTCTCGACCGATATCGTAAGCGTGACGCGCGCCGCAGGATCTGCCCGCGAAGCCTCCGGTCAGGTGCTGCAAGCATCGGGTGAACTCTCGCAGCAATCCGAAATGCTCCGCGCCCAAATCGAAAGCTTCCTCAGCAACCTACGCAAAGCTTAAGTCGCGAGCAGTTGCCAAACGCATTCTGGGTTTTATATGTCTCTAACGCCTTAAGAGTTGGCGTCATCGCGAGCTTAAGCGAAGCGATCCAGAGCAGCAAAAAACAGCGCGTAACTCCCAAGCCGTCTTGTGGGGATAAGCAGAGGAACCTTGCGGAAAGGTCCGTCATTCCGCGCGTAGCGTCCAATCTCTCAGGTCGGAAAGCGGAGAGGCGGAATCCAATGTGGCGCTGACCCCATGGAAGCCATCGGATTCCGCATAAATTTTCCCTTCGTTTTGCTTCGCAAGCCAAAAGGGAAATTTTGCGGAATGACAGTCCTTTCTATAACGTCTGCTCGTCTTTGGGCCTGAGAAGCGCTTGGCAGTTACAACAGCGCTGATGATTCTAGATCGCCGTACCGCGCCTCGCGAGAGCGCTTGTGGCTAAGATATCCTCCCCCTACCCTTGGTCGCGTCACGGTTTTGAAGTTACCGCTGCGACACGCGCATCCCATTGAAAACATGAAGGCATTACGGAAAGAAAACAACATTTCGATCTTGTTACTTTCTGCGTCTAACGGTATAATCGCGCCCGGATCAATAAACGGATCGGAGAAATATCGCCATGGCCAATACCGCCAAAAACTTGAACCACGCGGAACTCAAGCAAACCCCGGAAACAAGCGCCGTCGCAAATCCGCCCGCCCCCGCCAATGACCAGCGCTACGCCGACCAAGACCCCGCAAGAGGCCAAGACAGCGACAATGCGGAAAACATCGAAACGCAGCAGGATCTGGCCACGGCCAAGCGCTTTGACGATAACCGCAACCCGGATTTGCGCTCCCCGTCAAACCCCGGCGACGCGACGCTGCGCGACCCCAAGAATGCCGCTGGCCCCAGCGCCTTCGACAACGGCCCTGTCGCTGGCGCTTTGCGCAAAGAGCTGGAAGTAGTCGGTCTTTCGGAAGAAGCCATTCAGGCCGTGACGCGCGAAGCGGAAACCATATTGGGCAACGCGAACCCGAAGACGGTCTCAGCTCTATCGGCCCGCCAATCCGCGCAATACGCGCTCAACGAAATTTCAAATAACGGAATGACTCCCACCTTGACCCAGAATGGCTTGACCGAAGACGCGCTGGAAAAGATGCAGGCGCACAGAGGGATAACAGTTGCGCAGGATCAATCGGCTGATGCAGCCCCTCCAGCCAACGCTTTGACAGCTCAAAACGATCAAAATGGGCAACCGCCATCTCCCCCCACAGCAGCCCGTCGCCGACGCGATCCAACCCTAAAAGCCGCCACAAGCGCGACCTCTAGTAGCGCAATCGCAACGCTTTCATCCTGTAGCGGCTCCGGCACGCAAAACCAGAAGCCCGCCACCGCCGCAAACAACTCCGCCCCGCCTACGGGGAAACAAAATATGGCGCTGACCGCGTAAACCTCCCCCGGCAACCCACTTAGCCGGGGAATGGCCCCTCAAAAACCAGAGCCGCCTTGCGAAAATTTCCTTTCCGGCCAAAGTGTTAGGGGAATGCCGACAAAAACATAGCGAGTTTCCCTTGTTTTCGCCTGTCTTTTCGCGGTAATTCTCCTCGGTCTTCCCCCGCATATGTGGTTAACGGAGAACGCGAAACGTGGCGCAAAGCATTGTCGTTGTGGAATCGCCCGCCAAGGCGAAGACGATCAATAAGTATCTCGGCAGCGATTATACGGTGCTGGCCTCCTACGGCCACATCCGCGATCTGCCGCCCAAAGACGGCTCCGTGCGCCCCGACGAGGATTTTGCCATGGACTGGGAGCTTGGCGACCGCGCCTCGAAGCCCGTCAGCGAAATCGCGCAAGCCGTCAAAAACGCCGATGCCGTCTATCTCGCAAGCGATCCTGACCGCGAAGGCGAGGCGATCGCGTGGCATATTCTGGAAGTGCTCCGCGCCAAAGGACTTACCAAGAAAATCCCGATCCGGCGCATCACCTTCAACGAAATCACCAAAAGCACTGTCCTTCACGCGATCCAAAATCCGCGCGACATCGACAACGACCTCGTGGACGCCTACATGGCCCGCCGCGCGTTGGACTATCTCGTCGGCTTCTCGCTCTCGCCCGTCCTGTGGCGCAAGCTTCCCGGCTCGAAATCGGCGGGCCGCGTGCAGTCGGTCGCCCTGCGCCTGATCTGCGAACGCGAATCCGAAATCGAAAAGTTCACCGCGCAGGAATTCTGGACGATCGAAGCGACCTTCGCCACCAAAAACGGCGCGCTGGTTCCCGCCCATCTGACGCATCTCGATGGCAAGAAACTCGACAAGTTCGCCCTGCGCAACGAGGCCGAAGCGCAAGCCGCCCTGTCCTATCTCAACCAGCTCCGCTATGCGGTTTCCACGGTCGAGAAGAAGCAAACCAAGCGCAACCCCTACCCGCCCTTCACCACCTCGACACTGCAACAGGAAGCCTCGCGCAAGCTGGGCCTCGGCGCCACGCGCACCATGCGCGCCGCGCAACAGCTCTACGAGGGAACCGATATCGGCGGCGAGACGGTCGGCCTCATCACCTATATGCGTACCGACGGCGTCTCGCTGTCCGGCGAGGCGATAGCCGCCGCCCGCGACGTCATCGCCGAAGATTTCGGCAAGGATTACGTGCCCGACTCCCCGCGCCAGTACAAGGCCGCCGCCAAGAACGCTCAGGAAGCGCACGAAGCGATCCGACCCACCGACATGCGCCGCCGCCCGGAACGGATGGCGCGTTACCTCGACCACGACCAACTGCGCCTCTACACCCTTATATGGCAACGCGCGATGGCCTCGCAGATGGCCTCAGCCATCCTCGATCAGGTCGCGGTCGATATCAAGGGCCACGACGGCAAGAGCGTTTTCCGCGCCAGCGGCTCCGTCGTCGTCTTCGACGGTTGGCTCAAGGTCTATCAAGAAGCGCAAGACGAAGACAAAAAACCCGACGACGATGGCTACGGCAGCGTCCGCCTGCCCCCGATGAAGGAGCAAGACGCGCTCGACAAGCAAGGCCTCAAGCAAGAACAGCACTTCACCCAGCCGCCCCCGCGTTACAGCGAAGCAAGCCTCGTGAAAAGGCTCGAAGAACTCGGTATCGGTCGCCCCTCGACCTACGCCAGCATCATGCAAGTGCTGCAAGACCGCGACTATGTGCGGCTCGACAAAAAGCGCTTCATCCCCGAAGACCGTGGCCGCATCGTCACCGCCTTCCTGGAGAACTTCTTCCGGCACTACGTCGAATACGACTTTACCGCCGACCTTGAAGAAAAGCTCGACGATATTTCCGGCGGACGCATCGCGTGGAAGGAAGTCCTGCGCGAGTTCTGGACGGATTTCTCCGGCGCGATCGACGCGACCAAAGACCTCAAAATCTCCAACGTCATCGACGCGCTCGACGAAGCGTTGGGACCGCACTTCTTCCCGCCTCGCGCCGATGGTTCCGATCCGCGCCAGTGCGGCCTGTGCCAGAAAGGCCGCATGGGCCTGAAGTTCGGCAAATTCGGCGCATTCCTCGGTTGCTCAAACTATCCCGATTGCCGCAACACCATGCCGCTCGCCGTCAGCGATCCGAACGGCAACAACGCGGAAGGCGCCGCGCCGCAAATGATGCAGCCGCGCGAACTTGGGCTCGATCCCGTCTCCGGCCTGCCCGTCTCGGTGCGCGTCGGCCCTTACGGACCCTATGCCCAGCTCGGCCCCGCGCCAGTAGCGGCAACCGCGCCGGAAGCGCCTGCCAAAGAAGAACCCGCCGAACCCGGCAAGAAAAAGAAATCGAAAAAGAAGAAATCCGATGCGCCGAAACCAAAACGCGCCTCGCTGCCCAAAGGCATCGATCCGAACTTGATCGACCTCGAAACCGCGCTCAAAGTCCTCAACATGCCGCGCGAAGTTGGCAAGCACCCGGAAACAGGCGAAATGATTACCGCCAACCTCGGACGCTTCGGACCTTACCTGCGCATGGGCGCGCAAACGAAGAATCTTAAGCCCGACGACGATGTCCTCTCCATCGGCTTAAACCGCGCTGTCGTGCTGCTGGCCGAACCCTCGCAAGGACGCGGCGGCAAAGGCGCGAGAACGCCTGGCAAGCATCTCGGCGAACATCCTTCTGACAACAAGCCCGTCACGCTCAATTCAGGCCGCTATGGACCTTATGTCCAGTGGGGCAAGCTCATGGCCACCGTGACGAAATCCTACGACCCCGAAAACCTGTCGCTCAAAGACGCGCTCGAAATCCTCGAAGCCAAGGCCGCGAAACTGGCGGAAGGCGGCGGAGGAGGAGGAAAGAAGCGCGGAGCCAGAGGCGGCAAAAAAAAGCATAGCGCTGGAATAAATTTGATCAGGAACTGAAGCGAAGGTAACTCCCAAGCGCTGCCTTGAGACTTATCAAGCCAAACCTTGCTGAAAGGTTCGTCTGCTCATGCCAAAACTGGCCGCTTGGCAGTTACCAACCCCCACACACTTCCCGCTTGGCCTTCGGGGGATAGCGGTGGTAGTGATAGGGTTTCACGCGAAGGCATGAGGATGCCCTTTGCGACAAGTTTGATTCCCAGCTCCGGAAGCTCCATCTAACATGTTGTTTCATCTACTTGCGCCTTTCGCGCATGATTTCATCCTGTTCAACTTGTTCCGCTACATCACGTTCCGGACGATGGGAGCCTTGGCAACGGCGCTTATCATCTGCTTCGTGTTCGGACCACGCATCATTCGGTGGCTACGCGCCAAGCAAGGCGATGGCCAGCCAATCCGCGATTGCGGACCGGAAACGCACAAGAAGAAAAAGGGCACGCCCACGATGGGCGGACTGATGATCCTGATCGCCGTGACCGTAAGCACATTGCTATGGGTCGATCTCGGCAATGTATATACTTGGATCGTTTTATTTGTAACCGTCGGATTTGGGTTGGTTGGCTTCGCGGACGATTACAGTAAACTGACAAAGCGTTCGCATCAAGGAGTCTCGGCGCGCGCAAGGCTAATGATCCAAATTGGCATCGCCGCGCTGGCCAGCGTCGCCATCACGATTCAGGCCTCGCACGGTCTGGTCGCGACCTTTTCCCTGCCCACTTTGAACGAGATCGCGACGCAGCTCGGATGGTTCTTCACCAGTTCTTCGCACGGGCAAGCCACCGCTCTGGTCGTGCCGTTCTTCAAGGATTTTGCGATCCAGCTTGGCTTGTTCTATGTGCCCTTCACCGTGTTCGTGATCGTCGGCGCCAGCAATTCCGTCAACCTCACGGACGGATTGGACGGACTTGCGACGGTACCGGTCACGATCGTCGCGCTCTGCTTCGGGATGATTTGTTACCTTGTCGGCAACATTGTTTTTGCGAATTACCTGCAGATTCACCATGTGGCGGGCACGGGCGAACTCGCTGTGTTCTGCGGCGCTCTTGTCGGCGCGTGTCTGGGGTTTCTCTGGTACAATGCGCCGCCAGCGCAGGTGTTTATGGGCGACACTGGCTCGTTATCGCTCGGCAGCGCGCTGGGCGCCATCGCCGTCATCATCAAGCACGAACTGGTGCTGGCCATTATCGGCGGATTGTTCGTCATGGAAACGGTATCTGTGATCGTGCAGGTGATCTCGTTCAAGTTGACGGGCAAGCGGGTATTTCGCATGGCCCCCTTGCATCATCATTTCGAAAAACTTGGCTGGTCCGAACCAACCGTCGTAATCCGCTTCTGGATCATCGCCTGCATTCTTGGGTTGGCGGGACTGGCAACGCTTAAACTGCGCTAGAAACTGGACTTAAAGACTATGCCCTTGGCTCGTTCAGACCGTTCAATCATCGGACATTGGTGGTGGACCATTGACCGATGGACCCTGCTCGCGTTCGCTGTCATCATGGGATTCGGTGTCGTGCTAATTCAGGCGGCGACGCCTTCCGTCGCGATCAAGCATGGACTCGACGATTCTTATTTCGTTGAACGCCATCTGCTGATGCTGGCGGGAGCGTCCTGCATCATGTTCGGCGTTTCCCTCATGCAGCCGCGCCACATAAGGACGCTGTCGGCAGTCGCGCTGGGGCTGACCTTGCCTTTGTTGCTGCTTACGCCGTTCTTAGGCGTCGAAATCAAGGGCGCGACGCGCTGGATACACTTTCTGCACATGTCCATTCAGCCTTCGGAATTCATCAAGCCGACTTTTGCCGTGGTCGCCGCGTGGCTGTTCTCGCGACAATGCGAACGCAAAGGGTTTCCAGCCCTGAGCGTCAATGTCGCATTATATGCGGTGATCGTGGCTTGCCTTGTCATGCAGCCCGATATCGGCATGACGTTTCTTGTCTCGCTGGTCTGGTTCGGCCAATTCTTTCTGGCGGGATTGCCTCTCACGGCGCTTGGAGCCTGTGCCGGAATCGGAATCGTCGCGCTTGTCGTTACTTACTTTACTTTTCCGCATTTCACCGCGCGTATGGACAAATTTTTTAACCGTGGCGGCGACACTTATCAAGTCGATCGCGCTCTGGAAGCCTTCAGCAATGGCGGGTTGTTTGGCACCGGACCGGGCGAAGGCGCGGTCAAAATGTCGATCCCCGATGCTCATGCGGATTTCGTGTTCGCGGTTGCGGGGGAAGAGCTAGGCTTGCTGTGGTGTCTTGTGATCGTCGGGCTGTTCGCGTTCGTCGTGTTGCGCGGGTTTTGGCGACTGAGACAGGAGAACAGCCTGTTCGTCGCGCTCGCGGTCAGCGGGTTGTTGATTGAATTTGGAATGCAGGCCATCATCAACATGGCTTCAACGCTGCGCCTCATGCCCGCCAAGGGCATGACGCTGCCGTTCATTTCTTATGGCGGCTCCTCGCTTTGGGCGCTGGCGTTCGGAATGGGCATGCTGCTTGCTCTGACGCGCAAGCGTTTTGGCCTGTCGGAAGTATGAACGGGTGCTAGAATGGACGCGCGCGTGATTCGCGCTAGGAAAACATACAGGCATGACGGAATATTCCCTTATCGTTCTTGCCGCCGGGGGTACCGGCGGGCACATTTTTCCGGCTGAGGCGCTGGCGCGCGAACTGTTGGGTCGCGGCCTAAAAGTCGCCTTAATGACCGACAAACGCGGCTGCCGCTTCGGAGACGATCTTCCGGTTCCGACGCACCGTGTATGCGCCAGCAGCCTTGGGCGCTCTCTGGTCGGCAAGGCGTTCAGCATCGCGCGGATGGGAACGGGCGTCCTTCAGGCCATCTTGTTGCTGCGCAAGCTGCGCCCAACGGCGGTCGTGGGGTTCGGCGGCTATCCGTCCATCCCGACCTTGTTCGCTGCCGCGCGAATGGGAATTCCGATCATTCTTCACGACCAGAACGCCGTGCTGGGACAGGCTAATCTCGCAATGATGAACAAGGCGCGGATCGTCGCGACCTCCTTCTCGCATATCGTAGGCATCAAGCCAGGACCGCGCGCGAAAGTGGTCTTGACGGGCAATCCTGTGCGGCCTGCGTTCGTGACGCAACGCGCGACTCCCTACAAAGCCCCGACGGATGACGGCGCGATCCGTTTACTGGTTATGGGCGGAAGTTTGGGAGCGCATGTGTTCAGCGAGGTTGTCCCGGCGGCCTTAGGATTGCTGCCGGAGTCCTTGCGGCGCAGGATCGTGCTCACGCAGCAATGTCGTGCCGAAGATCTCGCGCGCGCTAAAACGGCTTTTGCGGGATTGGGAATCGAAGCGGAACTGTCGCCGTTTTTCCGCGACGTGCCGGAACGCATGGCCGCCGCGCATCTTGTGATCGGACGCGCAGGAGGCTCGACCGTCGCGGAGCTTACGGTTGTTGGAAGGCCCGCGATCTTCGTGCCTTTCCCTCACGGCCATGCCGGAGAGCAGACCGCAAATGCCGAAGCTTTGGCGGAAGCTGGAGGAGCTTGGCTGATCCCTCAACAGGCTTTCACGCCGGAGGCTCTGGCCGTACGACTTGAGACTTTGTTCGCGATGCCCACGACGCTCGCCAAGTCGGCGGCGGCCGCGCGCGCGCTGGGCAAAATCACGGCGGCGGATAGCCTCGCGGATTGCGTGATGGAAGCGATGAGCCATCGCTGAAGGTTGTTCGCGCCATAAGCGTCATCGCGAGGAGCCGCAGGCGACTTAGGCGATCCAGAGTCGCAAGCGTTGTCCTCTGTGGCTTCTGGATCGCCACGTCGCCTTCAGTAAGGCTCCTCGCGATGACGGACCTTTCCGCAACGTTTGTCTTCGTACCCCCAATGAAGGGCTTGGGAGTTACTTGACTTTAACAGTGATGCAATATGTATAATAACTGAATTAAATCAATTAATTACGTGAATTTGAACTTATCATGGACGGTAGGCGAGCAACCATATCTTGCCGTGAATTGCCCATAAAAATGTGATAGCCTCTCGGCCTTTGAATGCTTGGAAATTGTTGGCCACACATGCACTCGCCCATCAAAGAATTTTCTCCCCAGTCGGTGGGAGCCGTCCATTTCGTCGGAATCGGCGGGATTGGAATGAGCGGAATCGCGGAGATTCTGCACAATCTTGGTTATCGCGTGCAAGGCAGCGATCTGGCCGACAACGCGAACGTCAAGCGCCTCCGGGCCAAGGGGATTCCCGTCAAGGTCGGGCATAGCGCGGAAAACATTGGCGAGGCGCGGATCGTCGTGATTTCTTCCGCCGTCAAGCGCGACAATCCCGAAGTCATCGCGGCGCACGAAGCCCTCCTGCCCATCGTGCGGCGTGCGGAAATGCTCGGCGAGCTGATGCGGCTCAAACGCTCGGTAGCAGTCGGCGGCACGCACGGCAAGACGACGACCACCTCGATGATCGCGGCGATGTTCGACGCGGCTGGTTTGGATCCCACCGTCATCAATGGCGGCATCATCAACGCCTACGGCACCAACGCGCGGCTCGGCGCGGGCGAGTGGATGGTGGTGGAATCGGATGAATCTGACGGAAGCTTTACAAAACTGCCTGCCACGGTCGCTGTGGTCACCAACATCGACCCGGAGCATATGGATCACTATCACGACTTCGACGCTGTGCGCCGCGCCTACGACACCTTTGTGCAGAATGTTCCGTTTTATGGCTTCGCCGTGTTGTGCGTCGATCATCCCGAAGTGCAGGCGCTGATCGCCCGCGTGCAGGATCGCGCCATTCTCACCTACGGCTTTTCCCCTCAGGCGGATGTGCGCGCCGTCAATCTCCTCGCCAGTCCTGAAGGGTCGCGCTTTGATGTCGAACTGGCCGAACGCAAAGACACCAAAGGCCGCCGCATGGACGGCTTTTCGCTGCCCGTCATCGGCCAGCATAACGTGCAAAACGCGCTCGCCGCCATCGCCGTAGGACAAAGGCTTGGCTTTCCCGACGATGTCATGCGCAAGGCCTTGAACGGCTTCGGCGGAGTCAAACGCCGCTTCACCCGCACCGGATGCGTGAACGGCGTCACCATCGTGGACGATTACGGCCACCACCCGGTCGAGATCATGGCGACGCTCAAGGCCGCGCGGCAGGCTTGCGGCGCGACTGGGCGCGTCGTTGCCGTCATGCAACCGCACCGCTATTCGCGTTTATCGAGCCTATTCCCGGAATTCTGCAAAGCGTTCAACGACGCCGACACGGTTCTTGTGGCGGATGTTTATCCGGCAGGCGAAGCTCCCATAGAGGGCGCAAACCGTGACGCATTAGTGGAAGGGCTGCGCGCGCACGGCCACCGCGATGCCCGCGCCCTGCCAGATCCCCAGACTTTAGCCGCCATGGTGAACGAAATCGCGATGTCAGGCGATTATGTCATTTGCCTTGGCGCGGGTTCGATCAGCAGCTGGGCCTATGCGTTGCCCGGCGCGATGGAAGCTTTGCCCGAAGGCACGGTCAGGAAGACAGGCACATGACGGCAGCCGCCACGACTTCCCCTTCCTCTTCCGAGGCGAACTATACCAACCCCTACAACAAGCAAGGGCTGCGGGCTGACGATTTTCCCGACGAAGGGCTCATGGAACGCCTGCCGAACGTGCGCGGCAAACTGCTCGCCAACGAACCGCTCGCGCCGCAGACATGGTTTCGCGTAGGGGGGCCAGCCGAGATCCTATTCCGGCCTGCGGACGAAGCCGATCTGGTTTTCTTCCTGTCCCACTGTCCCCCTGACGTTCCTGTGACCGTCATAGGGGTTGCCTCTAACCTGCTCGTCCGCGATGGCGGCGTACCGGGCGTCGTGATCCGGTTGGGGCCTAATTTCGCGCAGGTCAAGATCGAAGGCAATGCGCTGATTGCAGGCGCTGGCTCGGTCGATATCAATGTCGCGCGCGCGGCTCAATCATCCGGCATTGTAGGCCTTGAGTTCCTGAGCGGCATTCCCGGCACCATCGGCGGAGGGCTGCGCATGAATGCAGGCGCTTATGGTTCGGAGTTCAAGGACATCGTAACCGAGGCGCACATTCTGGATCGCTTTGGGCGGCGCTCGACGCTGTTTCCGGAACAGATCGGTTTTTCCTACCGACATACGAATATTCCTGAAAGCTCCATTTTCCTTTCGGCGGTTCTGCAGGGCCAACGCGGCAGCTCCGACGCCATTCTGGCACGGATGCAGGAGATTCAAGCCTCGCGCGCCGCCACCCAGCCAATCCGCGAGAAGACGGGAGGATCGACCTTCGCCAACCCCTCGCGCGAGGAAGACTCGCAAGGCCGCAAGTCTTGGCAACTTATCGACGTGGCAGGGTGCCGAGGACTTAAAATCGGCAAAGCCAAAGTGTCGGAAAAACACTGCAATTTCCTTATCAATACCGGCAACGCGACCGCCGCAGAAATCGAACATCTGGGAGAGGAAGTCCGCCGCCGCGTGAAGGATAAGACGGACGTCACGTTGCGCTGGGAAATCAAGCGCATCGGCGTGAAGCTGGGCGAGCGAAGAAGCGAAAAGAACGAGGAGTTTACCTCGCCGCCTGCGCCAGCATAACGCTTGCAGCGTGTGTTTCGAACATTATCAATGTGTTGATCTATAGGGTAGCGTACCTGAAGCGTAAGAAAACCGTCATCGCGGAGGTTACGTATAACCGATCGCTATAACGTTTGTTCTTCGCGCGGAAACACGCGGCGCGCGCGCGTCCGCCAATGCCGCGAACAGCGCAAGATGGAAGGTCTTGCCATCAGGCTGATCCCCCAACTTCTCAAGAAAAGCCTTCCAGCTCTTTTGGGGTCCTTCTCGGCCTAAACTTGCACATTCCGCGACCACCCCAGACTTCTCGCGCCCACGGACAGCGCCACGCAAGGACAGACAAAGCCCCCCGCCTCGATCATCGCAATAAAATCCGAATGAAATATGGTTGTGAGCCGCCCCTTGAAGGAAAAACGTATACTCAACGCAAGGCCAGTATAATTCCTGCGAACAGTCAGCCTCCATGACCTGAAGCGCTCCGCCCCCAGCAAACGGAACGGAAGCGACCCTTTCCTCTGTCCAGCAAACAAAATCGACTCCCTTCAAAAAAGGTATCTCTCGAATAGCTTTGACACGGGCCTGTTTCATGAAAAATGAAATAAACAAACAATATTGATGACACTAAATACTTGAAAGCAGTTATAGTATTTTCGGATAACGGTCAAGTTCAACGCTAAACAACCAAAAGTTGAATAATTGATATTGTCAAACCAGTTGATACCTATACGAGATGAAAAGGACCGTCAACGTATTGACGACTTTTTTGCGGCTTGGAAGTCTCTTTTATCTTTCCAATCAGCAAGCCTATTGTAGGGAGAAATGGGAACAACTATAAAGCCAACGATGCGACAAACGACACATGCCACAATCCGCTCCTTCCGCCGCAAAGACGCGAATGACATCTCGCGCATGATGAAGGAACTCGCAAGTTTTCACGGCGACGCCATTCGGGCCAATCCCAATCATTTCATCAAACACTGCCTGAGCCGCAAGAAAATCGCGCGGGCATGGATAGCGTTACGCGACAAGCAAGCTGCAGGATTCCTCGTCGCCTATGACCGTATGAATTTCGTCAACGGCCAGAAAACGTGCGTCATCGACCTGCTCTATGTGAACGAAGCCTTCCGCCGGCAAAGCGTCGGCCAAGCCCTCCTTGCCGCCGCAGCCCAAGACGCCATCCGTCATGGCTGCGAAACATTCCTCGTCACCGCCCAGCCCGGCAACGCGACCGCGAACAACTTCTACGAAAAGTTAGGCCTAAACCGGGAAACCAAAACCTCCGCGCGTTATCGCTGCGACAAGGACGGGATAAAAAAACTGGCGCGTCACGCTACCCCACAGAGAGTTCGATGATTTGCAAAGAAAAATAAGCCGCAACATGACAACAAGAGTCGCAAACGCAAAGAGCCGAAGTGACATATCAGGATCACGCCGGACAGAGCCAGCCCCCTCTAACCACATGTCGGAGGAATCCCGCCACGGGCGGGCTTAATGATGGCGCGGCCACGCCCATGCTCATCCGTTTCATTGTCAATGCGCATCTTTATGGTCGACAAAAGCTCATCGAACGCCCGCGCGTCAGAAACTTTTTCCAAACCTGAAAGAAAATCTCTCAAAGCGTCGTCTCTAGCTTGCATCCCCATATCGGACCCTTCCAATAACGCATGAGTCCTGTGGCCATCGCTGGAACAACTGAATATCTCCAGACAGCGCCCACAATCTTCTCCGACATTGCCTAAAGTAAAACCAATATGGTTGGCATCCTCGCCAGTGCGGAACAAATAATAGGTTGCGCTGACCACCCTGTCGCCTTGCCTATGCCGCTCTTCGCCAAAAGAAATAACGGTGCGATCCTCCAGAACAAATCGACCAATTTTGTAATCAGAACCGCCCTGCTGCGCAGAGACAGGCGACGATAATCGAACCCGTCCAAGCGCAGAATGGAGAAAAAAAATTTTCCTGAATGCATCAATCATAAGATCAAGCCCCCCAAGAAGCAATGAATTTATAATATAGCATGAAGCATTGATAAAATATGAAACAATATAAATGGAATGATGGCAAGATAGATCAAAAATAATAGCAAATTAAAAGCAACATGAATACATGGATCGCAAAATGCAACCTCGCGCGCTCTTCGCAACCCCCGCGCGACTACAAGGAAAAAACCAGTGGCAATCAAAAGAAAAACATGGTGAAATAGAGAAATGAAGACACAAAACCGAGGCCATGCGGCCCCCGCCCCAAAATCTCGCGGCAAGGATTTTCACGGGCCGAAAAAACATCGCCGCAAAGATTTTCCTCCTCGCGCCACCAAGACCCCCGAAAGTCCGCGCCGTATCGTCGGCGTGTTAAGCAAATCCTCGCAAGGCTGGCGCATCGCCTCCGTCAACCGCAAGCAGCGTGGAGAATATGTTCTCCACGCCAAGCAAGGCCGCTTTGAGCTTGAACAAGGCCACCTTGCGGTTGCGGAAGAAATCAAAAACGCGGGGCGCTGGGGCCCTCGCGAAGCAAAACTGCTCGAAGTTCTAGGCGACATGAACGCCCCGCAGTCCGTGAGCCTGATCGCCATAGCGACGCACGAAATTCCAAGCGACTTCAGCCCCGAAGCCTTAAAAGAAGCCGCTGCCGCCCAACCGGTCGCGCTCGGCGACCGCGAAGACCTGCGGAACGCCCCTCTCGTCACCATCGACGGCGAAGACGCCCGCGATTTTGACGATGCCGTTTTCGCCGAACAAACCGATAACGGCTGGCATCTGATCGTCGCCATCGCCGATGTCGCGCATTACGTGACGCCCGGCAGCGCCCTCGATCGCGAAGCTTATACGCGCGGCAATTCGACCTACTTCCCCGACCGCGTCGTGCCGATGCTACCCGAAGCGCTGTCGAATGAGCTATGCTCGCTAAAGCCTCAGGTCGATCGCGCCTGCATGGCCGCGCATCTCTGGCTCGACAAGGAAGGCGAACTGACGCGCTGGAAATTTTCCCGCGCCCTCATGCGCTCGCATGCGCGTCTAACCTACACGCAAGTCCAACAAGCGATTGACGGCCAGCCGGACGCGATCACGAAGCCCTTGCTCGACCTTGCGCTACGTCCGCTCTATGCCGCCTATGCCTGCCTCATTCAGGCAAGGCTTAAGCGCGGCACGCTGGAACTCGACCTCCCCGAACGCAAGGTGGAAATCGGTCAGGACGGCCTCGTCGCCGCGATCAAGATCCGCGATCGCTACGACAGCCATAAACTGATCGAAGAATTCATGATCACGGCCAACGTCGCCGCCGCCGCGCAACTGGAGCATAAGCGCGGAACCTGTCTCTACCGCGTGCACGACAAGCCTACGGAACTAAAACTTGAAGGCCTGCGCGACTTCCTCGACAGCCTCGGCATCAGCCTCGTGCCGAAAAAGCAGCTCCACCCAAGATTCCTGACCCAAATTCTGGAAAACAGCGCAGGCGGCCCCCACGCGCAAGTCATCAACGAGGTGATGCTAAGATCGCAAGCGCAAGCCATCTACAGCCCCGACAATATTGGCCATTTCGGCCTCGCCCTCGCGCGTTACGCGCACTTCACCTCGCCAATCCGGCGCTATGCGGACCTCGTGGTCCATCGCGGCCTGATTCGCGCCTTAAGCCTCGGCCCAGACGGCCTGACGGATAAGGAAATCGAAAAGCTCAACGATATCGGCGAACATATCTCAACCACCGAACGCCGCTCCTCCGCTGCCGAACGCGATGCCATCGACCGTTTCATCACGCTTTTCCTGCAAGACCGCGTGGGGGCGACCTTCCCGGCTCGCATCAGCGGCGTAGCCCGTTTCGGCCTTTTCGCGCGCTTAAACGAAACCGGCGCCGACGGGATCATCCCGCTCGAAAGCCTGCCCGACGACCATTACTGGCATGACGAAAAGCGCCAAAGCCTGACAGGACGCCGCACGCGCCAGACCTTCCGCCTCGCGCAACCCGTGCTTGTGCGCCTCGAACAAGCTGATCGCCTCACCGGCAGCATGGCCTTCTCAATCGTAGCCGATACCGGAACAAAGAAACCCGCCAAACCAAACCCGACATCCAAACCGCGCAACAAAAACAAAGCCGCCAAA
Organism: Bdellovibrionales bacterium; assembly: GCA_040275305.1. Taxonomy (GTDB): domain Bacteria; phylum Pseudomonadota; class Alphaproteobacteria; order UBA9219; family UBA9219; genus JBEOJY01. Next base: position 37,736 of record JBEOJY010000052.1, on the reverse strand, counting down.
CCGCATCGTCAAGCTTAATCGGCGACAATATATGGCTTTCAAGACACACCGCTGTCACCCAACAGCAACAAAGGGCGGTCATAGACTTGTTATCAATTTGATACACCGATAAACTCTTGCGAAGACTCGCCATCCAGAAACTTGTATTTCTGCCCAAATCCTCTACACAGAATAATGATTCGGAACGCAGCCCTCGACAAGCGGCGTTTTAAGAAGTACGACCACTAACGAAGTCGCAAAACGATAAGACAAGTTGCAAACACGGGGATCATTCATGATGCGGAAGGCTTTTCTCGCGGGCATTGTCGCCCTACTCATCGGGGCCATGCCAGTTTTGGCGCAAGCTAAAGACGATGCAGCCAGCGCGGAAGGGCAAGCGCCAGTAGCGGAAAGCCGCTCTGGAAGGTTCGAAACGGCGCTCCCCAACGAAACGACCCCGAATCCATCGCTGGCAATGGCGAATTCCAGCCTGTCATCAGGCGAACTGGCGGATTTTGGCCCATCGAGCGGCACCGTTGTCGGCAATCGAGCCATCGAATTACGCGACCAAATCATGCGTATGCGCGCTTCCGTCAATCTGAACGCAAACGAATTCGCAATTTTGCGCTCCAGCGGCGCGGCAGGAGCCGTACAATACCACAGCACCGTGGCCGCCATCACCGCGCGCCTGCAAAATGGTACAACGCGCGGCAACCCAATCCTGCTACGTCAATGGGATGAAGCGAACGCCAGTCTCGACGAAGTCACCTCTTCGCTCAACCGCCTCAATTCGCTGCAAACAGCCATCGACGCGGATGCCTCGCTGGCTTCCTACCTGCTCGAATCAGTGCAGGCCGCATTCCAGCTTTCAGGGGCGGTCGACGAAGACCACGATCAACTGAAAATTCTACGTGATGAAGTGAGCCGTCTCGTTGTCCAACTAGATTATCTCCGCAACCAGACCGCCGGAGACATTCAGCGCCAGACCACCTACCTCAACGCGGAAAGATCGAATCTTCAAGCGCTAGCTTTCGCCATCAGCCGTGGCGAGCTGTTAGGCAGCAGCCTTGCGAATCGGCCTGTGATCGTCAGTGCAACTGCAATGGCCACGCTGCCTCCGCCTCCCGCGCCACAGACACCTGCAATGACCAGCGCCCCGCGTGATGCCGTGCAAAGCAGCGCAATAGAATCAAAGATATTCGGCCATTCCGCCAACGCCACTGCGGCCAACAGCGCGACGACATTCGCCCCCTCGCTCGGCCACCTGCTCGTACTCATCCGCTACGACCACGATAACGTCAAATATGAGCAACAACTTTCTCAGGCCGTTGCCAACGCGCTGGCCCGTCGTCCCGGCGCGGAATTCTCGGTTGTGGCCGTGGCCCCCGCCGATGGCAACCCCGCCGACCTTGCGAAATCGCAGGAACGAGCGCAGCGCTACAGCGACGATGTCAAACGCTCCTTGGTGCAGCTCGGGTTACAGCCCTCGCGCATTTCAATGTCCAGCACGCAAACGCAAACCGCGCAAGTTCCTGAAGTACACCTCTACGTCCGCTAGACAGCCCCCAAGAATGGCAAGACATTGTAAAACATAAGAAACAAGCCTTACTTCTTACAGAGATTGATGAATAGACCTCTTACCTAACTGTTAAAGTTTAGAACATGGGATGCCCGCCGGAGTCTGTCCTCGCGGAGGCGGGGAGGGGTATGATGCTTGATTTTATTGAGAAGTTTCCTCCAACAAGCCGTCACTCTCGCGACTTGTCACGTCGCAGCAGCGAAGGCGGAAGGCGAGTGTCCCATGTGGTTTACATGCCAGCCAAATGAGTTGTACAGCAGACTGCTAATATAATATAATAAAAAAATAAGCCCTTTATGGACAAATTGCTATAAAGGAGAGGATTTATCATTTCAGGGAAAGCAACATGATGCGCCGAATAGAAATCATGACCACCGCAATACTCATGGTATGCGGAATACTCAGCCAACAGGCTCATGCGTCAACCGGGTGTTCGCCGGAAACAACAACTTGCGCGGGCCAACCATGTAACAGCGCAGATCTCGGGAAAACTACCCGCGATTATGACGACGCAAATATTATCGCTTGCCTGAAAGAACCATCGGGAAGCGCGCCTTATGTCTGGAAATCAATGACAGGCAAAACGAATCAATGCCCCGCCGGACAACTGGTATCCGGATATAAGAACGGCGAAACACTTTGCTCCGAGATGCAGTGCCGTGTCGTTACGAGCAAGGGAGTACCGCCGAGCTACGCGCCAACCGTATCCTGTAACGATGACGAATTTGTGCTCAACGGCGGAGGATATACTCATAACTCAGAATGTGGCTATCAGGGCTTCCTGCATGCCACAATCCCGATTCTGGATAAAAATGGTTGGTCTGTTGACGCTTGGGGAGCTAACACACCATGGGGCATGTCTTCAAACATTGACATTTGCACTACAGTCCTAGCAACTTGCTGCAAGTGGGTACAATCCTCATACGCAAAGTAAGAAAATCAAAGGAAAGAACTCTGTCTGGCCAACGAAAAACAACCGGGGGCCAGACAGAGTAAAGACTGAAAAAATACGGTCAAGCATCGGATTATATCTATAATCCTGCATGTCGCGCCCGCGGATTGCCCCGGACACAGAATTACACAAACAAAACGCTGGCTTTCCGCCAAATATCTCTAGGGAATTATGCAAAAACGAACGGTTTTTGTGCGCACAAAACCATGCTGCTGTATCCCTGCAAAAATAGTCTTGAAGAAAACAGCGGCATCGACGAACACATGATGTCGTCGAACAAAGCAGAAAGATTCGAACAGATCGAACATCAACCGCGCGCGCTGACCATCACAAGCATTTCGCTCACAAATTTCCGCAACCACCAAGACCTTGTCATCAGGGCCAACAATCAGCAGGCCATCGTCGTCACGGGAGCGAACGGCAGCGGAAAGACCAGCCTGCTCGAAGCCATCAGCCTGCTGGTCCCCGGACGCGGCCTACGCCAAAGCGCACTCGCGGACTTAAAACACCGCGCCCCAAACATCGAACATGAGGCTTGGGCCATCGCGGCAACTCTGCGCGGCCTCTGGGGAACTTTCTCCTTAGGAACCGGCAACGATCCACGCAAGGATAAAGCTGACAAACGCATTGTCCACATCGACGGAACCCAGATGCGCGGCCAAAACCAACTCGCCGAGCATGTCGCCATGGCCTGGATGACCCCGGAGATGGACAGAACGCTCGCCGACGGCCCATCAGCCCGCCGCAAACTGATCGACCGCCTTGCCTACAGCTTCGATCCCGCCCACAATAGCCGCGTCCACCGCTACGAAAAAGCCCTGCGCGAAAGATTGCGCCTACTGTGCGAAGGGAACCGCGACGACGCGTGGCTCGGCGCCCTTGAAAATGATATGGCGCAAACAGGCGTCGCCATCGCCGCAGCGCGCCTGCACCTACTCGCCGACCTGCAAAGCCATATCGACGAAACCCAAAGCGCCTTTCCCCGCGCCTTGCTCGCTCTGGAAGGAACCGTCGAAAACGGAATCGCTACACAACCCGCCTTGCTCGTTGAAGACCGCCTCCGCGCCGATCTCGCCCTCTCGCGCCAAAACGACGCCCAAACCGGAACCTGCGCCGTGGGCCCCCACCGTAGCGACCTGCTAGTAACGCACGCCAAGCACGGCTGCCCCGCGCATCTATGCTCGACCGGAGAGCAAAAAGCCCTCCTCATCGCCATCATGCTGGCCTACCTGCGCACGCTTGCCAGACATCGCGGATACACGCCGATTTTCCTGCTCGACGACATAGCGGCTCACCTCGACGAAAGCCGCAGACAAGCCCTGTTTGAAGAAATTGGAGCGATCGGCGCGCAAACCTGGATCACAGGCACCGACTTAAACCTGTTCCGCCCGCTGCTAGGGAATGCGGCTCATATCCAAATGGGAGAACACTAAAAATACATGCAACCGGCATATCGGACCCTGCGCAAGAAAACCACAGCCCCGATATCCCCACACGACGCCTACCAAGCTTCAGGCAGCGAACAGCAGGGGCATCTAGTGTAGCAAATCCAACCCCTCGCCCCGCCACACATAATTTTGTGCGCAATGATCATCGACAATCTTTCCGCCCCGATCATCACAGCTCGGAGAATCCGACAAAACTGAAATATAGGTTGTATCGACCGTATTCTTTTTCCCGTCGGCCTTGCGCACGCCAAATCCCCATGACAGAGCCTGAACAGAAAAACCAAGCTCCCAAGAAGATGACCCTTTATTATAAACATAGCCAAGCAGCGCGCACGTCTTCTCACCGCAGGGAACATAGGTCTGATGGCATGTTTTCATATTCCTGCCCGTAAACCCCGAGAAATCGACCACGATGTTGGGATAAATTTCATGTTTTCGATTGAAGTCGGACTCATAACTAAAAAATTTAAGGTCCGACAACTGTGACGCGCCTTCCACACAGCCACCAAGCGCCTCTTCCAGTTTCGCCGCCAGCTCATTCGGAATTTCTGAAGAACTAATCGGCTTGATCGTCACATTATCAGCGCCAATCGCATTCTCATAGCCGGGAACGATAAACCTCTCCTCGTCAGTGTATTGTCTGGCATGCGCGACATTGCTTACTGCCAGTGCGCAAAAGAACAACGCAGACACTATGACTATCGCGGTACGCATGAGACCCTCTATTCTTCAAAAAGTTGTTAAGACGAACAGACCACCGCCCATACGACAAATACGGGCAAGGAGCATTAAGGAGCCTAACGAGAAAGACGAGGTCTGAAATAATCAGACCCCGTCTTGGATCTGCTAACAATTACTGTCCAAGAACACGTACGCCGTTGACCACAAACCCGTCCGCATTCTCAAGAGTGACGCTATAGACTTTCTCCTCTTTGCCTTTAGCGCGATTGGCCTCCGTAACCAGAACCGGATCGCCCGAAAGCCCCACCAGTTTACCCCCCTTCTTAAGGTAGGAAGCGGACACAGGTTTACCAGAAGCCGAAAGCACTCGGTGTCCAGAAGTCAAAGGAATGCCATTAACCTCATAAAGACCGAGTTGGGCATGATGTCTTGTCGTCTCCATAACGCTCGTCACTTTGGCCGGAGACAACGCCGCCAGAGGAGCTTTCGCCGAGAAAGCCATCACGACATCGCCTACCTTGATCTCCTCCAATACCTTCATGGAACCATCCGCCATAAGGACTTGCGCATGCGCAGCCAGACAATCTGGGGTCGGAGGAGGACAATCCGGCCCCTCGCAAGGCGGCGGACATGGGGGACCAGCACAGGTCAACTGAAAGAAGCAGGGCGTAACTCTGTTATCATACGGCGGAGCGTCCGTTGCGCCGCTGCACTCATTCTCTTCGTTGGTGCAGACTCCAAACGCCGAGCTAGAACGCTGGCATCGGCGAGAAGCCGTTACCGTGATAGTCGTGCCGCATGCGATGTTGGCAGGACACGCCGTCTGGCCAACCCATTTCGTGTATTTCCGAGTGCACAGCTTATGAGTGACGCCAGTAACAGTTCCCGCCAGCGCGGCATCGTGAAATGACTGATACTCGCCATCGCTTGCTAAAGGAACGAATACATCATTGTTTCCAGAATTAGTGTATTCGTCGCACAAATAACCGACCGACTCGTCCTTATTTTGAACAAACCGGCCTGCCAACTGATAGGCGCTCGTCTGCGCCATCGCTAAGCGATTGCTACCCAACGACTTGTCGCCATGTTGGGCTGTGTTCCCTTCGCGCCACGAATAAGGGTAGTCGACTCCAGACTTTTTCGTCGTGTATTGGCCATTAACATCAGGCCCCGCCACGGTAGCTGCGGCAAACCTGTTATAGGCCAAATAACCAGTAGCATTGCTGACATTCCCGTCATTGCCATACCATTGAGCGGAACCAATTTTATCAGCGTATCTCGTGTCATTCTCTGCTGTATCGACCGTCGCTTCCGGCTTATACAGATCCGTCATCACGCCGCCCACATATTGATAATACTTCACACAAGGCTCGTCGGCAGTCGCTTCGCCATCGTTATTGATATCTCTCTCATCGACAGTGCAGCTCTCCGGCGTCGTCTGGGTAGACAACTGCATGGCAAGGACATTGCTGGCATTATAGGGAACGCTGTACTTATGTCCGCCCTTGCTATCCTTACGCGCCTCGCGAATGTTCGAAAAATCTGTAGAGGACATCAACGACCACCCCACGACATGCCTGTCGACAGGGAAAGGAAACACATACGAAGTGACCTGACAGGTCCCAGTCGGACACGGAACAGTGATCACGCTTTGCGACTCAGGCCCGGCAACGGACAAAATGCAACCTTTGACGCCATCGCACGGTTTCGCGTCGCACCCAGCCTTCTGCCCCTGAGAGAAATACGCGGACGGATCAAGAAAATATGCCGTAAAATCGGCGATTGTTCCACGATACACCTTGATCAAATCATAATTCGTCTTGCCAATCCCGCAACGATTGACCGCGCCGTTGATAGCGTGCTTGACCGAATGCAGATTTGCCGCGATCTTTTCATCAGGCAGCCCCCCCCAAGCGCTCTGCCAATCGAATTCCGTGGCAAGGCCATGCTGGGCATAAGCGGGAGCGACAAAACACAGGAAACCAGACAAAGCGAGAATCAACGACAGATTTTTGCGCATATCATGCCCCATAAATTATAATGTAAGCCAATTTTGAGGCAATTATATTTAACAATGCGTTAATTCGCGCCATAATAGTAACGCCCAAGCTGTTCTCAGGAGGGCTATGGACCAAAGACGCAAAAAGGGCCGTCATTACGAGCCCCTTCTTGGGGGCGAAGCAATCCAGAGTCGATAGGGCTGTCCTGAGCTGCTCTGGATTGCCGTGCCGTTTTCCATCTTGCGAGCGGAAAACTCCTCGTAATGACGGCCCTTTTTGCGGCGCTTGTCTTGCGTTCCAGAAAACAGCTTGGGAGTTACCCATAATGCTTGTGCATCCCTGTCGATTGCCCGTTTCAGCGCCAAATACCCAGGAACCAGAATTAAATTGTTATAAAACAAAGTATTACAAAGTTAACGCTCTACTGATGAACACAGAACCATACTAGCCCTAAGTTGTGATATCTATCGACAGATAAGGCATCAATAAACCGCCAGACCGAGGACCCAATGTTTATCCAGACCGAAGAGACGCCGAACCCGACGACGCTCAAGTTCCTGCCCGGCATGGTGGTCAAAGCCGACGGAACGCTTGAAGCCTGCGATGAAGCCGAGGCCGCCGCCTCGCCGCTCGCGCAAACGCTGCTCTCCATCGACGGCGTCTCGCGAGTCCTTCTGGGCTACGATTTTATCTCGGTCACTAAATCCGCAGATCTGGAATGGAAGCTGCTCAAGCCCCGAATCGTCGCTGCCATCATGGATTACTTCGTCACAGCGCCAATCTCCTCAGAGACGCCGCCGGACGCAACCAGTCCACACGCAGCGCCACTTGGCCCCGACGACGAAGATTTCGACATCGTCAAACAAATTTGCGACATTCTGGATAGCAAGGTGCGTCCCGGCCTCGCGCGCGACGGCGGCGATATCGCTTTCGTGAAATACCAAGATGGCATCGTCTGGCTGCGCCTCAAAGGCGCCTGCGCAGGCTGCCCAAGCTCTACGCTCACGCTAAAAGCCGGTGTCGAGAACCTGCTCTGCAGCTACGTTCCTGAAATCGTCGAAGTGCGCGAAGCCGAAGACGACCGCGACCCGGACAGCCTGCAACCATGATCGTGCTAGGCCTCGACAGCGCGGGACAAGGTTGCGGCGTCTGCGTCTGGCGCGATGGCATCATAGTGTCAGTGCGCTACGAACCGATGGCGCGCGGTCAAGATCGCCGCCTGATCCCGATGGCCATGGAAGCCATAAGCGCCGCCGGAATAACCTTCGCGCAAATCAACCGCATCGCCGTCACGCGCGGCCCCGGCAGCTTCACCGGCTTGCGCGTCGGCCTCGCCGCCGCGCAAGGATTCGGCCTCGCGCATCATATCCCTGTCCTCGGCTTCGACCGCTTCGACCTGCTGGCAAAACAAGCGAGCCAAACCACCCACGATCTTCACGCGGGCTTGCTGATCGCGCTCGCCTCGCAAAGACAGGAACTCTTCTGCCGCTTCGACCCCTCGCCGTCGGCGCGCGGCGCGCCAACCCTGAAAACCCGCGACGAGATCCACGCCGTCATCGAGAATCATCCCGGACTCTGGGTCACGGGCGATGCCAATATCCCCGGCCAAAACATCCCCCTGGAATGCGAAGCCGCCACCTGCGCCGCGCTAGCTGCCGAAGCTGATCCCAACGACCCCGCTCTGACCCCCACCCCCCTCTACCTGCGCAGACCCGATGTCAGCTTAAGCCCGACCGCGCTCACGCTGGAGCCGCTCGGAACCGCATCGCAAACGCCTCTGCCCGATCAAGCCCAAACGCTCGCCGCGCTTCATGCCGCCAGCTTCGAACATGCCGCGTGGAGCGCCTCCCAGTTCGAACAAACGCTCGCCCTCGCGACCACGCGCGGTCAGCTCGTCCGGCAAAATGGCGTACCCGCAGGGTTCATCCTCCTGCAAATCATGAAACCGGAAGCCGAAATCCTGACCTTCTGCGTGGCCCCCAACCTCCGCGAACACGGACTTGGCAGGCAATTACTGGCCGAATCCCTGCGCGAAGCGGGGAATTCCGACTGCGAAACCGTCTTCCTCGAAGTCGCCAGCGACAATCTCCCTGCCTGCAGACTCTATGAACGGCATGGGTTCGAGCTCATGGGAAATCGCAAAAACTACTACAAAACCGCGACCGGGCACGTAGACGCGCTGACCTACAAAAAGCCCATAAACCACGCCTGAAGCTTAAGTTGTGCAAGCGACAAGCGCTCTGATATAATGGCAAAGCTGTGAAACCGCGATGGCCCATGAACGATGCAAATTCTTGATTTTGAAAAGCCCATAGCCGAACTCGAAGCCAAGATCGAGGAGCTTCGCCATCTCTCGGATGGCAGCCGCGTCAACATCGCGGACGAAATCAGTCGCCTGCAGGATAAGGTCAATCGCCAGCTCCGCAGCATCTACGGCAAGCTCGCGCCCGCGCAAAAAGTGCAGGTCGCGCGTCACCCCGACCGCCCCCACGGGCTCGACTATATCGCCAAGCTGATTGAGGATTTCACGCCGCTCGCCGGAGACCGTGGTTTTGCCGACGATCAAGCCATCATCGGCGGCCTTGGCCGCTTCAAGGGCCAAGCCTGCGTCGTCATCGGCCACGAACGCGGCCACGATACCGAAAGCCGTATCAAGCATAACTTCGGCATGGCCAAACCCGAAGGCTACCGCAAGGCGCAAAGACTGATGCGCCTCGCCGAACGCTTCGGCCTGCCCGTCATCACCTTCGTCGACACCGCCGGAGCCTTCCCCGGCGTCGATGCCGAAGCGCGCGGACAAGCCGAAGCCATCGCGCGTTCCATCGAAACCTGCCTCTCTATCAGTGTCCCTCTGGTCGCATGCGTCATCGGCGAAGGCGGCTCCGGCGGCGCCATCGCCGTCGCGGCGGGAGACCGCGTGCTAATGCTCGAACACGCCATCTATTCCGTCATCTCGCCCGAAGGCTGCGCCTCGATCCTCTGGCGCAGCGCGACCCATGCGGCGGACGCGGCGACGGCGCTTAAGCTCACGGCGCAAGACCTCCACCAGCTCGGCATCATCGACGAAATCGTCGCCGAACCCCTGGGCGGTGCGCACCGAGATCCCGAAGACACCGTCGCGCGCGCTGGAAATGCCATCGCCGCGAACCTCGCGGCCCTCTCCACGCTCGACAAAAAAGCCCTGCTCGCGCAACGTCAGGAAAAGTACCTGAACATGGGGAAAAAGAGCCTGATCTAGAGGGGCTACAGTTTCAAAAGGGGAAAACCAAAGCTGCGCCACTGAAAACGCCGCAAACATCGCCTGTCCTTCTCGTGGCAGACATGCGCGATAAGAGTTCCCGCCTCTTTCTGCTCGCAAATACTTGATCCCAGCCACGCCTTTTTGACTATTATGCCCCAATTGAACATTGCCATCCCCCTTAGCGCTTTGCCGGAAACCAACGGCTCAGAAGGAGGTTCTGACGCCGCTGCGAAAGTTAATCTCAGAAAAAACAAATCATGGCATTGCGGACTAGGGAAAAGATATTATCGTCTCCGCTTGCCCCTGCGAGCAACGTTCGCATGGCATGCTTGGGTTAACAGAAGCCTCACTGTTGCCAGAAAAACCATGCAGATCGGCAAACGCGCCCTGCGCCTGATCTCCGACAAACTGGTAATATTTAACGCAACGCCCGTCATGAGCGCCTAATTCATCGGCGCCACATCGCGTCTGATCCTTTCCGCCATGCTCAAGCGCCAGCACAGGATTGGCGTTTCGCGCCGCATACATAGCCTGCCCCTGCATAAGACTTGAAAAACGTTCCACCGTCATAAACGTCCCTGTCCTAGCCTGCCCGTCCCAAACCTTGCGCATGTCATAGGTGAACATGGCCGGACAAAGATCCTCCGTCGCAGGACAACCAGAAATGCATTGAGCATTGTCTTCCGGATCATCCGGACATGTCGCCGAACCTCCCGGAATAGCGAACAGACTGGGAAACCCGCCGCCCTCAATAAGCCGCTTCTCGGAGGATGGAAGCAATTGGCGAGCCTCGCCAACTGCGTAAAGTCCAACAGCGCACCCCTGCTCAGACGAGCAAAGTCGCGCGGCGCAAGACGGAGAATCGCTGGAATAAGACTGATAATAAGAACCCCAGTCGACCAGAATATCGTTGATGTCATCGCCGTTAAAATCGACGAGATAAACCTTCAGATGCGCCTGATTCAGCTTTCCGGCATCGGAGATGCAGGACTTCAAAGTTGATCTGATCTCAGCTTTCACAGGCAACAGGGACGAAGGAACAATAAAATCCTCATTGCCTACCGTGTCCACCGACCCCCATGTGCTCAACCAGTCGAAGTCCTGAACCAAAGAAGAAGTTGCGAACGTCAACTCCTGCGAACCGCCTTCCATTGAGGATGCGCAAACAGGAACGGAGAACGCAAGAACGCAAAGCGGGACAGCGGAAACGCGAAAGAGGAATCGCATGAAAAACCCCCAACCCCTATGAATATCCGGAGACAAACTTCACAGAATCCACAAGCCCAAAACCACGACGGAAGACACCGACAGGATCGGACAGGTAATTCAAGTCCCCGACAACTTCATTAACTCGTGCGCCCCGTCCCAGATCATATGCAGAGCCGTGAAAAGCACCGTAATAAGACCAAGATAAGCAATCCAGTGATACCGCGTCGTCAGCCGCGCGATCCACGAGGCCGCGACGCCCATCAGCACAACGGAAAGCCCCAGACCAATAACCAGAATAACCGTATGGTCTCGCGCCACCCCGGCCACAGCCAGAACATTATCAAGCGACATGGAAATATCGGCAAAAACAATCTGCCAAACAGCGCCGCGTAACGTCTTGACTTCCTTGACGGGAGCCGCCGCCGTTTGAGCCCCATCCCCGGCATCATGATGAGCATGAACCTTCCTCATATGCCGAATGTCGCGATACATCTTCCACGACACCCAAAGAAGCAACAACCCGCCCGCCGCCAACAACCCCGTAATGCCCAGCAACTGAACCGCAAATACGGCCAAAGCCGCGCGCAAAACCGCAGCCGCGACGATCCCGGTCACGATGGCGATTCGTCTTTCGCGAGCAGGCAATCCCGCCGCCGCCATGCCCACGGCAATCGCGTTATCGCCTGCCAGCGCCACATCGATCAGAATAATTTGAGAAAGCGCCGCAAAGGCGGACCAGTCAAGCATAACCATTTACCTCGCATCAAAAGGCATATCCCCGAACGATCAGGATACGGCTATCCTATTTGCCTGAAAAAATGAGAGACCGCCAGTCACAACTTAGCTTTCTTTTTAACCAAAAATATTCTAAAGCCTGCTCAAGGGAAATGTAATGCAGGGCGATCCCGCCCTGAAAGCAAGGTTGGACCTCGCCTCCTTATGAGAGAATCGGCCTTGCGCAGGACAAATTCCAGTGTCACAAAGGCAGGGAATTAAAGCCACATAAGACTCTGTCGAAGCAGGCGATAATACATGCTGTCCAACATTCTGGGTTTGCTCTCCGCCGATATGGGTATCGACCTCGGCACCGCCAACACGCTGGTGTATGTGAAGGGTCGAGGAATCGTGCTGAACGAACCTTCGGTCGTGGCCATCGCCCACATCAAGGGCAAAAAGCAGGTGCTCGCCGTCGGCGACGAGGCCAAGCTGATGCTGGGCCGCACCCCCGGCAACATTCAAGCCATCCGCCCCTTACGCGACGGCGTCATCGCGGACTTCGAAGTCGCCGAGGAAATGATCAAGCACTTTATCCGCAAAGTGCATAACCGCCGCAGCTTCGCCAACCCGCAAATCATCATCTGCGTGCCGTCGGGATCGACCGCCGTGGAACGCCGCGCGATTCAGGAATCAGCGGAATCGGCAGGCGCGCGCCGTGTCTTCTTAATCGAGGAGCCCATGGCCGCCGCCATCGGCGCGGGCCTCCCCGTTACCGAGCCGACCGGTTCAATGGTCGTCGATATCGGCGGCGGCACGACCGAAGTCGCCGTCCTCTCGCTCGGCGGCATCGTCTATTCGCGCTCCGTGCGCGTCGGCGGCGACAAATTGGACGAAGCCGTCATCAACTATATCCGCCGCTATCACAACCTTCTGATTGGAGAAAGCACCGCCGAACGCATCAAGAAGGAAATCGGCTCCGCCTGCCCGCCCGAAGACGGCGAAGGCCGCATGACCGAAATCAAAGGCCGCGACCTGATGAACGGCGTGCCGAAGGAAATCGTCATCACGGAACGGCAAGTCGCGGAAAGCCTCGCCGAACCAGTCAGCGCCATCTTGGAAGCCGTCAAGATCGCGCTCGAAAACACCGCGCCGGAACTCGCCGCCGACATCGTCGACAAAGGCATCGTCCTGACCGGTGGCGGAGCGCTCTTGCGCAACCTCGACCTCGTGCTACGCCACGCCACGGGCCTCCCCGTCTCGGTCGCCGAAGATCCGCTCTCCTGCGTCGCGCTCGGAACCGGCAGAGCGCTTGAGGAAATGCGCACGCTAAAAAGCCTTCTGGTGAACGGGTATTGACCTAGGAATCACGGGATCCAATACTGCTGTCTGTAAGTAGGCGCCCCCATTTCCCGATTTCATAACAAGCGTGTGCGCAAAAGATATGGAACAAAATAAGAACTTGCGAACCGCCGCAAGATCATGCATAAGAACCATAAGAACAAACTGTAAACAGATTTTCGCAGATATCCCTGTATTCGTTCCGCATAACTTTCTCTCGATTCCAAGGAGTATCCCATGAGCCCCCGCCCCTCTTCTCCCTCCTCCAACCTCCATGTCGTTGACCGCGACGCGAAGGACATGACGAACGCCGACAAGCAAAAGGCGCTCGACGCCGCGCTCAGTCAAATCGAACGCGCCTTCGGCAAAGGCTCGATCATGAAACTCGGCGCACACGGCGCTGCGGCGGAAATCGAAACCATCTCGACCGGTTCGCTAGGACTAGACATCGCGCTTGGCATCGGCGGTCTTCCACGCGGACGCATCGTCGAAATCTACGGCCCGGAAAGCTCCGGCAAAACCACGCTCGCGCTGCACGTCATCGCGCAAGCGCAAAAAGCTGGGGGCTCCTGCGCCTTCGTCGACGCCGAACACGCGCTCGATCCTTCCTACGCGCGAAAACTGGGAGTCGATATCGACAACCTCTTGATTTCGCAGCCAGACGCAGGCGAACAGGCGCTCGAAATCGCCGATACCCTCGTGCGTTCCGGCGCGATTGACGTGCTCGTCGTCGATTCTGTCGCCGCGCTTGTGCCACGCGCCGAACTCGAAGGGGAAATGGGCGACAGCCATGTGGGCCTGCAAGCGCGCCTGATGAGCCAAGCCCTGCGCAAGCTCACAGGATCGATCTCGCGCTCGCGCTGCATGGTCATCTTCATCAACCAAATCCGCCTCAAGATCGGCGTGATGTTCGGCAATCCCGAAACCACCACCGGCGGCAACGCGCTCAAATTCTACGCCTCGGTGCGCCTCGATATCCGCCGCATCGGCTCGATCAAGGACCGCGAAACCGTGGTCGGCAACCAGACGCGCGTGAAAGTCGTCAAGAACAAGCTCGCCCCGCCCTTCCGCGTCGTCGAATTCGACATCATGTACGGCGAAGGAGTCTCGAAAATGGGCGAGCTGGTCGACCTCGGCAGCCAAGCGAACGTCGTCGAAAAATCCGGCGCGTGGTTCTCCTATGACGGCCAGCGCATCGGCCAAGGCCGCGAAAACGCCAAGCAATTCCTGCGCGACAATCCCGCCATGGCGGAAGCGATCGAACAGAAAATCCGCGCCAATGCGGGCCTCGTCAGCGAAGCGATGATGGGCGCCGCCGAAACCGGAAGCGACGGCGAAGCGGAAGAATAAACAGAACCTACCAAGCGATGGTATAATTGAAGACTGCGTAAGGAAGGCCTTCCCTAAGCGTCAATCGCGAGGAGCCGCAGGCGACTTAGGCGATCCAGAGTCGGTGAGGGTGTCCTGTGGGATTCTGGATTGCTTCCGCCGTCGTTGCTACGCAACTATGGCGGACAGGTCGCCCCCAAGAGGGGGCTCGCGATGACGGCCCTTTCCGCTAAACAGAAACTTACACCACCACGCGGTGTGTCATGAGTTCCATCATCGGCAAGTCGTGCGGCGCGTTGCCGTAACCCCAGCTTTCGCCGAACGGCCCATGCTTGCGCATATAAACGGCAACGCGCTCAGCCTTGCGCTCGCGCACGCAATTACCGTTGGGCATGGATCCCTCAACAATGCCATCCACTACGGCCACATCGGAACAAATCAGCGCGTGATAAGGAAGGTCGTCGATCATACGCGGCATGTAAAGGCTGAGCGAACCGCTCGCGATAACAACCTGATGCCCCTTGGCATGATGGTCAAGCAAAGCCTGCCGTAACGGCTCCTTCCACTTGCGCCAACAACGTAAACGCTCGACGGCCGGACCAAGAGAATCGCAGGATTTCCCCGCGATCAAACGTCGCAACAAATGCTCTTTCAAAAGTGTGCGTGGCGACACATGACGCCGCGCGGCTTCCCCCCGCAAACGATCAAGCACAAGCCGCGCATTCGCTTCCGCGAACGCCGTCAGCAGGCTAAACTCCCCGCCGCCCGCATAGGACAAAAACGCCCACAGGCTGTCCCCCTCGATCAAAGTGTCGTCGAAATCAAATACCGCAAGCGGCTGAAGCATCGTCATGTCAACGCCAACGTCCCCACGCCTTCTTCCTCAAGCGCCGCACCCAGTTCCTTCACGCGGCTCACGCCCGGCGTTCTCCATTCCACGCCGCCGAAATTATGACAGTGTGTGCACACCGCCTGCCACTTCTCATGTGTGCCGCCACACGCGCGACAAATCCACACGGCATCCGGCATCGCGTCGGCCGCCTTGGCCAGCCACTGCAATGCCGCCGCTTCGTCGCCGTGCTCGCGCCGCTCAAGCCGCGCCAACAAACGATAAGTCTCGCGCGTCGCCTGTGCTTGTCCGACCAGCGCCATGAAATGCCTCCGCGCTTCGCCCCATAAACTCGCGCACAAGGCCGCCTCTCCCAAAACCATCCTGCTAACGGGCGACGCAGCGCCGGAAGATCCGACGATCGAAACAATCTGGCGATAGGCTTCAAGCGCGCGATCATGTTGCGCGTGCGCGACCGTCGCCAACTGTGGATGCTGCGCGCGCGCCCAGTTCTTCTCGACCGTGCGCAAGGCCGCGCGTCGATGACCAGCCTCCGCCTGACGCTGGGCCAGATTAATGACCGCAGGCAACCACCCCGGCGCCTCGCGCTGCGCGGCCTCCGCATCCTGCAACGCCCTATCGCGCCTGCCCGAACGCGCTTCCTCTTGCGAACTCGCCACCAGCAACGCCGCATGCAACGTCTTGCGCCGCGCAGGAGCCAACAGCCCCGAACGCGAAGCCTCGGCAAGAGCGGTCTTCGCGCCGCTCCAATCCTGTTGCCGCGCCGCTGTCTCAAATCGCGCAAGTCCAAGCCATGGCAGCGCAGGCTTCGCCGCGCCCAGCTGATCGACCAGCCGCGAGGCTTCAGAATAATCGCCACGCCGCCGCGCTTCCATAATCAAGCCACGATAGCCAAGCGCCGCGCTCTCGCCTTTCTCCGACAATGCCTGAAAGATATCCTGCGCCGCGCGCCTGTCGCCAGCCATCTGCGCCGCCTGCGCCTGCAGCCACTGCGTTGCCGTCGTCACGCCAAGCTTGCGCCGCGCCGAAACCGCGAGCCGTCCGGCCTCCGCCGCATCGCCGCTTGCGATCGCGACTAAACCGCGCTCCAAATCGTGTTGCCCCTTCTTAAGCTTCCGGATCCTGCGTCCCATCGCCCAAAGCTCAGGCCCATGCCGCATCAAATGCCACAACCGAAACGCAAGGTAGAGCGCGACGCCGACCGCAAGCGCGACAAGCCCAAGCGCCGCCGCCGATGTCTCAACAATATATCCGTGCCAGACAATCCGCGCCGTCCCCGGTCTGTCCGCCAGCCACACCGCCAGCGCGACCAAAACGGCCAAGCGCAAGAGAAAAAAGAACAGCCGCCTCACGGCGCATCAACGGAATCATCCGCCTCCCCGCCCTTCGGCTTTACCGCCTCTTTCTCCTTCAGTCTGTCTTCCAGCGACAACGCAATAAGTTTTTCAATCGCCCGATCCACCGCCACACGCGCCAGAAAGAGTCCACTCCAATCGCGCAAAACATCCTGTGCCGCAGGCTCAAGCGCCATGATTTCTGTATACGCTTTACTCACATCGCCGGATGCCAGCGCAGCATCCACGCGTTCAAGCGCGCCTGCCGCAATCCCTCCCTGCTCGCTTCTGATCGAAACCAGCCCTTGCAGCGCGGCAAGAACGCGCTGCCACCAGGTCTGCGCTTGCGCCGTCTCGATGGCATGAATGGCCGGGCCACTCAAACCGACAAGCTGCCCCCTTAAAGCCTCCAGTGAGGGCACGCCTTGCGCCGCATAGGAGTCAAGCTCCATCAGCACCGCCTGCGCTTGCTCCCAAGACGTATCCATAAAGAAACGTCGCGCTACGGAAAGCTCTTGAGAAAAGGAATAACCCGCAACCGCCTTCTCGCGCAGCCGCATCAACGCCATAGCCGAAGCCATAAGTTTCCTGAACTCATGCTGCGACCGAACGGCTGAATCTCCGGTCTGCCGCAAGCTTTCCTTCAAGGTCTTGATCTCCGCCGCCATCGCCGCGATATCCTTGCGGGACTGGCCAAGCTCCTCGCGCAAAGTCGCATCTCTGCGAGTCTCCGTTTTGCTGTTGCTCGTTTCATCCCTATCATCGCGAACCAAGCGACCCGTTGCGCCAGCGCCCTGCGCCGGAAATTCCTGCGCGAAACGCTCCAGCTTCTCAACTCGCGCGACCAGCGGAACCAAAATTTCTCCCAGTAAGGATTCCGTGACCACATGATCGGCGTTGTCGAAAACGATACCGCGCTCCTTGTGCGCGAAATGCCAAACGCGCCACCCGCCGCCCACAACGAGAACCAACGCGAGCAATAGCGCGATTTTCTTCAACAACGCCCTGCCGCAAGGCCTTGATTGTTCAACAGGGCAAGTCTTTGCCGATTCAACGGATAAAGATTCCGAAACAGGTTGCGTATCTTCAGGCATAGGATAAAGCCCCGTTGTCGCTGGACGCATCGCAAAAGATTGGCTTACTTTTTATCCTACGCGCAAACCGCTCTCTCGCGCAACCTCGCGACGACGCCCTCCTCGGTCGGTTGCGCGGCCCACGAAACGCCGCGCCAACGCAAAGACTCCACAGGCGCGATGGCCGCCTTGCTGATCCCAATCGCAAGCGATCTTGCGCAAACAAGCCCCAAATCATAACGCGCCGCCTTATCCGCGAAAATCAAGGCAGTCCGCGTCGAAAAAAGCAAAACAGCGCCGTCCCACTCCCCGCGCAACGCGGCAAGCGCGGCCTCCGGCAACCCCTGCGCCGCGCGAGCTTCATAGACGACCCACGGCCTGACCACGACGCCTTGCGCCGTCAGCATCGAAACGGCCGCCTCGTGCGCATCGCGCCCGGCCAAATGCAGCACGGCTTCGCCGGAACGAATCCCCCCCCCCTCCGCCATCGCCGCCGCAAGCGCGGCCCCGTCCCCCTGCGCGTCGCGCACCTGACGAAATCCCGCCGCGCGAGCTTTCTCCGCAGTCGCGGAGCCGACGCAATAGCATGGCAAGGATTTGATGCTGTCCAGCAAAGCTGCGCCTTCAAACGCATGGGCGCTCGTCGCCATCACCGCGCGCAAATCGGCAAGATCAGGACAAGACGAATGCAACGGCGCGATCTCAAGCAACGGCGCGATCACGCAACGATAGCCCATCGGCCCAAGCCGCGCCGCCAATCGCGCCGACGCCTCGCGAGGCCGTGTCAACAACACATCCGTCACATCGTCCCCCTGCGAGCAAGCCCCCTATTGCATGTGCGCAACGCTTCAACCAATGCGTCCATAAGCTTCTGGCGCGCGCCGCTGCGCCGCCATACAAGCCCGATGGTGCGGTGAGGATTATCTTTTTTGGCGAACGGCACATAGGCAAGCCCCGCTGTCGGCAGCAAGGCCAAGCCCGGCATCAACGTAATCCCCGCGCCGGAAGCCACCATCTGCCGCAAAGTCTCAAGGCTCGTCGCGCGAAATTCTTGATCCTCCGCCGCGCGGTTGCGGTGGCAGACCGCCAGCGCCTGATCGCGCAGACAATGCCCGTCCTCAAGCAGCATCAGGGTTTCGCCGTCAAGATCGCCCATGCGGATCGAAGCGCGTCGCGCGAAAGGATGCTTATCCGGGCAAGCCAAAAAAAACGGATCGTCAAAAAGAGGCGCAGCAACGAAATCCTCCGCCAGAATCGGCAACGCCAACAACGCGGCATCCAGCTCGTGCCGTCGAAGCTTCTCTTCGAGCCGCGCCGTCTTGTCCTCGACCAACCGCAAGGTGAGCTTCGGAAAAGCCCGGCTGATAGCGGGCACTGCCACCGGAAGGTAATAGGGCGCCAACGTCGGAAACGCGCCAAGCCGCAACACGCCGCCCATCGGATCGCGTCCCTCGCGCGCCACCTCCATCAATCGGCGACTCTGCCGCACGATATCCCGCGCCAGCGCGATGATCTCATGCCCCGCCGAAGTCGGCGCCACGCGCTTGCGCGAGCGCTCGAACAGCGTAACGCCCAAACTGGCCTCAAGCTTGCCAAGCTGGATACTGAGCGTCGAAGGGCTGACATGGCAAGACTCCGCCGCGCGGCGCAGGCTTCCAAGCTCCGCAATAGCAACGATATATTCAAGATCGCGCAGGTTCATAGTTTGATGATATCAAACATATTGATAAAAACAATATATTTTGTTTATTCGCAAAACAGGCGCATAGTCTGTCCTGTCGACGCGGTCGCGTCGTATTCAGTACCGTCAACGACTATCCCATACAGGAGTCCTACCATGCTCACCGTCGGCCAAAAATTTCCAGCTTTCAAGCTCAAAGCCACCGTCTCAACGGACATCGCGAACGCCTTCAAGGAAATCACCAACGAGTCCTACAAAGGCAAATGGCTCGTCGTGTTCTTCTGGCCCAAGGACTTTACCTTCGTCTGCCCGACCGAAATCGCGGAATTCGGCAAGATGGCCAAGCAGTTTGCGGAACGCGACGCGCAAGTCCTCGGCGCCAGCATCGATACCGAGTTCGTGCATCTGGCATGGCGTCAGAACCACAAGGATCTAAAGGATCTTCCGTTCCCGATGCTCGCCGACATCAAGCATGAACTGTCGGCCTCGCTCGGAATCCTGGACCCGAACGAAGGCGTAGCGCAACGCGCGACCTTCATCGTCGATCCACAAGGCGTCATTCGCTTTTCGATGGTGACCGACTTGAGCGTAGGCCGCAACGTGAAGGAAGTCTTGCGCGTGCTTGACGCCCTCCAAACGGACGAGTTGTGCCCCTGCAACTGGCAAAAAGGCGAAAACACGATCAAAGTCGCGTAACGCAAGCGCTACAGATGGAAACCATCCGGAGGTCTATCGCTTCCGGACGGTTTCTTCAAAAAATAGACAAGGAAAACAAGACATGGCCGAAACGCTGACTTCTCTCGATGACCTGATCGCTGCCATTCCTGATTACGGCAAAGATATCCGCTTGAACCTATCGAGCGTTCTGACGACCGAAGGCGCGACGGATCTGCAAGACCATCAAATCGCGGCCATCGCGCTAGCTTCGGCCTACGCCACGCGCAATCACGAGCTGATCTCCGCCATCAAAGGGCATTTGAGAGACAAGATCGACGAAGCCCACGTCAACGCCGCCAAAGCCGCCGCGACCATCATGTCCATGAACAACGTGTATTACCGCTTCACGCATCTCGTGGAAGACGAAGAACTCACAAAAATGCCCGCCAGATTGCGCATGACCATCATCGGCAACCCCGGCATTGCGAAAACCGATTTCGAGCTGATGAGCCTCGCCGTTTCCGCCATCAACGGCTGCGGCAAATGCATGCAAGCGCACGCGCATGAAATCGAAAAGCAAGGCGTGACCAAGACAGCGGTACAGTCCGCCGTGCGCATCGCGTCCGTGATCTCGGCCACCGCGCAAGCCCTGTTCCTCGCGCAATATTAGACGTTGCGCTCCGCAAGCAGATTCTCGCGCAGCTCGTCAACGCGAAGCTGATACCCCGCCTTGCTCAAGAAAGCGAAGCACTCTAGCTTCTCTTTCTGGGGCAGGTGATCAATCTCCATATACACGACACGCGGACAAAACCGATCAATTGGAAATTGCCGCAATACCATCCAGTCCGCGCCTTCCGTGTCGATCACAAGAACGTCGACGCGCTCAATCTTCTGCTCGCGCAGCAAAGTCTCCATCGTGCAGCAAGGAACTCGGATCACTCTCTTGTAGCGTTCGACAAGCTCGGCTTCCTGCGCATTCATGCGCCCCGCAGTATTTCCGATCAGGCCGCGATCCGGCATCATGGTGCTGATGCCCAAAGCCCCCGCAGGCAACAGCCCATCGGCAATCGCCTGGGGATCAATCCGCGTCATCTCGATCTCGCCATCATATTCTGTGACGGCCTTATTGATGAAAATCAGCCCTTCGCAACCGGCATAATTCTTCTGCAATGCCTGAAACATATCGGGCATCGGCTCCACGAGCGCGCCGCGCCAACCAAAAGTCCGGACCAGCGCGTGCACAGGATCGAAAGCGACGCCATCCATCGCGCCGATCTGCAAGACGTGAGCGCCCTGCCCCAGCTTGCGCAAAGCCAAAGGCAACTCCTGCGGCGCGAAAGTCAGCAACATAAAAGACATGGAGGGGTCACCCTCCACATTCAGACAAGCTAACATGATAATTTCCTTGCGCTACATTCGGGAATGCCCTCAAGCATCTGCGACACGGTCATCTTGGTTTGCGGATGAATCCAATTCGGCGCGATATCGGCTAAAGGGCGAAGCGCGAATTCCCGCTCGGCCATGCGCGGATGCGGAATCGTCAATTCCGGAGAGGACATAATCACATGGCCATACAGCAACAGATCAAGATCAATGACGCGCGGGCCGTACCGGAAAGTCGGCACGCGCCCAAGTTCACTCTCCAACTTCTTTAATGTCCACAGCAACGGCAACGGCTGCAAATTCGTCGTTCCCACCAACGCAGCGTTGTAAAACGAAGGCTGATCGACGACATAAGCCGCCGGAGTCTCGTAGAGTGGAGAAACCGCTTCAACCGCAATCCACGGACGCACCGCCTCGAACGCCGCCCGCAACGTCGCCGCGCGATCCCCTATGTTCGAGCCGAGCGCAAGCGCAACCCGCTGGGGCGCACGCGCAGAACGCGACGACGCATTATCGCCTTCGGAAACAGGAAAATTATTCATCGCATCATGATGAAACCTGTCTCAAGAAATGGCAACACCTATCGCCCCCCCCATCGCCTGAAAAAACGGCTATTTGCGCTCGGCCAAAATATTCTCGCGCGAAGGATCGACACGCAACGCATACCCAGCCTGCATCAGATGCGCAAAACTCGCCTGCATCTCCGCAGGCGTCAAATGCGCGACCTCGAAGAAAATAATGCGGGGGCGATAACGCTCGATGGGAAATTGCTGTAAGATCATCCAGTCCGCGCCTTCGGTATCGATCACCAGCATATCGACCCGCTCTATCTTTTGTTCGCGCAAGAGGGTTTCCATGGTGCAACACGGCACCGAAAGCGTGCGTCTATATTTCTCAAGAATGCTCTTAAGCTCGCCTCCGGCTTTCACCAGCACGCCGCGATCCGGCATCGTCGTGCTGATCCCCAACGCCTCTTTTGAAATCCCAGCCTCTTCAACGGCCTTGGGATCTATCCGCGTCATCTCAATCATGCCGTCATAAGTCGTCACCGCTTTGTTAACGAACGAAAGCCCTTCTGCGCTTGCGTAATTGGCGCGCAGCGCGTCGAACATATCGGGAATCGGCTCGACGAGCGTGCCGCGCCAGCCCATCTCGCGGATCATCGCATGCACAGGATCGAACGCGACTCCGTCCATCGCGCCAATCTGTAAAACATGCGCGCCACGCCCCAACCCACGCAACGTAACCTGCAACTCGTCTGGAGTCAGAATATTAAGGACAAGAGGAGCGTCCATTGAAAACCTCGAAAACAAACCAAGAAAACGCATATTAAGGAATCGACTGGAAGTTTCATAATGCTAGGATTAAAAGCCCAAAACAAGCGCGCAATCAATCTATGGAAGGTCTTTCAGAAAAGCGCCCCCATGAAAAATCCACGCCACATCCTCATCACAGGAGCATCCAGCGGCATCGGAGCGTCGCTTGCGGAACTCTATGCGAAGCCAAATGTCACGCTGTCTCTGCACGGACGCAATGCGGAACGCCTTGCCTCCATCGCAGACAAAGCGCGACGACAAGGAGCGGAAGTCGCCCCCCACGCAGGCGACGTAACCAACGCAAATAATCTCGCCGAATGGATCGTCGCGCGCCACAGCGCGTTGCCTTTGGATCTTGTGATCGCCAACGCCGGAATCTCCGCAGGAGCAGGAAAAAACGCCTTCGAAACCGCAACGCAAAGCCGCGCGGTCTTCGCAACCAACCTCGACGGCGTCCTGAACACCGTCTATCCCGTCATCCCGCTCATGATCGCGCGAAAACAAGGACAACTCGCCCTCGTCAGTTCCGTCGCAAGCTTCCGGGGCTTCCCCGGCTCGGCCTCCTATTGCGCCAGCAAATCCGCCATCCGCGCGCTAGGAGAATCTTGGCGCTGCGACTTGCAACGCTATGGCATCGCCGTCAACGTCGTGTGCCCCGGATTTATCCGCACGCCAATGACGGAAGGCAATCCCTACCCCATGCCCTGGATCATGGAAGCCGACCGCGCGGCCCGCCTCATCCGCGACGGACTCGCCAGAAACAAGCCTTGCATCGCCTTTCCATGGCGCATGGTCGCCATGATCGGCTTTCTCAACCTCTTACCGCAGGATTGGAGTAACGCGATGCTAAGGCAATTCCCAAGCAAGCCTCCTCGTCAGACCAAAACCTAACCTGGACAGACATCGTAAATGCTTGCGTCGAGCGCAGAGAACAGCTATAAGGCGCTACTTTTTGATCCATTGACCGATAGAGAAAAAGGGGCAGCCATGGCCATCGAACGCACATTTTCAATCATCAAACCCGATGCCACGCGCCGCAACCTGACGGGCAAAGTCAACGCCAAGCTGGAAGAAGCCGGATTGCGCATCATCGCGCAAAAGCGCATCCGCATGACGCGCGAACAAGCCGAAGGATTCTACGCCGTCCATAAGGAGCGCCCCTTCTTCAACGACCTCTGCGCCTTCATGTGCTCAGGCCCCGTCGTTCTACAAGTTCTGGAAGGCGAAAACGCCGTCCTGCGCAACCGCGAAGTGATGGGCGCAACCAATCCGGCGAACGCCGCCCCCGGCACCATCCGCAAGGAATACGCCGAAAACATCGAAGCCAACTCGGTCCACGGCTCCGACAGCCTCGACAACGCCCGCACGGAAATCGCCTACTTCTTCAAGGACAGCGAAATCGTCGGTTAACGCACCGGGAAACCATTAGACTTCTTGCATAACTATACAGAAAAATGAGACACCCGCCGGAGCCTGTCCTCGCGGAGGCGGGGACGGGTGTGACGGCGCTTGTTGAGGTGAATTTCTCAATCAAAACAAGCGTCATGCCCGCGCAGGCGGGCATCCCATTTTCTTTTTTCTTTGAGCATGACTACCTCCAGAAACCTTTTTCAGCAGACCATTAAACTGTCTCCGTGTGTGCCGAAGGCTGGTTACGCAGACGCAGGCTGCTTGGAATGGCTCAAACCTATGCCATCGTTTTCGAACCGCTCCAGAAGCGCCAGATTGATCCGCTCGTTGATATCCATATAGATGCCGTAGTCCGAGCTCCGCACAAAATAGACATACTCGAATTCCAGACCGCTTTCTCCAAACGACTTGAAGTGAGCGCGATCAAACCGCGCATCGCTCTGCGCCTCAATGATAGAACGCAGCATCGCAGGTATCTCGGCAAGCTTGGCGCGAGGCGTCTGATAGGTAACGCTGATCGTCACGGCCACCCGGCGCTCATACATGCGCCCATAGTTGCGGATGCGGCTACCCAGAAGATTGGTATTGGCCATCACGATCTGCTCGCCGGAAAGACTGCGCAAGCGCGTGCTCTTCATACCGATATATTCGACAGTCCCCATATGCTCGCCAAGCGCGAGGAAATCGCCAACGACAAAAGGCCTGTCCACCGCGATGGAGATCGACGCGAACAAATCGCCGAGAATATTCTGCGCAGCCAAGGCCACGGCCACGCCGCCAATCCCAAGGCCCGTAACCAGCGCCGTAACGTTGATCCCAAAATTCTGCAGCACCAGCAAAGTGACGAAAATCCAAACCGCCAACTTAAATATGATCGTAACCGCGCTGAAGGATGTCACGGCGTCGGGATTGGAAGTTAGCCGCCGCTCACGATAGCTCTTCATCCAACCATCCGTCAGCATCACGGCCCAAAGGCCTCCCTGCACCAGAAAAACAACCAGTACGGCATTGTCGATGAGCCGCTCCATCTTCTTGGCAAGATCCAGATGCTGCGCCCCCATCCATAACGCCAACAGGAACAGAAACAGCGGTTGCGTCCGTCGAAGCGCTTCCAGAAGAATCCGCCCGGAAATAAGATTGGCATGCGCCGAGAAATCGCTAAGCCGCCTTAAACAGACAACCTTCAGAATCCACAACCCGACCAGGACTAGCGTCGAAATTCCTAGCGCGATGCCCCAATCAAGCGCCGTATTCCCATACAATGTCGTATCGAGCATTTTTTGCAGGCTCGCGTTCATATCCATGCCTTGGCTCCCCGGATCGTCACCAACACCACCAACGTGTTATAGTCATTCGCAATAATATCCGTAAGGGCTGGCGTCATTCCGCACGCAGCTTTCGACCGAAGGTCGAGAGAGGAGATGCGGAATCCGATGTCTTGATAAATCTATGAAAAACATGGGATTCCGCATAAATTTTCTTTCGCATTGCTACGCAAACCGAAGAGAAAATTTTGCGGAATGACGGACCTTCTGGTTGGATTCTTTCTTACGGAAAATAATCAAAACGACTATACATACCCGCTGTGGCAGGAAAATGACAAAAAACGCGCCCTATCTAAAGACAGAGCGCGTTCAATGTAGGCAAGAAAGTTAGAAAACGAACCGAAATCAATCCGTCTGCTAGAACGGGTGATAACGGAAAGAAGTAAGCACCATGTGCTGATAGGAATGCGGCGCATTGCCGGAAACATCCGAAAACGCATCGCGTCTCGTAAGCGAGTACTGCGCGCCAACCTGCACCTTACCATACGATCCGTCATAAAGCCTCGTCCAGAAGCCCGGCGTAACCTGCCAGACGCGCTTCGTCTGCGCATAACACGTTCCGCCTTCCGTATAACAACCCGTATTGCTCACGCCTCGATTGCCATAGCCAAAAGCGTTGGAAGTCTGCCCATCTATATTGTTGCGGAAAGCCTCCTCCACGCCAGCGTAAAGAAACAAGTCCCACGAAGGAGTGGGCTTGGCGATCAAACCGACCAAAGCGGTATACTCCTCAAGCGGCTGAAGACTCCCGTCGGGCTGAACGGAGAAATCAGGAAACGCCGAAACGGTGTAGCGTCCCATGCCATAGCCGTACATAAAGCTGGCCATGACATCGAGCTTCTTCTCGATCGCAGGAACAAATACCGAAGCGCCGCCGCCTCCCGCGAAAACTACGTTATCGTTGAATCTAGCATCGTCCACATTATGGAAGGTGCGCAAGGCGCCAAAGGTTTCGACATGTCCCCAACTCGCGTCATACGCGACCTTCATGATAGCATCGGGCGCGATGTCCGTCGTATAGCTGTTGGTCGAAGCATAGGTCGAACCGTTGCCAGGATTGTTCAACAGATAAGCGTTGTTGTACCCCGCGCAATTAAGCGTAGAGGAAGATGTCGAAGACGTACAAATACCGCTTGTGATCGCTTGCGGACTCTCAGCCGACACGCCTACCCACAACTTCTTGTCCATAAAATCCTTGACAATACGAAGCTGGGGAGTGCGGGCATAATTGAACCCCGGCAGATAACCGGCATCCACCGTCCCAGGAGCGTTCTCCTTCAAGGGTAGCATGCCGGACTTGTGCATCGTCAACAACGTCCATTCCTGACCGCCTGAAACGTGCAGTCCAAGATCGTTACGCTCATACTGCGCAAAACCCTGACGAAGACGCGGCGTATAGCTGTTCGTCACTGTTGACGTCGCTGTCGGCGCAGCGCCTAGAAAATCGCTCTCAATATAAGCCGTCAACTTCGTATTTTCATCCGGAGACGCCTCGCCCAAAAGGCTAAGTCTTGTCGCGCGAGCGCTGCCTCTGAACTCGGATTGGTGAGAATTCACAGAGTTGTTGAACGGTATCAAACTGTTGAAATTCGACGCGATATCCGACGACTGGTTTTTCGAGCGATACAGGGTTGTCATGTCAACTTGACCGCCAAGAGTAAGCTTAACCCCTGTCTTGGACATGATCGCGCTTTGCAGACCGCCAGCCGGAGCCGGAGCCGCCGCCGCCACAGGAGATGGTGTCGCCGCCGCAGGAGCCGCCGACAAAACAGCAGCCATGGGAACAGATGCCGACTGAGGGGCAGGGGCCGCCGATGATGCAGTAGCAAAAGAAGATACCGCCGCCGGAGCAGGAGCCGTAACTTTGGCCACCGCCGCCTTGGCCTGTTCCTGCTTCATCGTCTGGATCTCTGCCTGCAGCGCCATGATCTGCTTTTGCAAGGCTTCCAGCGTGGTCTTCTCCGACTTAGCCGCCGCATGCACCGGGGGAGCCATAGCAACCGCAAGCGCGAAAGCGGAAACCGCAAGACATAACCCGGCTTTTTTCTTCCCTACGAATGACAACATAGTGCCCCCTTTATGGCAGACTGTGACCAAACTGACAGATAAGTGATACTGAACGGAAACAAGAAGGCTAAAGGCTTTGAGCATCATCGGAGCGATGCATTACATCGCCCATCAGACATCTCTGAGAGAGAGCCCTTCTCTAGCGCTCTTGCCACAATCCTGCCAAGATATATATCGTAAGGAAACAAAAAAATCGCGCGAAGGTTGCATGAATGCTACACAGACATTGTTAACAATGAAAAGCCAACGAATGCGTCAGCCGACATACCGCGCCACGCCGAACCCATTGATCCGCATTAGGTAAGGTGTGTTAGGAAACAACGCGGTGCTAACAGTCTGCAGAAAAACACTTTTGGGCGCGGTTATGCTTAAAAAAAGAAAATTAGGATGCCCGCTTATCAAGGGCAAGATGTTTGTTTTTTACTGAGAAATTTTTCTCAACTAGCGCCGTGTCCCATTTGGTTTCTGTTCCTTCCTGATGGGTTCTTCAGCAGACTGTTAATGGCCTGAACGCAATTTCTACTCTTGCGCCAGCGCGACGCGCAACTGCTCATGCTCCTGACAACTGCCCGCAATCGTGCAGTCGGCGCATGAGAAGCTCTCAAGCTTTGCCAAATCGCGAAAGGAGACATGCCCCCCCTGAATGAAGATACCATAATCGCGCAAAGTTCCCAAAGCGCGCGAAAAAGTCTCAAGCTCCATCCCCAGCCGCGAGGCCATCAGGGTTTTGCTATACGGCAAACTAAACCCGTGCGGGTCATACCCATGCAATACACACATTCTTTCAAGAAAGCAGGCCACCTGTTGGGCTGCTGACATGGAAGATTTGTGTTCTGCCTCGACACAGGCCACTCGTGATTCTTTGGAAAGCAAGGCAAGCACGTTCAATGCGAAAGCCCCCGTCTTTCTAGCATTCTCCCTAAGCCAGTCGGCGGAAAACTCCAGAATATGTGAAGCGCGCGCAGCCACAGCGTTAACCATATGGTGCGCGTTTTTTTCCATAAAAATCTCATGCGCTCCAAGCGTATCGCCCGCAAGGCAAACAGCCGCCGTTAATTCATGGCCATCCGGAGTTTCGCGAAAAAGCTGAACAACCCCCTCGCAAACAAGGTAAAAGGATCGCACGGGATCCCCATACATAAACACGCTTTGCCCGTCTTCATAGCGTCGCAAATGCCCCGCCTTCAGCATAGCGTCTCTATGCGCGTCCCCTAATCCTTTAAATAGAGGGTGGCTCTGAACTTTCGCTGGCCAAACTTGTTCCATGGCATCATCATCCGATCAATATGCGCCAAAACTCCACTGCAGCCCATCCTCCCACCTACGTGGCGAATCAAAGGCCTGCAAAGACCAGAAACGCTTGCACCCAAAAGCAAAGACACCAGAAGAAATTCGGAAGCCAAAAAGGCAATCCCATAAAGGAGGGTAGTCAAGAATCATCCGCCACACCATGACATAAAATTTGACTAAAATCAAATTCACGCCTGAAACAAATCGAATGGCGTCAGGAATTCCAAAAGAGTATAATGCCAAAATGCTAAAAGGTTTCATGACCATGGGCAGGAATGCCCGAGGTGTAGGACCCGCCGCCATCCTCGAAAACCAGCTTGGCGAGGAAATAGAGTATTTGCGTCTTGCAATCCGCATCTCCCCCACCCCCATCTCCTTTCGAACCGGCACCGGACATATCTATTACGAACTCATGGAAAGAATGCCGCGCATCGCCGGGCAAGATGCCGCACGAGCCAAGCTTTGCCGTCAGATAACGGAAGCCGTCTATCCGCTCGCCGCAAGGCTCTTAGCACAGGCAGTCGAAATCACGCTAAGCTTCTCTCCTAATATCCAGACCTTCCCGACCTCGCCGCCCACGATGGTCACGGCGACAGGTTTCGACATTGGGCGAATGAAGATCATCCATACTTTCGTACCTCCACAACGCCGCCGATGGGCATCCATAACCAGACCCTCAAACCCCATCGCCAGCGGATTGCTCGTGATCTGCCGCCCGCTACGTTACCGCTATCACGCGCTTAAGGACACCCGCAAACGCTGGAAACACATTAAAAGCAATATATTCAGGGATTGGTCGCGCCGCGCCCTCGAAAGGCACGAAGAGGAGATGAAAGAACTGCGCGGAGAATGGCAAAAAAAGCCCCTGCTCAACCCGGCCCTATGGCAGTCCGCGCCAAGAAGAACGGATCACATCGAACCTGTGCCAAAACGCGGGATATCGCCACTGCCAATCGACCTGATAGCGGCTTCGCGCCCCGCCCCCACAGCCATCCCGCGCGCGCCGCAAGCCATCATCCGCGAACCACAACGAACCCCGCCGCATCCAGCCACGCCTACCCATGCTGCCCTTCCAAAGATTCCCATGCCCACGCCAACCATAACCTTGCCCAAACCCATTGAACCGACAATTCTACACCATATGGCCTCCGCTCTGCCGCGCGTCACAGCGCAACCAAGGCCTGCGGCCCTGTCGGCCCTCGCCTTGGAACCTGTACATAATCTCATAATGGCGCAAAATGTTCACCTCTTTCCAAAACCCGGAACGCAGCATACGCAGGGGCATGTGAACCTCGACCTTCAGCCCCCGCGAAAGCTAGGAACAGAAATCGCTGAAAAACCAAAGCCGCAGCTAGAGATTATAAATAAGATTTTACAGCTGCGCCCGCTAAAGCCACTCCCGCCAGCGCGCACCGCGAGGCCGACAGCAGAGAAAGAAGCGACTATCCCCTCCCCCACCCCGCCGCCTATCGCCTTAAAGGAACATAAGGAATATCTGGCCGCGCCCAAGCCCCCCCCTCCGGTCGCGCCAAGGGTTCAAACGGAACAATCGACGCCAATGGCAAGCCCCGTCGCGGCGATCTTGCGCGAAAGGCCTCCCCCCCCCACCCCGCCGCTGCCCACCACCGCGCCGCCGGAAGCGCTGACAACCTCGCCACCGCTAGAGGAATTTCCTTCCCCCAGCCCGGAAACTCCGGAATCCTTGCCGCCGCATAAACCCGCGCAACCCGCCGCCCCGCGCCCAAAACAGCAAACGATGCTCGCCCCCACGCCTCCGCCCCCGATCGCGCTAACGACTCAAGCGGAACAATTAACGCCAATGGCAAGCCCCGTCGCGGCGATCTTGCGCGAAAGGCCTCCCCCCCCCACCCCGCCGCTGCCCACCACCGCGCCGCCGGAAGCGCTGACAACCTCGCCACCGCTAGAGGAATTTCCTTCCCCCAGCCCGGAAACTCCGGAATCCTTGCCGCCGCATAAACCCGCGCAACCCGCCGCCCCGCGCCCAAAACAGCAAACGATGCTCGCCCCCACGCCCCCCGCCGCCGCAGGCCCCGCAGAAGAAACCACCGCCGCCGCGCGAACCGAACAATTGGCGCAACCGATCCTCACGGCAGCCCCTGCGCCACAGAACTCGCCCCAGCCCAAACCCCAGCCGCATCCGGAACCTCAACAACCACAGGCCCCATTGCCGCCCGCCGCCCAAGCGCCGCCGCCAGCCCCAAGCCGTCGCGAACAAGAATACGCCGCGCGTCGCGAGATCACCGGACAGCCCCTGCCAAAACCACGCCAAACCGAGCCAGCGCCGCGCATCGTAGTCTCAGCCGAACAGCCCCCTCCCCCTCTTCGCCTGATCCGCGATTTCGAGCAACCTCTGGCCCAGCGCTTCCGCGCCCATCACTACGCGCACGAACAAGGCCTGAAGACGGAGCCAGTCCTTGTGCCGAAGCAAGCGCCCATTCTCGTCGCGACCCACCGACCAGAACCCAAAACCATCTACAAACCGGCCCCGGAAATCGCGCCCAAACCGAGCCACGCCCCCCGCGTCTTCGCGCCAAAAAGCCGCTGGGCCTTCCTCTCGCCATCGCCCACGCCGTCCCCCTCCGGCTACTTCACGGGCAAAACCACGCGCAGAGTCTGAAAGCGCCGTTGGCAGCGCAAAAAGCCTATGATAGGTTGGCGAAATATATTCCTTGCAGTTCAAGAGTTGGGAATGCACGTGAAAATGGCGCAACTTGATTCCCTCCCCCCTTGCGGAGAGGGTTAGGGTGGGGGAGATTCAGAAAGCAGATTTCAGAAGTCAGTTATCAGAACCTTACCACGTCACCATATCTGATGACTGATAACTGTTCTCCGGCTTCTGGTCCCCCACCCTAACCCTCTCCGCAAGGGGGAGGGAATTCAGCCTGTCTTGCGTCAATGTTTGCCAACTCTCGAAATGTTAGAGGTATACATAGATTTTATAGCCCTAGTCTTCAGGACCGAACATGTCAGCCAACGAAGCCGCCTCCCAGAAAAAGCCCGCCGCGCCCAAGACCGCGATCAGCCCAACCCGCGCCGAGAATTATGCGCAATGGTATCAGCAAATCGTCCGCGCCTCCGACATGGCGGAAATGTCCGGCGTGCGCGGCTGCATGATCATCAAGCCGTGGGGCTACGGCGCGTGGGAACTGATGCAACGCGATCTCGACCGCCGCTTCAAGGAAACGGGCCACCAGAACTGCTATTTCCCGCTCTTCATCCCCTTAAGCTATTTCCAGAAAGAAGCCGACCATGTCGAAGGCTTTGCCAAGGAAATGGCCATCGTTACCCATCACCGCCTGACCAAAAAGGACGGCGTGTTAGTTCCCGACGGCGAGCTGGAAGAACCGCTCGTCGTGCGCCCGACCTCGGAAACCGTCATCGGCGAGGCCATGTCGAAATGGATCAAATCCTACCGCGACCTGCCCTTGCTCACGAACCAGTGGGCCAATGTCGTGCGCTGGGAAATGCGCCCGCGCATCCTTCTGCGCACCGCCGAATTCCTCTGGCAGGAAGGCCACACCGCCCATGACGGCTTCGACGACGCCATGCGCGAAACCAAGCTAATGCTCGAAACCTACCGCGCCTTTGTCGAAGACGTGCTGGCGATCCCCGTCATCTGCGGCGAGAAGACCGCCAACGAACGCTTCCCCGGCGCGGTCAACACCTATTGCATCGAAGCGATGATGCAGGACGGGCGCGCCCTCCAAGCAGGAACCTCGCACTATCTCGGCCAGAACTTCGCCAAATCCATCGGCATCCAGTTCCAAAATCGCGAAGGCGTCCTCGAATACGCCCATACCACCTCGTGGGGCGTTTCCACCCGCTTGCTCGGCGGCCTCGTCATGACCCACGGTGACGACGACGGCATGCGCATGCCGCCGCGCGTCGCTCCATGGCAAGTCGTGATCGCCCCGATCCTGCGCGACGGAGCCGAACGCGAGAAGGTCTTGACTTACTGCGAGACGCTTAAGAAAGAACTGCAAGCTCAAAGCTTCGCGGGCGAACCTCTGCGCGTCATGTTCGATACGCGCGACATCGCCGGCGCGGACAAGAAGTGGGAATGGATCAAAAAAGGCGCGCCCCTGCTGCTCGAAATCGGCCCGCGCGACGTGGACGGCGACAAAGTCTGCGTCATGCGCCGCGACCGGATGAAAGACGGCAAGCGCTTCCTCGAACGCGCCGCCTTCACGGCCAGCGTCCCAGAAGAACTCGCGACCATCCAGAAAACCATGTTCGACGACGCGCTCGCCTTCCAAAAAGCCCGCACCGCGACGAACATCAAAACCCGCGCGGATTTCGAAGCCTATTTCGGCAAGGACGGCGAAGAAAGCTTTTCCGGCACCCAAGGCTTCGTCCGCGCCAAATGGTCCGGCGACCCCGCCTCGCTCGCGCTCCTAGAACCCCTCGGCGTCACCGTCCGCTGCATCCCCCTCGATCAAGACGGCAAACCCGGCACCTGCGTCCTCACCGGAGCTCCGGCCACTGAGGAAGTCATCTTCGCACGGGCGTATTGAGATTCCTTGGCAAACACAGAGAACGAATAGGCCTCATAAGACAACATGTTAACAACAAAAACAATGTTGTTGGTTAATAATACAATATTCTGGCGTTGTGAAAATAATGCAATATGTGGTATTCGCAATCACAGAAATATTATTCTCGATATGTCTGGCTATACTCACCGCTAAACACAGTCCGGGAGAATTCAATAAACTAACCCCAAGGTGCCCGACATGTCGCGCGAAAATATTGAATCTATATTGTCAGAATTAAAAGAAAATAATGATAAACCCCTCCCAATCATTGGAAGAATAATCGAGACAGAAGATAGCAACCCATTGCAAGTAGCTGTGGGCCCTTCTGAGCGTGAATTCGGATTATTGGATGTGTATGGGTTTGTGGACAATACTATCTGCACTCCTCAGGACAGGGGTTTTGCTGTTTTAGATAATGAGGCAGGAACCAATAGATTTACCGCGCTCATTTGCAGACATGCCCGGCAGCCAATGCTCATGCATCTTGCAGTAAATAGAAACAAATTTATACAGCTATTAAATATTTTTTTCCGGATTCGCCCTACTATAGAGACTATCCTCGATCTTAGAGGAAATAAAGAATTTGATGCCGTGATAGATTTTGGTGCACATGATGTTAAAGAAAGAAAGTCAAATCAAGAATTACAAGAGAAATACATGATCTCTAGAGAAGCTCTCTTCGCCGATCTACTGCCTAGCACTCCCTCACCAGTGTCTGCGAATAACCTAAGCCACCGTGTTGGCATCGAATCGATAGGACGATTAGAAAGTTAGAATGACGATTGGCTAGATGACCGCCACAGGCCCGTCGCGCCAACAGTCGCCTGAATGGTTCGCTTGACCTGAACGACGGCGGCGACGTAAGGTTCTCACTCGCTTCCACGCACAGCCTCGTCGGCGTCAAACACGCCGACAATCCGAGTTTCGTGGCGATTGCGTTTGTTCCGATCAACTGTTTGAACACCGGAAAGCGGCTTTGCGTTTCCAAGAGCGGCTCTTACTTTTTGACACCACACCGTTCGAAAACACAGATACAAAACCAAACAGTTCCTAGTTCCCCCAGAATCGGGTAAAATCGGGTAAAATCGGGTATCTACAAGAGACGGCTCACCCCATGGAAAATCCGAAAATCACGATCACGCAAGAGTTTTTGCAGCTCATTGCGGAAATAGACGCTTTCAAGGGCCAGTGGGAAGCCTACCGCCATGTGTCGCCGGAGCGACTCGACAAACTGCGTAAAGTCGCAACTATAGAAAGCGTTGGCTCATCGACCCGGATCGAGGGAGTCAAGCTTTCTGACCAGCAGATCGAGACGTTGCTGTCCAATCTGGCCGTGACCTCGTTCAAAACGCGGGACGAGCAGGAAGTCGCAGGTTACGCCGAAGCTATGGATCTTATCTTCGAATCATACAACGACTTGAAGCTTACGGAAAACCATATCAGGCAACTCCACAAAACGCTGCTGCGCCACAGCGCGAAAGACGAGCGCCATCGCGGAGATTACAAAAAACTGCCCAACAACGTGGTTGCCTTCGACAAGAAAGGCAAGGAGATCGGCATCATCTTCGATACCGCCACGCCGTTCGACACCCCGCGCAAAATGGAAGAGCTTGTCGCATGGGCCGCCAAAGCCATCAAGGAAAACAGCATCCATCCTCTGCTCATGGTCTCGGCGTTTATCGTCATCTTTTTGGCCATTCACCCGTTTCAGGACGGCAACGGGCGACTCTCGCGCATCCTGACGACGCTGCTCCTGTTAAGAGCGGGATACGATTATGTCCCCTACGCTTCGCTTGAGAAAATCATCGAGGATAACAAAGATTTGTATTACAAAGCTTTGCGCCGCACCCAAACAACCCTGAACGCTGCTGCGCCGGACTGGGAACCATGGGTAGGCTTCTTCCTGCGATGTCTAAAAAAGCAAAAAAACAATCTCGCGGCAAAGTTGAGTAAGGATTCATCGTTATCGACCGACGAAGGCTCTGCCCTGCCTGAATTATCCTCCCTTGTTCTCAAGCTGCTGACACGCCACGAACGTCTGAGCAGCGCCCAACTCGCCGAAGAAACAGGCGCAAACCGCAATACGCTAAAGATACGCTTAAGAGAACTTGTCGAATCAGGCAAAATTAAGCGCTATGGCAAAGGCCGCGCCACTTGGTACGAAAAGAAGTAACATGCCCATGATCTTCTCCCCCTTTGAACGCCTGATGGCGATGCGCTACCTCCGCTCGAAACGGCAGGAGGGCTTCATCTCCGTCATCACATGGTTTTCGCTGATCGGCATCGCGCTCGGCGTCGCCACGCTGATCGTCGTCATGTCGGTCATGAACGGCTTCCGGCAGGAACTGTTCCAGCGCGTGCTGGGCCTCAACGGCCACCTGAACGTCTATTCGACGCAAGGCGCGCCGA
Organism: Bdellovibrionales bacterium; assembly: GCA_040275305.1. Lineage (GTDB taxonomy): Bacteria > Pseudomonadota > Alphaproteobacteria > UBA9219 > UBA9219 > JBEOJY01. The sequence continues at coordinate 1,912 of JBEOJY010000052.1, read as the reverse complement.
TCACGGATTATCAGGACATATTGGAGCGCGTTCAAAGCGTGAAGGACGTTCTCGCCGCCGCGCCCACCATTGAAGGGCAAGCGCTCGTGACCAAGAACGGCGCGGCCTCCGGCATCTTCGTGCGCGGCGTTCCCTCCGACTCGCTCGCGAACCGCACCGGCATCGCGCAGCACATCGTCGAAGGCGCGTTGAAGGACTTCCGCGACGACGGCATCGCCATCGGCACGCGCATGGCCACGCGCCTGAACCTCGGCATCGGCGACACGTTGACGCTCATCTCGCCTGTCAGCAAAACGACGGTCTTCGGCTCGGCCCCGCGCCTGCGCGGCTACAGAATAGCCGCCATCTTCGACGTCGGCATGTACGAGTTCGACAACAGCTTCGTTTTCATGCCGCTCGCCGCCGCGCAAACCTTCTTCGCGACCGGAAACGGCGTCACCGCCCTCGAAATCTTCGTGCGCGACCCGCAAAATCTGAAGCCCATTCGCGCCGATATCGTCAAGGCCATCGGCCAACCCGGCTACCGCCTCGTCGATTGGCAGCAAAACAACGGCAGCCTCGTCACCGCGCTTCAGGTCGAACGCAACGTCATGTTTCTGATCCTGACCATGCTGATCCTCATCGCCGCCTTCAATATTATTTCAAGCCTCATCATGCTGGTAAAAGACAAAGGCCGCGACATTGCCATCCTGCGCACCATGGGCGCGACGCGCGGCATGGTCATGCGCATCTTCTTCCTCAACGGCGCGAGCATCGGCATCATCGGAACCATCGCCGGATTTTTCCTCGGACTATTCGTCGCGGGCCATATTGAGGAGCTGCGCCAGATTGTGCAAAAACTCACGCAAACCGACCCCTTCTCGCCTGAGATCTATTTCCTCACGCGCATGCCGTCCGTGATCGACCCCGCCGACGTCGTGCGCATCGTCTTGATGTCGCTGGGCCTCTCGCTGCTCGCGACGATCTACCCCTCATGGCGCGCCGCGCGTCTCGATCCCGTGGAGGCGCTGCGCTATGAGTGAAACCGTCCTCGACCTTCACGCCATTGAACACAGCTTCCGCCAAGCGGGCGAGCCTCTGCACGTCCTGCGCGGCTGCGACCTCGCCGTCCATGCGGGCGAAACCGTCGCGCTAATAGGCCCCTCCGGCTCCGGTAAATCGACATTCCTGCACATCGCGGGCCTATTGGAACGCCCCGACGCCGGAACCATCTTGATCGCCGGACAAGACGCTTCGCGCCTCAACGACCTAGGTCGCACCGCCCTGCGCCGTCAGGCCATCGGCTTCGTCTATCAATACCACCACCTGCTGCCGGAATTTTCGGCGCTCGAAAACATCATGATCCCGCAGATGATCGCGAACGTCCCACGCGAACAAGCCAAACGCCGCGCGGCAGAGCTTCTGGAACAGATCGAGCTGACCGCCCGCGCCAGCCACCGCCCGGCGCAGCTCTCAGGCGGCGAGCAACAGCGCGTCGCGCTCGCCCGTGCGCTCGCCAATAATCCCCGCGTTCTCATCGCCGACGAGCCGACCGGGAACCTCGACCCCTCCACGGCAGAGCATATTTTCGCCCTGTTGCGCAAACTCACACAGGAAAACCGCCTCGCGCTCCTGATGGCCACGCACAATCACGAACTCGCCCGCCGCATGAGCCGCACAGTAACGCTGCGCGATGGGCACATCATAGAAGAGCACGACTAGAACCATGCTGCCCGACTGGATCTCCCATCCTCACGCCGGATATGTGCTGGCTTCCTATGGACTGGCCTTCCTCGCGCTAGGATGCCTCGCCGCGCTCACATGGCTGGCCCGCCGCAAAAGCGAACAAGCCCTTTCAAGCATAAAAAATATCCAAAAGCGTCATTGCGAGGAGCCTTCTTCAGGCGACGACCTGTCCGCCATAGTTGCGCAG
>JBEOJY010000051.1:0-29590 GCA_040275305.1 Bdellovibrionales bacterium | reverse complement strand
AACCGAAGCCCCAGTAAACGGCGGCCGTAACTATAACGGTCCTAAGGTAGCGAAACTCCTTGTCGGGTAAGTTCCGACCTGCATGAATGGCGTAACGACTTCCCCACTGTCTCCAACACCTACTCAGTGAAATTGAATTCTCCGTGAAGATGCGGAGTTCCCGCGGTTAGACGGAAAGACCCTATGAACCTTTACTACAACTTTGCAGTGGTATTAGGGATAGCATGTGTAGCATAGGTGGGACGCTTTGAAGCTTGGGCGCAAGCCCGAGTGGAGCGGTTAGTGAAATACCACCCTTGTAATCCTTGATATCTAACTGAGCCCGGAGAAACACGGGCCAGGACCCTGCATGGCGGGTAGTTTGACTGGGGCGGTCGCCTCCCAAAGCGTAACGGAGGCGCGCGATGGTTAGCTCAGGATGGTCGGAAATCATCTGTTGAGTGCAATGGCATAAGCTAGCCTGACTGCAAGACGTACATGTCAAGCAGAGACGAAAGTCGGTCATAGTGATCCGGTGGTTCTTCGTGGAAGGGCCATCGCTCAACGAATAAAAGGTACTCTAGGGATAACAGGCTGATGACGCCCAAGCGTCCATAGCGACGGCGTCGTTTGGCACCTCGATGTCGGCTCATCACATCCTGGGGCTGGAGAAGGTCCCAAGGGTTCGGCTGTTCGCCGATTAAAGTGGTACGTGAGCTGGGTTCAAAACGTCGTGAGACAGTTTGGTCCCTATCTGCCGTGGGTGTAGGAATGTTGAGAGGAGCTGTCCCTAGTACGAGAGGACCGGGATGGACGCACCTCTGGTGGACCGGTTGTCGCGCCAGCGGCATAGCCGGGTAGCTAAAGTGCGGACGAGATAAACGCTGAAAGCATCTAAGCGTGAAACTTACCTCGAAACTAGCATTCCCTAAGAGCCGTGACAGACGATCACGTTGATAGGCCAGATGTGGAAGAGTGGCGACACTTGTAGCTTACTGGTACTAATAGCTCACTAGGCTTGATCCTTATCCGAGGCTAAAATAAGCTTCCGACACTTTCATTTCTTAAAGTCGTCCGTCTTGATGACCTGGTGGTTATAGCGGTGGACCTGCACCCGATCCCATCTCGAACTCGGACGTGAAAGCCACCAGCGCTGATGGTACTGTGTCTTAAGACCCGGGAGAGTAAGTCGCTGCCAGGTCTTCAAGACGGACGGCTTTAAGTCGATTACAAATTTTATTCCATGATCCATCAAACAAAAAGGCCGCCTTGCGCGGCCTTTTCTGTGTTTGGAGTTCTTGCATGCAACGCGCGATCGACACCCTCATCTTCGATCTCGGCAATGTTCTGATTCGCTGGCAAGCGCGTCCGGTCGTTGAGGACATATGCCGCAAGACTGGCGTGGATTTTGGGGATTTCTGGGACAACCGCCTCGAAGCGTGGAATCGGCGTTGGGACAGCGGCAGCATGGCCGAAGGCGCTGCCACGACCGCAAAGGAGTTTCCCGCATACGCCGCCGTTTGCCATAGCTTCTGCGAACGCTGGATCGAAATGCTTGGCGAGCCGATTGAAGGCAGCGTCAAAATACTGGAAGATATGAAGGCCAGCGGCTACCGCCTCTATGCCGGATCAAACTGGGCCTCAGACACGTTCGAGCTTGCGCGGCCACGCATGCCGTTCCTGTCGCTCTTCGATGGCCTTCACATATCCGGGCATATCGGCTGCGCCAAGCCGTCCCCAAAGTTTTTCACCACCCTGCTCGATAAATTTTCCGTCAAGCCGGAACAAGCGGTCTTCATCGACGACAAGTCTGAAAATATCAGCGCCGCGCAAAGCGTTGGCCTCCACGGCATCCAGTTCCAAAATCCGGCCCAACTTTCCGACAGCCTCCGCGTCCTAGGGGTGAGGATTTGATAAAGCACTGCTCACGGAAACCGCAGTTAAGTCGTTTCTGATGGGGCCTTTACCTCGCCAACTATTGATAGTGTCTATGGATGGCACAGAACTGAGAGCGTCATGGTGGCCTCTTACATCCAGAAATGCAGGGGAACGGCAGAATCCGCGAATGGCTTCAGCAACTTGTTTTGGTGGGGTATCTCTATAGCGAGCAATTTTCTCATTTCTGGAGTGCAAAGGATCACCAATAATGCGTGCAAAATTAATACTGGACGCGATGATCTCAACTCTTGGCTGAGAAATCTCAATACTATTGAGAGCTGCCCCGACCAGATGATGATTTGTAGCTATTTGCTTAATAACTTTTTCATCTTGCGAAAAAATCAAGGGCAGAATGCAACGCATCATTGCGAGGAGCTATCCGCCGTTAGGCGGAGGTTGACGTGGCAATCCAGAGTCGAAAGTGCAGTCCTTTACGGCTCTGGATTGCCGCATCGTCTCCCGCCTTCGGCGGGAAACTCCTCGCAATGACTCCCTTTGGGCTACAATCGTCTCACAATCCCACAGAAGATATTTGACAGGGGGGCATGATCACAAGTCAATCTCCACCTCAGGATTGCCCATTGTTATCCTGACCAACCTCTTCCGTCTCCCCCTCCATCGCGGCCACCGAAACCACGCGCTCGGACTCGTCGACGCGGAAGACGGTCACGCCCTGCGTGCTGCGTCCTGCTATGCGGATCCCTGTGACAGGCATACGAATGACCTGCCCGCCATTGGAGACGAGCATAATATCCTGCCCCTCCTTGATCGGGAAGGTCGCGACGATCAGCCCGTTGCGGTCGGACATTTTCATGTTCCAAATGCCCTGCCCGCCGCGCCCTGTCAGGCGGTATTCGTAAGCTGAAGTGCGCTTGCCATAGCCGCGCTCGGAAACCGTCAGAAGGAATTGCTCCTGCCCCGCCAGCTCGGCGAACCTTTCGGGAGAAAGCGTGATCGCAGCCGTTGCCCCCTCCTCCTCGTCCCCCGCGCTCGCGCTTTCCTCAATGGCCTCGCCCGATGCGCGTCGTGCCGCATTCGCTTGGCGCACATAAGCCATGCGCTCCTCCGCCGTCGCCTCGACATGGCTCAGGATCGACATGGAAATAACTTCGTCGCCCTCCGCCAGCCTCACGCCGCGCACGCCCACCGAAGTGCGACCGGAAAACACGCGCACATCTTCCACGGCAAAGCGGATCGCCCGCCCCTGCCGCGCCGCAAGCAAAATATCGTCCTTCTCGGTGCAGGTCTGGACGGAAATAAGCCTGTCCCCGTCCTCCAGCTTCATCGCGATAATGCCGCTGGGCCGCACATTGCTGAAGTCGGAAAGTTTATTGCGCCTCACGGTCCCCGCCACCGTCGCGAACACGACGTTGAGATCCTCCCATGAAGTCTCGTCCTCCGGCAGATGCAGAACCGTCGTGATCGTCTCATTCGTCTCCAGAGGCAAAAGATTGACGAAAGCCTTGCCGCGCGATTGCGGATTGCCGAGCGGTAGCTTGTACACCTTCAGCTTGTAGACGCGCCCCAGCGACGAGAAAAACAGCATTGGCGTATGCGTGGACGCGATGAAAATATCGCTGACAAAATCCTCCTCCTTCGTCGCCATGCCAGCCCGGCCCTTGCCGCCGCGCTTCTGCGCCCTGTAAGTGGAAAGCGGCACGCGCTTGACATAGCCCGCATGGCTGACCGTCACCACCATATCCTCGCGCTGGATCAGGTCTTCGATGTCGGTTTCGAATTCCTGCGCCACGATGGTGGTGCGTCGCGGTGTGGAGAAACTCAGGCGAATCGCCGCCAGCTCGTCTTCCATGATGCTGAACACGCGCGCGCGATTGGCGAGAATGTCGAGAAAGTCCTTGATCTGCTCGACCACAGCCTTCAAATCGTCGCCGATCTTGTCGCGCTCCAACCCCGTCAGACGATGCAGGCGCAAATCCAGAATAGCTTTCGCCTGCGCCTCCGACATGCGATAGACGCCGCCGCCCGCTTGCGCATGCTCTTCCACCAGCGCCAGCATCGGCCCGATATCTTGCGCGGGCCAATCGCGTGCCAGCAATTCCTGTTTCGCGATGGAGGGATCCTTCGCGCGTCGGATCAACGCAATCACTTCGTCGATATTGGCGACGGCAACGGCCAACCCCACCAAGATATGCGCACGGTCCCGCGCCTGCCTAAGCTCGAATTCCGTCCTGCGCGTGATGACTTTTTCGCGGAAGTCGATAAAGGCCTGCAAAACGTCCTTAAGATTCATCAACTGCGGACGCCCGGAATTGAGCGCCAGCATGTTGACGGCGAAATTGGTCTGCAATTGCGTGTGCGCGAACAACTGGTTCAGCACGATATCGGGAACCGCGTCCCGCTTAAGCTCCACCACCACGCGCACGCCGTCGCGGTCGGATTCGTCGCGCAGGTCGGATATGCCTTCGATGATCTTCTCGTTGACGCATTCGCCGATGCGCTCGACTAACTTGAGCTTGTTGACTTGATACGGAATCTCAGAAAACACAAGCGCGTAGCGATCCTTGCGGATTTCCTCCACCTCGTGCCGCGCGCGCATCATGATGCTGCCGCGCCCGGTATGGAACGCGGAACGACAGCCGTTATGGCCCAGAATCAACGCGCCGGTCGGAAAGTCAGGTCCGGGAATGATCTCGATCAGCTCTTCAATCGACATATCCGGATTGCGGATCAGCGCCAGCGTCGCGTCGATCACTTCGCCGAGGTTATGCGTCGCGATGTTCGTCGCCATGCCCACCGCGATTCCGCCCGCCCCGTTGACCAGCAGATTGGGAAAACGCGAGGGGAGAACGTCCGGCTCCTGCGTCGATTCGTCGTAGTTCGGATGGAAATCGACCGTATCCTTATCGATGTCCTCAAGCATCGCCTCGGCGGTCTTGGCCAGCCGCGCCTCGGTGTAACGCATGGCGGCGGCGTTATCGCCGTCCATCGAACCGAAATTGCCCTGCCCGTCGATCAGCGGCAGACGCATCGAGAAGCTCTGCGCCATGCGCACCATGGCATCGTAAATCGCCGAGTCGCCATGCGGATGGTATTTACCCATCACGTCGCCGACGATGCGCGCCGATTTCTTGTAGGGCTTGGAGCTGACATAGCCCCCTTCCTGCATCGCGTAGAGTATGCGCCGATGAACGGGCTTCAACCCGTCGCGCACATCAGGCAACGCGCGAGACACGATCACGCTCATCGCGTAATCGAGATACGACCGTCGCATCTCGTCTTCGATCGTGATCTGCGTGATGTCCGAACGGGGGGGCAGAGGCGTCGTGGAGGAAGGTGAAAGCGTATCGGTCAAGGTAAGCCTGTATGGTTAGGAGAATATCGTGTGCCGGAATACCCACAATCTGGCCCAATATGCAAGTCTATGCTACGCCCAAGAAGCTAGCATTTCCCGCCCGCATAGCCAAAAGAAAAGAATGGGAAAAGGCGTTGTGCGGTGGAAAACCGGAGAAAAACTTGTCAAACTTGCCACGATGCGATACGCCCCCTATAATCCACTGCGTTCAGCCGTAGCAAACTCCACAAATATCACGTCGCATCGCCCTTTTCGCATCAAGGAACAGGTTTTCCGATGACCATGACGACCGCCAAAAACCCCGCCCGCCGCGAGCGCCCGATGTCGCCGCATTTGCAGGTTTACAGGCCTCAGGTAACCTCCGGCCTCTCGATTCTCCACCGCGTGACGGGGGCGGGCATGACGCTCGGCGTCCCCGTCTTCGTCGCGTGGCTCGTCGCGCTTGCAAGCGGCCCCGAAGGCTACAAGATGTTCCTCGATTGCGCCCACACTATGGTCGGACGCTTGCTCCTCTATGGCTGGAGCTTCGCCTTCTTCTATCACTTCGCCTGCGGCATCCGCCATCTGCTGTGGAACGCCGGCCTCTGCCTTGAGATCAAGGAAGTCTACAGCACCGGACGGATCGCCCTGCCCGCCGCAGCCCTTGTGACCATCGCAATCTGGAGCAAAATCTTTCTGGGCTGGTGGACGAGGTAACGCGCTATGCCCCAAGAAAATGCTATCACACAGAAAACACCGTCATCGCGAGCGCAGCGAAGCGATCCAGAGTCGCCTGCGCGTCGCTTGTGGCTCTGGATTGCTTCGTCGCCTGCGGCTCCTCGCAATGACAACGTGAATATTTGTTGCCATAATCTTTGTAAGGGAATTCCAGCATGACAACTTCCCCCACCAAATCCCTGCGCGCCCCCATCGGTCGCGCCCGTGGCCTCGGCTCCTCGCACTACGGAACCGAGCACTGGTGGCATCAATGCCTGTCCTCGGTCGCCATCATCGTTCTAGCCGTCCTGTTCATCCCCGGCTTCCTGACGCATGTCATCTATGGCGACTACCATACGGCGGTCGCTTGGCTGCATAACGCGCCTATCGCGTCGGGCATTCTCGTCCTTCTCCTCATCGCCGGATGCCACCACGCGGCGGCGGGCTTGCAGATTATCCTTGAAGACTATGTGGGGATCGAGCCAGTCATGCTCACCGCCGTCGTGTTCGTCAAATTCCTGATGTTCGCGCTGGCCGTGGTCGGAACCCTCTCGGTCGTGCGCGTCTATCTGGGGATGTGACGTTATGTTGCCAAAGCCACATGACCAAAATAAACAATATGAGACACCCGCCTGCGCGGGTGTGACAACGGGATTGATGGACAATTCATTCCGCAAACCCGTCATGCCCGCGAAGGCGGGCATCCCATGCGCATTATCGTCCCAAGCACACAATCAGTAAGGATCGTTTCCATGTCCAGGGCTTATGAGTTCGTCGATCATACCTACGATGTCGTGGTTGTGGGAGCCGGAGGCGCAGGCCTTCGCGCCACCTTTGGCATGGCGGAAAAAGGCCTGAAGACGGCCTGCATCACCAAAGTCTTCCCCACCCGCAGCCACACGGTCGCGGCGCAGGGAGGTATCTCCGCCGCGCTCGGCAATATGGGCGACGACGATTGGCGCTGGCACATGTACGATACCGTCAAAGGCTCGGACTGGCTCGGCGATCAGGACGCGATCGAATATATGTGCCGCGAAGCCATCCCCGCCGTCATCGAGCTTGAGCATTACGGCGTGCCTTTCAGCCGCACGGAATCAGGCCATATCTATCAACGCCCCTTCGGCGGCATGACGACCAAATTCGGCGATGGCCCGCCCGCGCAGCGCACGTGCGCGGCAGCCGACCGCACCGGCCACGCGATCCTGCACACGCTCTATCAACAGTCGATCAAGCATCAAGCGGAGTTTTTCATCGAGTATTTCGCGCTCGATCTCATGATGGATCAGGACGGCGTCTGCCGTGGCGTCGTCGCGTGGAACCTCGACGACGGAACCATCCACCGCTTCCGGGCGCATCAGGTCGTGCTGGCGACCGGAGGCTATGGCCGCGCTTACTTCTCTTGCACCTCCGCCCATACCTGCACCGGAGACGGCAACGCGATGGTGTTGCGCGCCGGATTGCCTTTGCAAGATATGGAATTCGTTCAGTTCCACCCGACCGGAATCTACGGCGCGGGCTGCCTGATTACCGAAGGCGTGCGCGGCGAAGGCGGCTACCTGACCAATGGCAACGGCGAGCGCTTCATGGAGCGCTACGCGCCGAACGCCAAGGATCTTGCGAGCCGCGATGTCGTGAGCCGCGCCATCACGATAGAGATCAAGGAAGGCCGTGGTTGCGGCCCCCGCAAGGACTACATTGACCTGCATCTTGAGCATCTGGAACCGTCCGTCATCCACGAACGTCTGCCCGGCATCACCGAAACGGCCAAGGTCTTTTCAAATGTCGACGTGACGCGCCAGCCCATCCCCGTCCTGCCGACCGTCCACTACAACATGGGCGGCGTGCCGACCAACTACCACGGCGAAGTCGTCTGCCCCGCCCATGGCAACCCTGACGCCACCGTTCCCGGCCTCATGGCCATCGGCGAAGGCGCCTGCGTCTCGGTGCATGGCGCGAACCGCCTTGGCTCCAACTCGCTGTTGGATATCGTCGTGTTCGGACGCGCGGCGGCCATTCGCGCAAGGCAGCTCGTCAAGGAAGACGTGCGCCACCGCGACCTGCCATCGGACGCCGGAGACTTCGCGCTGGCAAGATTTGACCGCCTGCGCAACGCGAACGGAGATGTGACCGTCGCGGCCCTGCGGCTCGAAATGCAACGCGCGATGCAGGATCACTGCGCGGTCTTCCGCACCGCCTCGGTGCTGGAAGAAGGCCAAAAGAAAGTCCGTCAAGCTTGGAAGAAGCGCGACCGCGTGAAAGTGTCCGACCGCTCCATGATCTGGAACACCGACCTCGTCGAAGCCATCGAGCTTGATAACCTCATGTACCAAGCGCTCGCCACCATCGACAGCGCCGCCAACCGCAAGGAATCGCGCGGCGCTCACGCCCGCGAGGATTTCGCGCAGCGCGACGATAAGAACTGGCTCAAGCATTCGACGGTCTGGGTCGACGACAAGGGCGCGAGCAAACTAGGCGACCGCCCCGTCCACCTCAACACGCTGACCGACGACGTGCAGCCCGTGGCGCTGAAAGCGAGGGTGTACTAAGCCACAATCCAAGCGTCACACCCGCGAAAGCGGGTGTCTATCTCCTAAAGCAGAGGAAAAGGGTAGGAATTTCAGGAAGCAGTGCAACCACTAAAATCAGGAGCTGGATGCCCGCCTTCGCGGGCATGACGGGAGTTCGGCGCAGTAGGCCCACAAATCCCGGCGTCACACCCGCGAAAGCGGGTGTCCATCTCCCAGCAGAGCAGTCAAGGCAAAACTTCAAAAAGTAGCGTGAACGTCAAAACATACAAAACATAGAAGATACAGCAGGAGCAACGACCATGGTTCAGTTCACCTTGCCGAAAAATTCCAAAATCAAAAAGGGCAAAAAGTTCCCGGCCCCGGAAGGTGCCAAAAACCCAAGGACCGTCAAGGTCTATCGCTGGTCGCCGGACGACGATGAAAACCCGCGCGTCGATGAATATGTCATCGACCTCGATAAATGCGGCCCGATGGTGCTCGACGCGCTGAACTACATCAAGAACGAGGTCGACAGCACGTTGACCTACCGCCGCTCCTGCCGCGAGGGTATCTGCGGCTCCTGCGCGATGAACATCGACGGAACCAACACGCTCGCCTGCACCAAGCCGATCGAGGAAATCGACGGCGATATTAAAATCTATCCGTTGCCACATCTGGATGTGGCGAAAGACCTCGTGCCAGACCTTACGCACCACTATGCGCAATACGCCTCCATCGAGCCATGGATGAAGACGCAGACCCCGCCTCCGCCCGACCGCGAAAGGCTGCAATCCCCGGAAGACCGCGCCAAGCTCGACGGGCTTTACGAATGCATCCTGTGCTTCTGCTGCTCGCAAAGCTGCCCCAGCTATTGGTGGAACGGCTCGCGCTACCTAGGGCCGTCGATGATCCTCCAAGCCTATCGTTGGCTGGTGGACAGCCGCGACGAGGCCACCGGCGACCGCCTCGACAACCTTGAGGACACGTTCCGCCTGTTCCGCTGCCACACCATCATGAATTGCACCAACACCTGCCCCAAAAAGCTTAATCCCGCCCGCGCCATCGCCGAAAGCAAGAAAATGCTCCTGCGCCGCAGAACTTAAAATTTTTCTTGCCACAAAGACCTTCCTGCGCAATATAAAAACGTTATCTGCGAATATTACGTTATATTGATAGGGGCAAATAAATGGCAAAAAAACAGAACCTCAAGAACAATGCGCGCAAAGGCAACGGCGGCAATGGCGGTCAAGGAAAGGAAACGCAACTTGAGTTGGCCAGAGTCGTAGAGGTAAACGGAAAAAGAGTCCGTCAAACGGGTAAAACAATACGCGAGCGCGACGGAACGGAACTGGTTGAGTACGGCCTCCCCAATGGGAGTACCTTCTGCGTTAGACCAGGGGAAAGCGTAAAGCAAAGGGCAATCTCTTATATCAGGTAGACAAGGCAAGCCCTATAAAGCTGATCACCCTATAAAACGAGCAACAGTTCGGATTGTGTTGTCACTGCGGGCTTGCTATAGTTCCACGGCTTGGCGCAACCGCTATTGAAATGGCTGGAAATGAACACACCGCGCATGAATCGCCGCCGCCGTATTTACGAAGGCAAGGCCAAGGTCCTTTTCGAAGGACCCGAACCCGGTACGCTCGTCCAGTATTTCAAGGACGATGCGACGGCAGGAAACGGGGCGAAAAAAGGGATCATTACGGGCAAGGGAGTCCTGAACAACAGGATCTCTGAATACCTGATGACCAAGCTTGGCGAAATCGGCGTGCCGACGCATTTTGTGCGCCGGATCAATATGCGCGAACAACTGATTCGCAAGGTCGAAATCATCCCGATCGAAGTCGTGATCCGCAACACAGTCGCTGGCTCTCTGGCCAAACGGCTCGGTATTGAAGAAGGCACGGTCCTTCCGCGCTCCATCGTTGAATTTTATTACAAAAACGATGCGCTCAACGATCCTATGGTCTCGGACGAACATATTACGGCCTTCGGCTGGGCCTGCCCGCACGAGCTTGAAGAAATCATGACGCTGGCCCTGCGCATTAACGACTACCTGTCCGGTCTTTTTCTTGGAATTGGGCTGAAGCTGATTGATTTCAAGCTCGAATTCGGCAGGATATGGGACGAGGAAGGCATGCATATTGTCTTGGCCGACGAGATCAGCCCGGACAATTGCCGCCTGTGGGATGTGCGTACCAACGAGAAGATGGACAAGGACCGTTTCCGTCGCGACCTCGGCAAAGTCGAGGAAGCCTATCAGGAAGTGGCGCGCAGACTTGGCATTTTGCCGGAAGGACTGGTGGGGCAAGACGTTTCGACCGCCCCGATCATGGAAATTGCTGCGAAAGATTGAATAACATGAAAGTTCGTGTCGATGTGATGCTAAAGGAAGGCGTTCTTGACCCTCAGGGTAAAGCCGTTGGCCACGCCTTGGCCAATCAGGGATACAAAGGCGTCGATAACGTGCGGGTCGGCAAAGTGATCGAGTTCGACTTGGATGCGCCAAGCGCGGATCGTGCGAAAGACATGGCCAAAGGCATGGCCGAAAAGCTGCTTGCCAATCAAGTCATCGAAGATTTCCGCATTCAGGTCCTCTGATTGCGCCTAAGTCCATAAGCTCAGGAGTCCCTGCAATGCCCTCGAAGCCGCAAGGCCCGTTCGTTCGCCAGCTCGCAATGTTGCTGCTGCTTCCATTTCTTCTGACCACGACGAGCTGTTCCGATATGTTCGAGTGGGACGAGTACGAGCCTGAGACGGTGGCGGCATTGCCCGCGCGTTACGTTCTGACCTCGCAAACGCCGCCAATGCCTTTGGCCGAGTACGTCCCATGGCCCAGCCGCACGCCAACCCAAATCTGGCGTCCCGGCTACTGGATATTCAACGGCGTAAGCTTCGAGTGGATCCCCGGCTCCATGATCGTGCGCCCGTCCCCAACCGCCGTTTGGTCCTCGGATCGTTGGGTCAAGCATAAATTCGGCTGGGGCTTCGAGGCCGGATATTGGCAGTAGGCAAACAAAGAAGCAGCGGCAAACAGCTGCGGCATGCCTTATTTGTGCCGGAACGTGATGCGGCCTTTTGATAGGTCGTAAGGCGTCATTTCCACATTCACCTTATCGCCTGTCAGCACGCGGATACGATGCTTGCGCATCTTGCCAGACGTGTGGGCGAGCACTTCGTGCCCGTTGTCGAGCTTGACGCGAAACATCGCGTTCGGCAACAGTTCGGTCACCATGCCTTCGAATTCGAGTAAGTCTTCCTTGGCCATAAGATCCTTCTTTCCCTTGGGATAGCGCAACGACCTAACAGGATTCACGCAAAAGGTAAAGCATATAGCGCTGCTTTCCCCATATTCAGGTCCCCCCTGCGCATCGCCGCAAACGAACCAAAGATAATAACAATTAACCATAAGGGCATGATATCATTACGATAATGGAATTTGCGGGGCGAAAACGCCGAATTTGCGCGAAATCGAGCGCCAACGCCCCATAGATATACGAAATCCAACAGCGAATCACCTATTTGAGCGCAAAAAACAGGCCCCCAGTCTTGAAAACAGAGATTTGACGGATAAATCCGACGATGTGCCCGCAAAATCGGCCGGCAAAACCACCTGATTCGTTCCTGAACAGGACGATTATGGCTATTTCATGAGATAGAAATCGTGTTGAAATGCTTGTCGATAAGCGGCTTTGCAAAGCGCTTAAAATTCTCGGCGACCTCGCGGCTCGGCGCAACAATCAGCCCGGATAAAGAGTTCTTGCCGTCATAAGGCGCCCCTGACCACGTCATCGAGAATCCCCCAGCCTCTTCGACCAAAAAGACCCCCGGCGCGTGGTCCCAAATATGCGTCATGCGCAGGAAAAAGACCGCCGCCGTCCCCGATGCAGAATTGGCAAATCGCCTCGCCCCGGTGAACAGCAAGGGATAGGCGCTAGCCGAACAGCGCCCCGGAGCGAACGTGAACGGCAGATCGACGCCGGAAACCAGTCCCGGAAAATCGTCAAGCCACCCCTTAATCTTCCACCCGATCATCGCCGGAAGCACACTATGCGCCGTCGCGTCGAACGCGAGCCGTAGCGCCGTCCCATCCCGCAAGCGAACCCCCGCGCCCTGCTCGCCCATGATGGTGTCTTTGCTGAGGGGATCGTGAATCCAGCCCGCCAGACGTTCCCCGCGACGCATCAACGCCACCATAACGCCAAAACCGCTTTGGCCATCCTTAAAAAGGCTGGTCCCGTCAATCGGATCAATCACCCACAGATAGTCATCGCTGTCGAGCAGATTGAGAATGGATTGGTCTTTCGCGAACGCTTCTTCGCCAAGCACAACCGAACCGGGAAGCAAATCCTTCAAACGCTGCGTCAGCGCCACCTCAGCCGACTTGTCCGCGACGGTGACAAAATCGTTCGCTGCCTTCGTCTCAACATCGCCGGGAGCAAGATTTCTGAAACGCGGCATAATTTCCGCGACGGCGACTTCGGCAATAATCTCGGCAACCCGGTCAATTTGAACGTTCGGCATAAAAAACTCCCCTATGTCATGAAAACGATATCAACGCTGGCATGCGAATTTGAAGTATACCAATCGCATGTGAAGAGTTGGCAAAATCCGCCGATAATAGCAAGGTGTCACACCCGCGCAGGCGGGTGTCCATCTCCCGCTCTTGAGAACAAGCGCTAACTAGGCAAGAGAAGCGCCTGCGTCAAGGACAGGGGCTGGACACCCGCCTGTGCGGGTGTGACGGCGCTTATTGAGATGAATTTCTCAATAAAAACATGCATCATCCCCGCCCCGGCTTGCCAAACCTGCTCGTAAAGCGCCCATAATTTGCGGCATCCAGCTCGACCTTCACCCGAATGCGCGTCGCGCTGCCCTTTTGTTCAATGATGCGTCCATGCTCATGAAGCCACGCAAGCGCCGCGCCGTCCGAGGGTTTGAGCGTCAGATCATAGACCTCGCTCCGCTTGGCAAGCCGCGAATCTAATAAGGCCAGCAACTCAGGGATTCCCTCTTTCGTCAGCGCCGACACGGCCATCGTGCCGCCCTTGGCCGCATACCGCACGCCCTCGACTTCGGGAACATGCTCGGCATCCCATGTCGTGCGCTTGGCGAAATCCTGCAAATCGCGCCGCTGTTCTTCTCCAAGCAGATCGATCTTGTTGAGAACCTCAATCAGCCGAGGATCGTCTTCGTGTATGCCGAGATTGGCCAGCACATTCAGCACCGACTCTCTCTGAACCTTCGTTTCAGGATGCGAGGCGTCGCGCACATGCAAAATAATGTCCGCGAGTTGAACCTCCTCCAACGTCGCGCGAAAGGCTTCCACCAGATGCGTAGGAAGATCGGAGATAAAGCCAACGGTATCGGAAAGAACCGCCTGCTTGCCGCTCGGCAGATCAAGACCGCGCATGGTGGGATCGAGCGTCGCGAACAGCATGTTCTGCGCCAGAACGTCGGCGCCGGTGAGGACATTGAACAAAGTCGATTTTCCTGCGTTCGTATAACCGACCAAGGCCACCGTCGGATGCTCCGCGCGCGCCCGTGCCTCGCGCTGTAAGCCGCGCGTGCGCCTGACTTGCTGCAATTCGTCTTTAAGCTTAACGATCCTCTGACCGATCAAACGGCGGTCGAGCTCAAGCTGGGATTCGCCCGGACCGCCAAGAAAACCGAAACCTCCGCGCTGCCGCTCAAGATGGGTCCACGAACGCACAAGCCGCGATCTTTGGTAATCGAGCGCCGCAAGCTCCACCTGCAATTGCCCTTCTCTGGTTCGCGCCCGCGCCCCGAAGATTTCGAGAATAAGCCCCGTGCGGTCGATGACCTTGCACTTCCAAGCCTTCTCAAGATTGCGCTGCTGCAAGGGCGAAACGGCATGATCGACGACCGTAAGGCTGATAGTGTCGGCGGCGATGGCTTGGCCGATTTGCTCGACTTGCCCCTTGCCGAACAAGGTCGCGGGCGTAGGCCGCGCGACCTTCACATTCGCGGCATAAGCGACCGTAAGCGTGAGCGCCTGCGCAAGCCCTACCGTTTCGTCCAAAGCCGCCACTGCGTCGCGCGTGTCCCTGTCCATTCTCAACACGGGTCGCAAAACCGCCACGCGCTCTTCTACGCGCGGCTCTGAGTGCGGGAAGGCATCATCAGGATCGTGCGGTTTTTTGCTCACAGGGGTTGCGCTGTCTGATCAATATGAACCTCTCCCTCCATCGTTGGCAGAGGCGCGTTCGGCATCACGGTCGAAATAGCGTGCTTGTAAATCAGCTGCGCATGGGCCTCGCGCCGCAGCACGATGGAAAAATTGTCGAACCCTGTAATCACGCCCTGAAGCTTGATGCCGTTCACGAGAAAGATCGTGCTTGGAATCTTGCCATTGCGCAAGGTTTGCAGAAATGTATCCTGAAGATTAAGACGTGAATCCGACATAGATCTATTCTCCGGTAAAAGCCCCGCCCGACCGCAGAAACGCGCGGAGCCGATTATTCTTGCGATTATATACCTATTGCAGTGCAAAAGTTGGCAAATATAGCCGCAAGACAGGCTGTATTCCCTCCCCCTTGCGGGGAGGGTTAGGGTGGGGGAGATTCAGAAAGCAAAGATCATGCATCACAAGGCACAGTATTATTACTGCAAGGCCGTTCTGATACCTGACACATGCTTTCTGTCTTCTGGTCCCCCACCCTAACCCTCCCCGCAAGGGGGAGGGAATCGAATAGCGCTAGCTTTTTAGCTGCTCCCAACTCTTGAACTTTTATGAGTGCACAGTGGCTTTTTCATGCATCCGAACGAGCAAGTCAAGCACCTCGGAACACCCCGTAAATCTGTAAGGAGCGTTGAGACGCAGCGCTTCTTGCGCATCTCCGACGAAAATTGGCGTGCAGCCCGCCGCGCGCGCGCAAAGCACATCGGTATCCCCGTCGCCTACGAACCACGTATCCGCGCTGGCCGACAAGCCTGCCTTGGCCAAAGCATGATCGACATGCTCGCGATCGGGCTTGGGCTTCGAAGCGTCCGAAGCCCCCGACACGGCTGCGATCATGCCTTGCCAGCCCATGCGTTCAATTTCGCGGCACAGAAGATCGTGCCGCTTGTTGCTGACGATACAGACCGGAATCCTGCCCGCCTGCAACCAGCGCAGCAAATTCCCCGCGCCGGGCATCTCCTGCATAGGCGTGTTCTCGCGCAGAGGTCGATAGGTTTGATAATAAAAGTCTCGCGCCTCTTCCCAGCGCGCGCCGAACCAGATAGGAAATGTTTCTCGCGCCGCGCGCCTACAATTGACGCGCGCCTCCTCGCGACTCCACGCCTGAAGCCCGAAGGCCACCCTTGTTTGATTGATAGCGTCCACAATGCACGACAAGCTTTCGACCAACGTGTCGTCCCAATCGAATACCGCCGCTTTGGGAAACAGAAGGGCTTCCAACCTAAATATTCCCGCCAGACGCCACTGCCGGAGCGACAACCGCTTCAACAGGCGCGATCTCGCTTTCATCCGTCGCCAGAGTCTCCGCCGTTTCCGTGACCGCTGCCAAGGCAGCCGAAGAAGCTCTATCTGCCCCCGGCGTCACGCGTGAGGCCGGAACAGCGTTTTCGTTGCTGTTGCCATGCACGCCAAGCAGTTTGAGCTTGCGGTGCAGCGCCGAGCGTTCCATCCCGATAAAGCTGGCCGTTCGCGAGATGTTGCCGCCGAACCGCGTCACCTGCGCAAGCAGATATTCCCGCTCAAACATTTCGCGCGCGTCGCGCAACGGCATCCCCATGATCTCGCCGCTTTTTTCCCAGCGCAGCACGTTGGGCGTCGAAGAGGTGATCTCCGGCGGAAGCATATCGGCGCGGATCGGTTCGGGCGCATCGCTCTCCGCCATAATAAGAACCCATTCCATGACGTTGCGAAGCTGCCGCACGTTGCCGGGCCACGTATAGGCCTGCAACGCTGCCATCGCGTCTTCGCCCAGCGCGCGAACCGAAAGTCCTGAGGCTTCCGCCGCGCGTGCAAGAAAGTGATTGGCCAGTATCGGAATATCTTCGCGGCGCTCCGTGAGCGGCGGTATCGCGATGGGCACAACGCTCAACCTGTAATAAAGATCCTGACGAATCTTGCCAAGCTGCAGTTCCTCTTGAAGATTTCCGCTTGATGAAGCGATGACTCGCACATCGACATCGACGCGCGCGGTCCCTCCGATGCGCGTGAACCCCTGATCCTGCAAGACTCGTATGACCTTGCCTTGAATGTCCAGCGGCATGTCAGAAACTTCGTCGAGATAAAGTGTGCCGCCATGCGCCTGCTCGAAGGCGCCGATCTTGCGTCCGCTCCCCCCGATGGGAAATTCGCTGCCGAACAATTCAGCTTCGAACTGCCCGGAAGCCGCTGCCGCGCAATTGATGGAAACGAACGAACCGCTCGCGCGTCGCGAATGTTCGTGCAGCAACCTTGCGACCGTCTCCTTTCCGACGCCCCACGGCCCGGTAATCAAAACGCGGCTGCCCGTTGATGCGACGCGATCAATAGCCTGCCTCACCTGATTCATCGCGCCTGATTTTCCGATCAAGTCGCGCTCCCCGCCAGCCCTGAAACGTAGCTCCTCGTTTTCACGCCGCAACCGCGCAGTTTCCAGCGCATGCTGAACCTGCAACACCAGACGGTCCGTTTTGAATGGCTTTTCGATAAAATCGAACGCGCCAATCTTGGTGGCCGCCACCGCTGTTTCGATATTGCCGTGCCCGCTGATCATAATAACGGGAAGGTTTGGATAATCGCGGCGAAGTTGTTTCAGAATCTCCATCCCGTCGAGCGAGCTTCCCTGCAGCCAAATATCAAGGATCACAAGAGTAGGTTTGCGCTGACGAATCGCGGCAAGCGCTTCGTCGGACGTTCCTGCCTCTCGGACGGAAAGCCCCTCGTCGTTCAGGATGCCTTTGATCAAGAAACGGATATCCGTCTCGTCGTCGACGACAAGGATATCGTTGGTCAGGCTTTTATCTTTTGTTGGTGACGCCATGGCGATTTCTTTTCGTTAGCAAACCGTAAGTTTGTGTGGTGCGAGCCGCAATTGTTTTGAATCCAAAGCGATTATAAAAGGAAACGACATCAGACATTGAGGCCTAATCTACACACCTGTTGCATATTTACCAGATTCGGGTCGAACGACAAAGAATTCTCTTACGACCTTTATGAGATATTGACCTGAGGCGTTCCAGATATTTCTTCTGGCTGTTTCAAGGGCCAAAATAAAGTCACGCAAGCTCCCGTCCCCGGCCCCGACGCGGCATCCGTCAGAATTAATTCTCCATGATGGTCTTCCATGATTTTCTTGACGATAGCAAGCCCCAATCCTGTCCCCTTCAAACGAGTCGTGACATAGGGCTCGGTCAAATGGTTGCGATCCTCGACCGGAAGCCCTTTGCCATTATCTTCGACGGATATGCGTATACGATCTTGTGCGCGTTCTAATGTCAAGCTTACGGCTCCTTGCGGCAAACTTCCGCTAAGAGGCGGAGGCCGCGAATCAATCGCCTCCGCAGCGTTTTTAAGCAGATTGGTGAGCGCCTGCGCGATTTGTCGCCCATCGCATTCAGCCTCGCATCCCCCCTGCGGCAATAACTGCCGATAGCTGATATCGCCTCTTCCTGTGCTCTGAAGAAACACGGTCTGGCGGCAAAGTTCTTTCAGATCATGCGTCTTCATGACAGGAGACGGCATCCGCGCGAAGGCTGAGAACTCGTCGACCATGCGCCCGATATCCTCGACATGGCGCACGATGGTGTCTGTGCATATCCGAAACGCTTCGGGATCCGTCGTGATTTCTTGCGCGTATTTACGGCGCAGTCGCTCGGCGGAAAGCTGGATCGGCGTGAGCGGATTCTTGATTTCATGCGCGATGCGCCGCGCCACATCGGCCCACGCCGCCTTGCGTTGAGCCAAAAGAAGATCGGACACATCGTCGAACGTCACGACATAGCCCCGCACGTTGGAATCCGATTTCTCAAGCGCCGCGCGAACAAGCAACGTCCTCGCCGGAGTCCCCGGGCAACGGATTTCCACCTGTTCGCCCGCAAGTTTAGCGTCGCGCGGCATTCTGGCAAGCACCGCGTCAATCTCCGGAGCGATCTGAGCCAGAGGTTGACCGATCTGTCCTTCAGGCTTTTCGATGCCAAAGAACTCCGCAGCCGAAGCGTTCATAATGTTGACCATTCGCTGCGGATCAAGCCCGATAACGCCAGCCGATACGCCGGACAAAACGGCTTCGGTGAATCTGCGGCGGTGGTCGAGTTGGCGGTTCGCATCCATCAACTCGCTGCGTTGCGCGTTAAGCTGACTCGTCATCCTGTTGAAGGCGCGGCTCAGGATGGCCAACTCGTCGTCTTTGTCTTGCCCGTTTTCAGCCTCCGCGACGCGCGCTGTCAAATCGCCGCCTCGAATGCGGTTTGCGGCGTCGATCAATGCGCTGATCGGCCCAACCAGCCGCGTGGCGAAATTCATCCCAAACCAAACCGCCGATAATAGAATAAGTAAAGCGACGGCAAGGAAGACAAGAGATATGACCTGTTGCAAACCGAACCGCTTGCCCTCGATCTGCTTATACTCGTGCACGGCCTGCTGCGTCGCCGCCATATGCGCGAGCACTTTTGACTCGACTGGCCGCCCCACGAAAAGATACGTATCAAGGAAATTATCAAGCCTGACGAACGCCCTGATACGATCATCATTGTCGTTAAGCAGAAGCGTTACATCGCCTTTCCTCGCATGCTCCAGCATATCGTCGGTGATCGGCTCCAGCGAAAGGGCGAAACTTAAACCCGACCGCGCCTGAATCTTACCCGTCCCGTCGAAGATCAGGACTTCTGTAAGATTGCGCAAATAGGCTTGCGCGTTGACCGCCTGCGTTAATCGCACGGAATCGCTCGACAATAAAATGGCCTGCCTATTAAGGTCGTTGGCCATCGCAAGCGCATCGGCGCGTAATCCCTGCTTGTGCTCTTCAAGGTAGGCCTGCGCGACCTCCAGCGACTCGTCGAGCGAAGTCCTAACGCGGTGCGAAAACCACGCCTCGACCCCGAAATAGAAAAAGATCGCGGCGAACATCGCCACCAGCAAAGCGGGCGCGACGGCAAGCAAGGCGAACACGCTGACCATGCGGGCATGCAGACGCGACCCAGCCTGATTGCGCCGTCTTTTAATCCAGATTGAAACGATCCTTTGCGCGACGATGGTGCCAAGCGCCAGTAAGAAACCAAGGTCGAGCAACGAAAGAATAAGGATGGTCGTCGGATCGTTGCCGAAGAACGGCGTCCTCGTCATCGCCGCATAAGTCGCGATGCCGCTTGCCACCGAGGCCAGCACAAGCGTGACGACGAGCTTGTGGCGCAGTCTTATGCGAGTGGCCCAATCGGTCGCGCGTTGCCAGAAACGAGGCGAACCAGACGCAGGCGCATTCACGACATCATCCATGGAAACACAGCCTTTTCTGAGGACTATAGCGTAACGCCCAAGCCCTGCGGGGAGGTGCGAGAGTTAAACTATAGCCATACGACCCTACACATTAACACATTGTTTGATAACAAAACTTATCTTGGCCGCCAGCGTCATTCCGGCGCAAGCCGGAATCCAGCAGCGCTGCGTCTGCGGCGCGAAAGACTTTCAATCGCGCTCACAATCGCAGGCCGTGAATTCGTTCTTTTCCGCTTGCTGCCGCTCGCAAGCTGGATTCCAGCTTTCGCCGGAATGACGCGAACGGTCACAACGAATCTTGTTTTGGAGCAATATGTTAATGTGTAGGACGGGTGCGAGAGTTAGACTATAGCTTCTCCTTTGATTGTCGAGAACCCAACTCCCTAGGTCGCGCAAATGCGACAGGCGCATGGTCCGGCCTGAGACTATGACGCGCCTTCGCGCGACGGCATTCAGGCGCCAGCAAACCAAGCTCCCGCAGTTTCTTGCGCAGCGTGTTGCGGTTTACCCCCAAAAGCCGCGCGGCCTTCAACTGGTTGCCTTCGCACTTTTCCAGCGCCACAATCAACAAAGGCCGCTCGACTTCGCGCAAAATCCTGTCATACAACCCTGCGGCGGGAAGCCCCCCATGCTCATGCGCGGCGAAATAATTCCGCAAATGCCGCTCGATTTCCTGTGATAATCCCCCCGACGCGGCATCTGTTGGCAAGAGCTTGGCGACGGAAGAAAACGCGACGCTCATGCCGCCTCCTGAAGATGGGGAGAAAAGAACTCGACAATCATGCGCCGCGCTTCAGCCGCGTCGCTCTCGTTGTTCACGCGGGCGCGAAACTCCGACGATCCTGTAAGCCCTTTACTGTACCAACCGATATGTTTGCGCGCGAGCCTCAAGCCCGCGTAAGTGCCATATTGCTCCAGAATGGAATCAAGATGCGCAATCATCGTTTCGTAAAGTGTCTGCCGCGAAGGTTCCGCTGGAATTTTGCCATCGCGCAAATAAGCCATGACCTGCGCCAGAAACCACGGGCGACCATAACATCCGCGCCCAATCATCACGCCATCGGCGCCTGAAAGCTCCAAAGCTCTGTCCACGTCGGAGAAATCTTTAATATCGCCGTTGGCGATGACGGGAAGCGAAACCGCCTCCTTGACCTTGCGTATGAATGCCCAGTCCGCCTGCCCCTCGTAGAACTGGCAGCGCGTACGCCCATGAATCGTCAGCATCTGAATGCCGCAATCCTCCGCGATTTTAGCGAGCCGAGGCGCGTTCAAACTCTCCTGATTCCAGCCCATGCGCATCTTGAGCGTGACCGGAATTTTGACGGCTTTCACCGTCGCTTCAAGAATTTTGCCCGCAAGCGCCTCGTCGCGCATCAGCGACGATCCCGCATGGCCGTTGACGACCTTCTTGACCGGACAACCGAAATTGATGTCGATAATATCTGCGCCGCGATCTTCGTTAAGTTTGGCCGCCTCGGCCACCACCTCAGGCTCGCAGCCTGCGAGCTGCACCGCCATGATGCCCTCGGCCTCGTCGCGCTCC
Organism: Bdellovibrionales bacterium; assembly: GCA_040275305.1. GTDB lineage: Bacteria > Pseudomonadota > Alphaproteobacteria > UBA9219 > UBA9219 > JBEOJY01. The sequence continues at coordinate 8,165 of JBEOJY010000051.1, read as the reverse complement.
GCCATCTGAAGCGTCTTGCGGCATTCGCGGATCATCGCCTGACTTGCAATCATCTCGGACACCACCAGCCCAGCCCCGAACGTCTTCACCAACTTGCGAAAGGGCTTGTCCGTCACCCCCGACATCGGCGCGAGGATAACCGGCGCTTCGATCACGATGGGTCCGATCCGCAAAGGCTTGACCCGACGAATAGGCGCGATGTTAGAAACAGTCGTAGAAGCAATATCAAGCATGTGCGCAAACTAACATGTGCCTAAATAATAGGCAATCACGTTTTTCATGCGCGTTTTCAAGGAGCCGCCGCTTGCCTGCGAAGAACAACGTTCGCATTGACCGGACGCGCAACCTGCTTGTCGTAGAGGGTGACATACCCGCCATTGCCGTTCCGACTGAACCACCCATAGGGGCTTACGGAATGACGCTGCATACCCCCCAAAGCCGCCCCGACGATGCCTCCGGCCCTAATAGGAAACTTTTCGTCCATGCTTAAGCGCTCTACGTGCGTCAACTCGTGCGCCATTACGGCGTCAACGGATTCTGGGTAATATTTGTTATCGATTCCAAGACACTTGATGCCGGATAAATAATCCTGCCCCATCAGGATGGCGACGGGCGAAACATGGGTGCCATAGCTGGCAAAAAAAGTGGCGCACCCATTCAATACGTCTTTGTTGTCATACGCTCGACGATGCCCAACGACATTAAGCTTGTCTTCCGACAAGTCGCTTTCGCGGGCAAACTGAGGAGACTTCCTCATAAACGCCACAAAATCGAACCCGTCGCGTCGATACCCTGAAAAAATATCGCGAATAGTTTTCAAGTAATCCTGACCGTTAACTTGCTGAGGGGCAGATGATTTGGTCGCGCTGTCGAAATACAAAGTCGAGAAAACCGACCGCTCGAACAGATCAAGAAAGCCTGTAATGTGGCGTTTCAAGACAGTGTCGGCGATGGTAAGATGAATGACGGAACGCCACGGCACATCAATGGGAATCGGCTTGACGTAAGAAGCGCTCGCGGCATTTCCGCTCACGGAAACCCTTGGAATGCCAGAGGGCAACGCCCAAGCTGCTGCTGCAAGTAAAAACTTCCTGCGCGTCATCATAGTATACTCATAAAAGTGAAAGAGTTGGCAAAAAGCGCCCGATAGCGCAGCGTCACACCCCCCTGCGCGGGTGTGACGCTTGTTTTGCTGCAACATTTTCCAAAATCATAACTTGCAATGAGTATATCAACCTGCCTCATGTGACTTTATTACTTTCGTTGCATGCGCAAGCGGAAACATTGATCCACCAATCAGGGCATTGCGCAAGCTGATTCCCTTTGTTATCAATATGCTATGCAAAATACATCCAACGCCCCCTCCGCCTCCGCCCCAGCCCTTGCCCCCACAGGCCCGATCAGCCTGACTTTGCCAGATGGAACGGTTAAGCAATATCCCGGCCCCATGACGGGCGCGGACGTGGCGTTAAGCATTGGCCGAGGGCTGGCAATGGCTGCGCTAGCCGTGAAGATGGATGGCAAGCTGCGCGACCTGATGCAGCCCATCGCTCAGGATGCCAAGATCGAGATCGTGACCAAGAAGTCCGTCGAAGCGCTGGATCTGATCCGCCACGATGCCGCGCATGTGCTGGCCGAAGCGGTGCAGGAGCTGTTTCCCGGCACGCAGGTCACCATCGGCCCGACCATCGAAAACGGCTTTTATTACGACTTCGCCCGCGCCGAACCCTTCAGCCCCGAAGACTTCCCAAAGATCGAAGCGAAGATGAAGGAGATCGTCGCCCGCGACGCCGCGTTAGTCCGCGAGGAAGTGAGCCGCGCCGACGCGATAGCCTACTTTGAAAGCAAAGGCGAGCACTACAAGGTCGAGCTGATCCGCGATTTGCCGGAAAGCGAAACCATCTCAATCTACAGCCAAGGGACGTGGAAAGACCTGTGCCGTGGCCCGCATCTCCCCTCGATCGGCAAGGTCGGCACTGCCTTCAAGCTTCTCAAAGTGGCCGGAGCCTACTGGCGCGGCGATCACCGCAACGCCATGTTGCAACGCATCTATGGCACGGCGTGGCGCGACGAGAAAGAGCTTCAAGCCTATCTCACCCAGATCGAAGAGGCAGAGAAGCGCGACCATCGCAAAATTGGCAAGGAACTCGACCTTTTCCATATGCAGGACGAAGCCGCTGGCAGCGTCTTCTGGCATCCCAAGGGCTGGACGCTCTACCGAGCGCTCGAAAACTATGTTCGCCGCCGCATCGCAAAAGCGGACTATGTCGAAGTCCATACGCCGCAGCTTTACGACAGCTCCCTGTTCAAGGCCTCCGGCCACTGGGACGTATACGGCGACAACATGTTCAAGCTCGCGGTTAAAAATGAGAACAAGCCCGAAGACCCGCAGATGATCGGCGTCAAGCCGATGAACTGCCCCGGACATATTCAGGTTTTCAAACAAGGCATCAAGAGCTACCGCGACCTGCCGCTGCGCATGGCCGAATTCGGTAACTGCCACCGCAACGAAGCGCACGGCGCGATGCATGGCCTGATCCGCGTGCGGCAATTCGTGCAGGACGACGCGCACATTTTCTGCACCGAAGACCAGATCCAGAGCGAAAGTCTTGCCTTCTGCGAGTTGCTGCGCTCCATGTACGGAGAGTTGGGCTTTGAAGTCGCGCGTGTGCGTCTGGCCGACCGTCCCGAAAAGCGCGTCGGCTCCGACGCGAATTGGGATAAGGCAGAAACGGCGCTGCACGAGGCTTTGAAAGGCGCGAAGCTTGACTACGACCTTAACAAAGGCGACGGAGCGTTCTACGGGCCCAAGATCGAATTCTACCTGCGCGACGCGATTGGCCGCGAATGGCAATGCGGAACGCTGCAGGTCGATTTCAACATGCCGGAGCGTCTCGACGCCTCCTATGTCGGCGAGGACGGGCAGAAGCATCGTCCCGTCATGCTGCATCGCGCGGTGCTCGGCTCGTTGCACCGCTTCATCGGCATCCTGATCGAGAACTACATGGGCAAGTTCCCCCTGTGGCTCGCGCCGATTCATGCGGTCGTGGCGACGATCACGAACGACGCGGATGGGTACGCCGACGAAGTGTATCAAACGCTTTCCAAGGCAGGCTTGCGCGTCGAGCTGGATACCCGCCCTGAAAAGATCAACGCCAAGGTGCGCGACCACAGCCTGCAAAAAGTGCCACTATTGCTGGTCGTTGGCCGCAAGGAGGCCGAACAGAAAACCGTGGCCCTCCGCCGTCTTGGCGGCGAGGCTCAGGAGTTTATGTCCCTTGCCGACGCCGCGCAAAAACTGGCCAAAGAAGCCCTCCCGCCGGATTTGCTGGCATAGGGCGGCGAATAACGACAATAACCCCTTGCGAAAACGGTTCATAGACGTTATAGAATGCGCCTTTCCTGCTTTCCTATAGCGGGACATTGTGTATGGTGCGGGTGATTAGCTCAGTTGCCCGTGCGCGTAGGCGCACAAAGCAAATGGGTAGAAGTCTTGATGGTGTGGGCGATTAGCTCAGTTGGTAGAGCAGGTGACTCTTAATCACCGGGTCCACGGTTCGAGCCCGTGATCGCCCACCATTTTTCTGCGTATGCTGTCAGATGCCAAAGCCCGTACACACAGCCCCGATGCTACTTTTGGTTGGCCTAATCTTGTTGGCCACCCTCTCCGCTTGCGGCAAGAAGCCGGGCATGGTCGATCCCCCGCCGGATGTGGTGGAAGACCGCTTCCCCAGAGCCTATCCGGACGCTGCAACCGATCCTGCGGGAACCGTTCCCCCGCCGTCGGCCAAGCCCCCTGCGATCAAAAGCAGACAACGCCCCTCATTTTTTTGAATGCCTCCGCTTGAATTGCGTGTAAGAAGAAACAAACGCAAAGGGAGAATCCTTCCCCATGGCCGCTAGACGACTGACAGGACTGCGACGTCGCATGCGCGAATGGATGAGTTCACCGTCGCCGCGCGTCGCGCTGGCCTTCGCCATGACAGCGATCGAGCGCGTCTTGCGCTTTTTCGCGCACCCTATTCTGCTGCTTGTCGGCTTCACAGCCGCCGCATGGCTGGGCGTCTTCGCCATCTTTCCCGCTTGGGCGCATATTCTGTCATTGGTGTTTCTCACAGCCCTCCTGTTTTCCGAAATTGGACGAGCCTGCGCGAACTGGAGGCCCTTCTCGAAATTTGCCGCGCGCCGCCGCGTGGAGCAGGCTTCGGAATTGCAGCATAGGCCGCTGGAGACTTTGCGCGACCATCCCGCCGTCGCCCCGGATAAAACCGCCTCCACGGAACAAATTGCCTTATGGAAAGCCCACGTCGCTCAGGCTAAGACGCAAACGAAAAAGCTCAAATGGCCGCGCTGGACGAAGGCTCTTGGCCTACGCGATCCCTACGCCCTGCGTTACGTCGCGCTTGTCCTGCTCGTCATCAGCGCCATTGCAGGCCGTCACACGCTGGGAAGTTCCCTGTCAGCCGCCATCAATCCGGCTATTGAAGGATTAAAGACGCCGCCGCGGCTGGCGCTTGATGTTTGGCTCTCGCCGCCGGAATATACCGGAATGGCTCCAGTTGTGTTGGCCGCGTCATCCAGTGAGACGCAGCCGTTGGCCAACGCGAAGCGTCAGCCTTCGAACGCCCCCATAAGCGTGCCGGAAGGCAGCATCATAACGGCGCATGTCTCCGGCGTCGCGGCAAGCAATTTAACGCTAGATTTAGAAGGCAACCGCCTGCCCTTCGCAGCCGACAAGACTGATAAGGAAGGAAAAGAGGCCGAAGCGACCGCGCCGCTTCGCCAAAGCGGACGAATCACGATACGAAGCGGCTGGTGGACTCTGGCCTCGTGGCCCGTGCGCGTAGTGAAAGACCTGCCGCCGCAAGTCAAGCTGAACGAAACGCCAACCGTCACGTCGCGCAAAAGCCTCCGCTTTTCGATTGACGCGAGCGACGATTACGGCGTCGAATCCCTCTTGCTGCGCGTCACGCCGCGCCAGCTGCTGCCCGGCGCGCGCAACGAGCCGATGGAAATAGAACTGGCGTCCCCCAACGCGAAGAATGTCCATCGCATCGTCTACGAAGATATCACCTCGCTGCCATGGGCTGGCCTTCCTGTGCAGTTAACGCTTGTCGCGACAGACAATGTGGGCCACCGCGCCGAGAGCGAAAGCATCACTTACACTTTGCCTGAAAGACTTTTCCTGCACCCTCTCGCGCAAGCCGTCATCGAAGAGCGCCATAAACTCCTGCATAATCCTGATGAGGAGAACGTGCGCAACGAAGCCGCCAACGTGATGGCCGGGATCGCCCGCAAGCCTGCCGGATTCCGTGGTGACGAACTTGTGTTGATGGGGCTTCGCGCCGGCGCGGTGCGTATCGTGCTTGACCGAAATCATAACGCGACGGGCTCCGTCATCGACCTGATGTGGCCTCTGGCGATCCGCATCGAGGACGGCGCGGTTGGCTCTGCGGAAAAAGCGCTGCGGCAAGCGCAAAAAGACCTCGCCGATGCGCTGGATCGCAAGGCGGGTCCAGGCGACGTGCATCGCCTGATCGAGCGATTGCGCCAAACCTTGGGGCAATACCTGCAGGATTTGTCGGCGCAGATGACGGCGCGTCCCGGCCCGACCGAGGATCTCAGCCGTTGGGTCGGATCTCAGGCCGCAACGAAGGCCTACACGCCCGACGATCTCAACCGGATGCTTGCGCAGCTGCAGGCGCTGGCGGAATCCGGCGATCGAGAAAAGGCGCTAGAACAACTCGCGCAATTGCAACAGGCGCTGGAAAATCTACGCAAGGACAGGCCGCAACTGAGCGCAGCGCAGCGTCAGGCGCTAGAGAAGCTCAAGGACCTCAGAACGCTGGTGCGCGACCAGAAACAGATGCTTGACAAGACTTATAAGTCTTCCGACGGCAACGAAGCGAAGCATGACGGAGAAAAGACCCTGCGCGCGCTCGCGGGCGAGCAAGGCGAACTTGCCCAGCGCATGAAGGCCATGCTTGACGGCCTAGCGGGAACCCACAGCCAGAACGACGTGCCCGACAACCTCTCGGATGCCGAGCAGGAAATGCGCGCCGCCGCCCAGTCTCTACGCTCCGCTGCCGGAAAATCGGCCATGCAGCATCAAAACGATGCGCTAAAAGCCCTGCAGGATGCGGAAGAAAATATGATCGACAATCTAAGCCAGAACCTATTTCTCTTGCCGGGACCGGACAATTTCCTCGAGCGTAATTACGGAAGCCTCGTATCGCCGGGCCAGAACGTGGCGCTCCCGGACAAACAGGAAATCAGGCGTGTCAGGCAAATTCTTGACGAACTTCAACGTCGTGCCAACGATAGATCGCGCCCTCAAGACGAACGCGATTACCTTGAACGCCTGCTACAGAATTTTTAATGAGCGTCTATAGGAAGCCGGAGCCTGTTCATCCGCTTTCTTTGGTTGGCCAGGAAGGCTATTTCTGAATTAGACCTCTTGCATTACCATACGCGAATCCGAAAAAGCTCGGCTTGGATGACAATCATATTTAAGAGTAACGGTGTGAGGTTTCATGTCACTGTGTGTGTGCGGCTCCAACATAAAATCAGAAGATTGCTGCGTTCCTCTTCATGCAGGAAAGCCTGCGCCAACGGCGCTTGCGCTGATGCGCGCGCGCTACGCTGCCTATGCAACAAAAAATATAGACTATGTGGAAAAAACCTGCACAGAGAAATTGCGAAAAGAATTTAATCGTCTTGATGCAGAGCGTTATGCAGATGAAGCGGAATGGATCGGTCTGGAAATATTACGCACGGTTGACGGTGGTATGGACGATGAGACGGGTCAAGTGGAGTTTATGACCCATTATAAGTATCAGAACCAGACTCTCCGCCAACACGAGCTGGCCAGCTTTTGTCGAATCAACGGCGAATGGGTGTATTGTGACTATGAAATAAATCCCAAGAAAATGCCTGTCGTAAACAGCCATCAAGTCGGCAGAAACGATCCATGCCCTTGTGGGTCGCAAAAGAAGTATAAAAAATGCTGCGGTTGAGATGATAGAGCAAAGATTTCGTTGCACAGCCTGCGGCAAATGCTGTTATGGAGAAATCCCCCTAACATTAGATGATGCGCTTGCAAACGCCGATCGCTTTCCTTTAGCCATGGTCTGGACGCCGGTACAACAAGGGACGAAGGTTTTTCAATTAACCTCTCGACTCGGCACAATCGTGCAAATTGCTAAAGGGAAGACCGTTGCGGTTCTGATCGCTCCGACCGCTTATATCCCACCTAGTATGGCATGCCCAGCGTTAGCGCCCGACAACCTTTGCTCCATCCATGATCGCAAACCAATGAGATGCCGGACGATGCCTTTTTATCCTTATCGAAATGAGGATGCGCAGTCTGATGTCCTTGTGCCGCGCAAAAACTGGCTGTGTGATATGTCCGAGACCGCCCCTGTGGTTTACAAAAACGGGAAGATTGTTGATAGAACGGATTTCGATCGTGAACGGGAAGGTCTTATGAAGCATGCCTCCGTGTTGGATGCCTATGCGCAAGGACTGCTAAAAGTACACGCGCCGTTGATGGAATTCTTGGCGAAGACGGCGCTCAACCCAACGGGGAGGTTTGTTGTCCGTTTTTCGACATTTCTGTTGATGAATAAGATTTATGACATCCTGTCTTTTGCCAAAAAGCAGCATCCTGTTCTGGTCGAGTTTGCCGATAGAACGGCTTCAATGCCTAACGCAGCCGATCATCATAAATACTACAAAGAAGCCATCGCCGATCTCGCGTGGTTTGCCAAAAAGGCATCTAAATAAGTTCTATTTATACCATCTGGGACGATATGATTTCATCATGAGCAACCACGCGCATCACACCCATCCCGCGGTTGTCAAACGCCTAAAACGTATTCATGGACATCTTAAAAGCGTCATTGCGATGATTGAAGATGAGCGGGAATGCCTCGAACTCGCGCAGCAGCTTCACGCTATTGAGAAAGCTGTTTGCCAAGCCAAACGCGCGCTGATTCAAGATCATATCGACCATTGTCTTGAAGATACGCTCAGCCAAACAAAAAAGGACACAAGGAGCGATCAAAGGTCGCTTGCTAAATTCAAAGAAATTACAAAATATTTATAGGTGTGAGCTGCTCCCCAAAATTTAGACCAGTGATATAAGGTCCCTAACTGAGTACGGA
>JBEOJY010000050.1:0-10945 GCA_040275305.1 Bdellovibrionales bacterium | reverse complement strand
ATAAGAGGCAACATTCCATGCAAGTCACGGCTTGCACGCCGCCCTCTGCGGGAACAGCCCCCGTATACGCAAGACAGGAGTCCGCTTCCAGATCGGCCAGAAACTCCGGATTGCGGCGCAGCCACTCCCCGGCCCAACTTGTCGCATCGTAGTCGAGCATGTGGCGATAATCTTCAGCATTACGCCAGTCTGGGCGCCGAACAGCACCGAAATGCGTCTTTTCAGGCATGCACATCCTTCTACCGCAAGCCGTTAAATCGGCGCGGTTCAACAAGTTTATTGAGCTATGTGGAAAATGTGGCGCTAACTCTTAAAAGCCTGTCTTGCCCTTTTGGCGCACCAGACGGAACGCCATCATGCGATTGTGTTATTCAAGACCATGCAGACAAAAAAGCAGCCCAAAGCCGCATGAGAGACTCAGCACATGTGCGCAATTCGTAACGATTGATCCAATAAGGGCGCAACATGGCGTAACGCCGTCAATATGGGATACTACACATATTGTCAAGGGGAAATTTCAGCAAGGTTATTATTATTCAGGTCTTTGCTGGTTTGTTGGGCTTTGGCATACGTGACGGTAAGGTGTATAGCTCCCCTCGTCAAGCTTGAGATGTTCAACACTGCGCCCCCTGCACAGGAGTTTTTGCGTGTCCCAACCCACCCTCAACCCCGATGTCGCCGACGAAGCGCCACATGGCGACACTCTCACGCCCTACGACAAAGCGCATTTCATTACCTACGCACGCCTGCTTGACGCCGAAGCGGAAGGGGCCGACTGGTGTGAAGTCTCCCGTATAGTCCTGCATCGTGACCCAGACGCTGAACCAGACCGCACACGCCGCTGCTGGGAAACCCACATGACCCGCGCCCACTGGATGGTTGAGCGAGGATACAAAGAATTGGTTGGTGGCAAATAGTTCGAGTTAGTTGGCCGATTTTTTGCCGCCAACTTTATCGAGGTAATCTGCCCAATCCTGCATCATCTTTCTGCGCTCCTTGAGATATTCGGTCCGGTCATACGCGCGGCCAAGTTTGTCCCCGGGAGCATGGGCTAACTGACGATCAACGATCTCGTGCGAATAGCCGACTTCCTCTTTCAAGGTTGTCATTGCCAGTGAGCGAAACCCGTGGCCGGTCATGTGGCCTTTGTAACCAATGCGTTTGATCGCGTTCAAAATCGTGCATTCGCTCATATGCTTTTTGGGTTTTGCAATGCTGGGGAGAACATAGGGGCTGTTCCCGACGAGCTTTTTTATTTCATGGAGAATGTCCATCGCTTGTCTTGATAACGGGACTATATGGTCGCGCCCCATTTTCATGCGCTCTGAGGCAATAACCCATTGAGCTTTTTCAAAATCGTACTCATCCCATGTTGATTTTATCAGCTCACCAGTACGAACAAAGGTTAGCATCAATAAATTCGTCGCCAGTCGCGTCAGCTTGTGAAGTCGCGCATCCGGCCCATTGAGCGCTGCCAGAAATTGGGGGATTTCCTTTGGCGCGATTGAAGGGAAATGCCCTTTTTTGTATGGTTTGAGCACCTTGTTCAACGCTATGCACGGATTGATCTGGGCGCGTTGCGTAATGATGGCATAGTCAAAGACTTGTCGAGACAGCTGCAAAGTACGCCGAGCGATATCAAAAGCACCTCTCGTCTCAATCTTGCGAATTGTTGCCAACATTATCGGGTGGCTGATGTCTGAGACAGGTAACTGACCAATCTCGGTAAAAATGTCCTTTTCCAATCTGGCCAGGATGTTCTGGGAATGACGCGCTACCCATTTGGGCTTATTCAGGTCGTACCATTCGCGGGCGATCCGCTCAAATGTGTCATTGGCGCTCTGGGTGGATTTGCTTCTCCCCAACTCGCGCAAGACTGCCGGGTCTTTCCCTTCGCGCAGAAGCTCGCGCGTGACCTCCCGCTTCTTTCGGGCCTCCAGAATTCCAATTTCAGGATACGGCCCGTAAGTCAGCCGGTTCTCGGCTCCATTGGGTCGCGTAAATTTATGCCTCCAAATCTTGCTTCCGGTCGGCATAAGCTCCAGATAAAGGCCTCCTCCATCGAACAGGCGGTTCTTTCCGCCCTCGGTATGTTTGGCGCTTTGGCACTTCTTTTCTGTTAGAGGGACGGTGATTTTTGACATTTTAGGGGCATGCCGTTTGGGGTCAGGAATTCATGCCCCGTAGCATGCCCCTAAAATGTCTGGCTGTCCATAGATGCCGCCGGACAGCATAAAACAAAAAAGCCAGCTAAGTGCTGGCTTTTTAAGGTATTTTTGGATGTTCTTGGAAGTCTTCCAATCGTAAATTGGTAGCAGCGGAGGGATTTGAACCCCCGACCAAGGGATTATGATTCCCCTGCTCTACCGCTGAGCTACGCTGCCGCTACGGAAGGGATGGCATTTAAGCCGCAGCAGGGGCTGGTGTCAAGTTTTGTCCACTTTGCGTTCCGGACGTGAGACAGCCTTGCAAGGGTTCGCGTGGCTAAAACGAGACAGGCGGGAACAGTCATTGGTCAAGCCTGCTTTTCAAGATTCGTGCGATTGACCTTGGGAATCCATGCGTCCTAAGACTTGGGGACTAGCCGCGTCTGATTCGATGATGCCCCTCCCAAAGATTAATAAATGCCCAACGACCAACCGCTGACTGTGCTTTTTTTATCGACCGGCAACGCCGCGCGCAGCATCGTGGCGGAAGCTTTGCTGCGCGAGCGGGCGGGCGTACGTGGCGGGCGGTTCTTGGCCCGGAGCGCGGGAATGGCTCCGGCACGCGAGGCGCACAAACATACTCTGGCCCTGCTCGCGTCCGAGGGGGTTTCGCTCGCTGGACTGCATCCCAAAGCGTGGCAGGACTATTACGCCTCGGCATCCTTCATGCCGATTGGCGTGATCGTGACCTTGTCAGAGGCCGCGCGACAGGAGTGTCCCGACTGGCCCGGCAAGCCTGTGCGCGTGCATTGGGCGGTGGACGATCCTTTATCGGCGACCAAGGAAGACGTGCGCGAATGGAAATTTCGCAAATGTTTCTCGACCCTCGACGCGCGGATTTCGGCGTTGATTAAAACCCGCGCGGCGCAAAACGCGGGCGAGTTGCTGTTGCAGCTCAAAGATATCGGAATGGTTGTGTAAGCTATACCTGTCGCGCTTGAAGAGTTGGGAACGATTCTGAGACAAGCGCGCTGCAAAGCCCCTCGCCCTCCACAAGAGGGAGAGGGGTTTGGGGTGAGGGTGGAGTCTGGATTCCAAGCGATAGACTCTCCCCCTCACGGGGGCGAGGGAGTCGCGCCTGTCTTGTGGCCATGGCTCACCAACTCTTCAAGCGCGATGGGTATGCTTCTTATTTCGCCCCCACCGCGCCGCGCAGGTCGGCTTTTTCAAGGTTCGCGCCGCGCATATCCGCGCCTGTCAGGTTGGCGTCGAGCAGCGAGGCTCCGCGCAGGTTGGCCTCACGCAAGTCAGCTTGCGCAAGCGAGGCATTGTCAAAATGCACTTCTTCTAAATTCGCGCCTCGGAAGTTCGCCCGCTGCAAATTCGCGCCCGCGAAATTCGTGGGCCACCGCTTGGGGCTGAGATGGCTTGTGATCAGCATGGGGGAGCAGTCCGCGTACTGAAAATCCGCTTGTTCCAGACACGACAGGCTGAAGTTGGTGCCACGGCAATCCGCCTTCAGAAATTGGGCTTCCCGCGCATTGCATGCCGAGAGATCGGCCATGGTAAAAACGGCATTGTTAAACGAAGATCCCACCAGCAAGGCCCGTTTCAGGCTTGCGGCCTGAAACTGCACGCCGTTGAGCAGGACATGCGAGAGGTCCAGTCCCTCCAAGTCCGCGCGAATGCCTTCCGCGCCCATCGTGTTGACCCAAATGCGGTGATTGGCGATGATTTCCTTGATGCTGTAGGCAAGGCTGTCCACTGACTTCGTCATTCTGGCGTGCGAGAAAGCGCCTTTGTCCGCTTCTTCGAAATGCACGACGCTTGCCGTCAGATCCGCGCCTTCGAAGGTCGCGCCGTCGAGATTGGCATGAAGCAAAATGACGGCGTTCATGTTCGCATTGGTGAAATTGCAGCCGCGAAGATCGGCATTCTCGAACGTCGCGCCGTGAAGGTTGCTGTTGGTAAAATTCACGCCCATCAGCTTCGCGCCCTTGAAGTTCACGAGGCTGAGATCGGTCGAGAGCGTAATCGCGCTGGAGAATTTCGCGCGTTGCGCCTGCGCGTTCTTGAACACGGCTTCGTAGAGTCTGCGCTTGGCATCAATGTTGTGGACGGGATTGATTTCGCCGCTGAGGCCCTGACGCAGCAAGGATCCATCCGCAAGATTGGCATCATTCATGACGGCGTTGGTGAAATTCACCCCTTGCATTTGCGCTCCGCGCATGTCGGCTTTGCTGAGATCCGCTTCGAGAAAATTGCTGTTGCTTAACGTCGCGCCGAAGAAGTTCGCCTGCCGCAAACACGCATGCTCGAAGTTGCTGTGATTCAGGAAGGCTCCGACAAATTCCGCGCCCGTGAGGTCGCGGTGGGAGAAATCAAGCTCGTGTCCGGTTTGCAGGGAGAGATCCAGTCGCTTACCTCCGGATTCTCCCCTCTGTAGTCTTTCATGGCTTGCAAAAAGGTCGGACAAGTCGTTTTGAAGGATGACGGTCATGGGGATGCGTTTTTCTTATTCAAGGGTGAAATCAGGAATTCCGGTTATCCTAACATGGGGGGGGTTATCGGCAAGCCGGATGAAGGTTTCTGGACGGGCATTGTCCATGGCCTGCTTCTCCGGCTATAAGACGTATGTTTGCTTCCGGTCTTATTGCAATTCAAGGATTACTTATGGACTTGCCCGTTTCTGTCATCGACGCCATTACCCGGCATGCCAAGGGGCGGAATGGACGCAGCTTCTATGTGTATGACACCTCCGTCATGCGTGGGAAGATCGCTCTGCTCAGAAGCGCCTTGCCCGCGAACGTGGCGGTTTATTTCGCGATGAAGCCGAACCCGCACCCGGCGTTCTTGAAGGCGGCGCGGGATTCGGCGTTGGACGGCATTGAAATCGCCAGCATGGGCGAAGGCAAGAAGGCGCTGGCGGCTGGCTTTAAGGGTAGCGAGCTGATTTTCACCAGCCCGGGCAAGACCGAAGACGAGCTGGGTTGGAGCGTCGAGAACGGCCTTCATATGGTGCATCTGGATTCGCTTACCGAGGCCCATCGGCTTAACCGGATTTGCGGGGAGCTTGGGCGCAAGCAGGACGTTCTTGTTCGCGTCAACCCGAATTTCCACATGGCGGGTTCTAAAGTGACGTTCTCCGGCGACTCGTGCAAGCTGGGGATCGACGAATCGCTGTTGCCCGCGATTTTACCTCAGATTCTGGCGATGCCTCATTTGTGTTTTCGCGGGTTGCATGTGTATGCGGCCTCGGGCATTTTGAAGGCCGAAACTTTGATCGAGAACTGCGCGAGGGTGTTCGCGATGGCTCAGAAGATCGAGAGTTCTTATTCTGGGGTCCGGTGCTCGACGATTGATTTCGGCGGCGGGTTCGGGATTGATTACGCGCAGACTGGCGAGACATTCTCGCTTGAAACTTATGCGCGAGAATTAAGCAAGCTCACGGAGTCTTACGGATATGGCGACAGGCAATTCGTGATTGAACTGGGGCGTTATCTCTGCGCCGAGGCGGGTTGGTACTGCACGGAAATCCTCGACATCAAGACGAGCCTCGGCAAAAAGCAGATCATCTGCGCGGGCGGCTCGCATCATTTCCGGCGTCCGGCGGCGGTCGAAAACCATCCGCTGACGGTCCTGCCGATGCGCAGGCTCAAGGCGTTCGACGGACAGGAATGTGTGCATGACGAATCCGCCTTTATCGGCGGGCCGTTATGCAACACCGCCGACCGCCTCGCGCATGGCGACATTTACATCGCGCATGCCGAGATCGGAGATATCGCGGTCTTTTCCTATGCGGGCGCTTACGGCTACTCCATGTCGCATTTGGAATTTCTTAGCCATCCGCATCCGGAGGAAATTCTGATGTAGCCGCTTACGGCTTGCGCTGTTTTCTCGTAACTCTCAAGATGAGGGAGGTTGTTGCGAGAAGGACAGCCTGATTCCCTCCCCCTTGCGGGGAGGGAATCTCGCCGTCCTTGCTGAAATAGCCTAGCTTGTTTTCACAAAGGCTTGCGCTGTTTTCTCGCGACCCTTTGCGCGTTGGCGACGACGAGGATCGACGAGGACGACATGGCGATGGCGGCGATCAGCGGCGTCACCAGACCGACCATGGCCAGAGGCACGGCCAGAAGGTTGTAGAGCAGCGAGAGCGCGAAGTTTTCCTTCACCAAGCGGTGCGCGCGTTTGGCTGTCGCGAGCGCTTCGGCGACAGGCATAAGCTTATCGCCCTGAAAGACGATATCGGCGGCGTTCTGCGTGATATCGAGCGCGGAGGACGGCGACATCGACACATCCGCCGCCGCGAGCGCCGGGGCGTCGTTGAGGCCGTCGCCGACCATCAGGACGCGCTTGCCCTGCTTGCGCAGAGATTCTATGGCGTTGTTCTTGTCAAGCGGCGTGACGCGGGCGCGAACGTCTTCTATGCCCAATTCCTTCGCCACGGCCTGCGCGACGTCTTCGCGGTCGCCCGACAGGAGCGTCAGCATATAACCCTGCTTTTTCAACGCCGCGATGACTTCGCGCGAGTCCGCGCGCAGATCGTCTTCGAAGGCAAAGCGAACTGGCTGCGCATCTTCGATAGCAAGCCAGAGTTCCATTCCGCCCTCCGTGGCTTGCCTTTGCGGCGTGGCCCATTCGCGTTTACCGAGACGAATGATTTTGCCGTCCTCAAGTCGCGCCTCCAGTCCTTCGCCGGGGGTTTCCTTGACCGTCATGGGCAGGAACTTTCCGCCATACATGCCATGCAGGCATTTCGCCAGCGGATGGCGGCTGTAGGCCGCCATGGACGCGGCAACTTGCATGTTGCGCGCGCCGATTTCGGCGGGATTGACGAGGCGCGGAGTTCCGCGCGTGAGGGTTCCCGTTTTGTCGAACACAATGGCATCGACGGCGGCGAGTTTTTCCAGAGCGTCGGCGGACTTCAGCAACATACCGCGCTTGAACAAGTGACCGCTCGCCAAGACCTGAACGGCGGGGACCGCGAGGCCCAAGGCGCAGGGACAGGTGATGATGAGCACCGTCATCGCGTTCAGCAAGGCCTGTTGCCAATCTCCGCCCAGAGCAAAGCGCCAGATGAGGAAGGTTCCAAGCGCAAGAATATGCACAACAGGCGTGTAATACCGCGCGACGCGGTCGGCGAGACGGACATAGCGCGCGTGGCCCTGCTCGGCCTTTTCCATCAACTTGATAACTTCGCCCAGCAGGCTTTTCCCGCTCGCCGCCGTGATCCTGATTTCCATTGGCGCGAGCAAGTTCACCATGCCGCCATAGACGGCGGAACCTTCCTGCACTGGCTGCGTCAGCGTTTCGCCTGTGATGAAACTTGGGTCGATTTCGGAGCGGCCTTTCTCCACCACGCCGTCGGCGGCGATCTTCTCGCCCATGGCGACGAGCAGCAGCATTCCGGATTGCAGCTCGCGGATCGGGATCAGGCGCGATTTTCCGTCTTCGGAGCGGATCGTCGCGGTTCCCGCCATCATCATCAACAGATTCTCGGCAGCGGCTTTTGCGCGGCCACGCGTGCGGCGGTCGAGCCAGCGTCCGATCAACAGGAGGAACAGAAGCATCACGACGGAGTCGAAGTAGGCATAAGTCCCGTGTTGCGTTCCTTCAAACACGCTCATGGCCGTCGTGAGAACGAGCGCGACGGAAATCGGAACATCCATGTTCGTGCGCCCATGGCGCAAGGCTTCCCAAGCCGGACGGAAGAACGGGCGGCCCGCATAGATCGTCGTCGGGATGGCGATGAGCGCCTGCAGCGCGTGCATGAGGTCGCGGGTGGAGATGCCCATGGTCTTTTCCGTCGCGGACCACAAAGCGACCGAGAGCAGCATGATGTTGCCGGTCGCAAAGCCGGACACCGCGAGGCAGCGCAGCAGAAAAGTTTCTTCGCTCCGGTCGTCGTTTTTCAGAGTCTTCGCGTCGAACGGCGTGACTTTGTAGCCAAGCGCTGCGACTATTTGCGCAAGTTCGTCCCCTCGCGACGCTTCTCCGCGCCAACGCACGGTTAACCTGCGCGACGTGAGATTGACCCGCGCGTTGACATCTGGTTCCTTGTTCAGAGTATTTTCAATTAGAAACGCGCAGGAGGCGCAGCGGATTCCACCGACCATCAGTTGCAGCGCGCGCATGCCGTCCTTGTCGATTTCGACGAAGCGCGACAGGTCTGTGATCGGGGGTTGCGATTCGGAAGGCATGGCGGATTTATCCATATCCATCTCAAGGAACCATGATGCGCTTTGTGAGTTGGTAGTTTTGGCCTGCGTAGACGGCGGAGACTTTGAGATCCCAGACGCCGGAGGCAGGAAGCGTAGCCGAGGCCGCGTAGTGGCCGTTTTCAAGCGGCTTCAGCGCGATTTCGCGGTCCATGGCCGCGCTTGCAGGGCGCACGAACCAAAGCTTCACCTGCGCTCCCTCAATCGGCTTCGCTTCGGAGGCTGTTAGCTTGAAATTCACTGCTATTTGCCGGTCCTGCTCCGGCGTTGCGGTCAGCTCGCCTTTCCATCCCAAAGCGTCCTGCGCCGATGCCGCCTTCAGCGCCGCGTTGTAAGCCAAACCTTTTTCATAGGCGTGTTCCGTCCATAGGCCGGGAAAATCATGAATGGACAGATACGTCATTAACCCCAGCACCGCCGTCAGCAGGGCGAATGCGCCCGCAATGCTCCACGGAACCCATCGGCAAGATCTTGGATCGACCACGTTCACCATGTCGCTATTCCTTCGCTATAAAGACGGACGCCGCGTGGGCGGTTTTCATCGTCGCGAGATCGGCGATCGAGATATCCAACTCGCGGCGAGAATTCTGTCTGGCCAGTTCCTCCGGCAATGTTATCGTCACGCGATACTGCGCGATGGAATCCGGCGGAACCGATAGCGCAACAGGGTCCGGCGCTCCCGCGCCGATGACATCAATCTTCGCTTCGTAAGGCAAGCCTTCGACCGTCAGCGCGTAGTGCCTTATATCATGCGCTTTGTTGAGTATTTTCAGCGTGTAGCTGTTGCGCACCGCGCCGGACGAGAGCTGGACGACCAGCGGGTTGCGGTCGTGCAGGACGTGCAGTTCAAAGGTCGCGCGGGTCAGCAGGCTATGCGCCATGACGCTGCCCACAACAGCAAGGATTAGCGCGTAATATACGGCCCTTGGACGTATCACGCGCAGTCGGTCGCTAAACGGCCTCCTTTCCGCGCGCGCGAGGCTGCGTTCGATCTGGTTTCCTTCGGTATCGTAGCGGATCAGGCCGCGCGGAAGGCCGACACGTTCCATCACGCCGTTGCAGGCATCCACGCACAAACCGCAGGCGATGCACTGGAGCTGGAGACCGTCGCGAATGTCTATGCCCGTTGGGCACACGGTCACGCATTCCTTACAATCGACGCAATGGCCCCTGCCCTCCCAAGTTTCGCCTTTCTTATGGCTCCCGCGCGGTTCGCCGCGCGCCGCGTCATAGCTTATGATCAGCGTGTCGCGATCAAACATGGCGGACTGGAAACGCGCATAGGGACACATGTAGGTGCAGACCTGCTCGCGCGCATAGCCTGCCATCAGGTAGGTCGCGAACGTCAATCCGCCGATCCAGCAGGCGACTCCAAATGGAATCTCTCCGCGCATGAATTGGGCCGCCAAGGTCGGCGCGTCGTTGAAGTAAAAGACCCAAGCTCCGCCAGTTAACAAGGCGATGAGAATCCACAGGATATGGGTCGCGGTCTTGCGCCACGCTTTATCGAGAGTTAGAGGGCCTTTGTCGCGTTTGATGCGCGCGTTGCGGTCGCCTTGAAGCCAGCGCTCGACCTGCACGAACAAATCGGTCCACACCGTTTGCGGACAGGCGTATCCGCACCAGACTCGCCCGAACAGGCTCGTGACCAAAAACAGTCCCACGGCGGACAAGATCAAGATCCCCGCAATGTAGTAGACCTCCTGCGGCCAGATCTCGATGTCGAAAAACCATGCCCTGCGCGCGGGCATGTCGATCAGGATCGCTTGATCCGGCGCCTGAGGCCCCCGGTTCCAGCGCAGCCACGGCGTGAGATAGTAGACAGACAGCAGAATGCCCATCGCTATCCACTTCAGTTTCCGATAGCGGCCCTTAACCTCGCGCGGGTAGATTCGCTCTTGCTTCTTGAAATATGTAATGGCTTGGGACATGTGCGCTTGCCTTGCGTGTGGCCTGACGTGACGGAGGATGGCCGGATCACTTCCAGCAGACTGGCCGAGATACTGCGTCAATAATATCTAACTTCCAAGCTCTTCTGTAGACTTGCGAAGACAAACCATACAGAAGAGGAGTCATCGCGAGGAGCCGCCTTGCCGCGCCGAAGCCCAAAGGTCGAAGGCGGGAATCTCCTTGCAATGACGGCCCTTGTTGCAACGATTGTCTTCGCAAGTCCATACTAACAACCTACAGGCAGATACATTGATATATCTGTCGCACTTGAAGAGTTGGGAACGATTCCGAGGCAAGCGCGGCGCAAAGCCCCTCGCCCTCCACGGGAGGGAGAGGGGTTTGGGGTGAGGGTGGAGTCTGGATTCAAGCGATAGACTCTCCCCCTCACCCCAGCCCTCTCCCCCTCACGGGGGCGAGGGAGTCGCGCCTGTCTTTTGGAAATGACTCGCCAACTCTTGAAGTGCGATGGGTATATTGCAGGAAAAATAAGCCGCAAGCCTGAAGAAGGGTCTCGTGGCTGCGTCGTCTATAGCTCCCATTTTCTGGCGTACTCAGCCAGCCACAGCCAGACTACTGCCATGAGGTATTTGTTATATTCGGTGACCAGCAAGCTGGCCGTGCCGGGTCGCG
>JBEOJY010000049.1:0-42950 GCA_040275305.1 Bdellovibrionales bacterium | reverse complement strand
CCAGTAAATCCGCGCGATAGGCCATCTTGTCATCGCCGCGCCGTCGGCGTAACCTACCACGCTTATATTCCCTACATAATCAGGAGCAAGTAACGATGTTACGCGCGCAAATCACCGACACCTACAAAGACGCGATGCGCAAGAAGGACGAGCGCGTGGTCGCCACGGTCCGACTCGTCATGGCGGAACTCAAAAAACGCGACATCGACGCGCGCCCAAAAATCGGCGACGCAGGCATCTCTGAAGACGAAATACTCGGCATGCTGCAAGGCATGATCAAACAGCGCCGCGAGTCGATCGAGCTTTATCAAAAAGGCAATCGCGCAGATCTCGTGAAGCAAGAGAGCGATGAAATCGCCGTAATCGAGCGCTTCCTGCCCAAGCAGCTAAGCGAGCAGGAAATGAAGGACGCCGTCGCGAAAACCGTCACCGCCATCGGAGCCGCCAGCATCAAGGACATGGGCAAGGTCATGGCCGAGCTGAAAAAGAACTACGCCGGACAAATGGACTTCGCCAAAGTCGGCCCGCTGGTGAAGGAAAAACTCGGCGGCTGAGAGCCGTTCAAAATCTCGCTGCGGCTGGGGAGTTTCAGCGTTTTCGAGAACCGGAGTTTAAGGCGTGCGTGATGGTGCGTGAGTGCGCTACCCCTAAGCCACCCCTCGAAAGCGGAGGGCATAAAACGCTGAAAACCCAAAGCCGCAACTAGAGATTATGAACTGGCGCAGAGAATCAATCCACCCGTCCCGCTGATCGCAGATACTGGCTGTTCTTGTCTGTCCATCGACGATGAATGTCGTCGTCGCTGCGCAGAGGTCCGTCGGCTGGATCAAAGGATCCGTCCTGTCCGTGCCTGTGCAACGCCGCGCGAGGCTGGCGATAATCGCCAGTATCTTCCCGCTCAAGAAGGGTTTCGAGCGCTTCAGGCAGGCGCCCATGTTCCGGATATCCGCTTCCGATTCCCTCTGGTTCGTTCCCCATAGGCCCCCTGAAAAGCTCGCTGGCAAGCCGCCCGTTGCACCTGTCGAACCAAGGCGACTTGAGTAAAAACTGCATATCGCTGGAAAGGGAGGGAAGGCGCGACAGCGTCTCGCGCAGCAGAACCGAAAGCCCCGCGATCACGCGTTCATCATGATCCGCGACTTCTTTAAGCGACCCGGTCGGCGTCTCAGCCTCGTCGGTCAGCGTGTGAATGCGGCGCAACAGCGAAAGCGTTTTGGCGTTCTTGTCCAACCGCTCACGCTCGGCCATGAACACGTCTTCGTGGGGGGGGTGGCTATAGACATGGACACAGGTCGTCAAACGGTCCAGAACCACGCGGGCCCAATGAAACCAATCTTCTTGCGCTGGCTTTGCCAAACTTTGTCTTTCCATGGCCGCCTTTCCATGCAATCCAATACGAATCTTACAATTATAAACAAATCCGCATCAAACCGCAATTTAAAGTTGCGCAAGACAGCAGGAGCGAGCGGCGGGTTACAGCAGCGACCGCGCCCTCAAAAGGTGATCCGCCAGCACACAGGCCATCATCGCTTCACCCACGGGAACGGCGCGAATCCCAACGCAGGGATCATGGCGGCCCTTAGTCGCGACGTCGATGTCGCGCCCGTGAACGTCGACGCTGGCGCGAGGAACGAGGATCGAGCTGGCGGGCTTGACCGCGAATCGCGCGACGATATCCTGCCCAGTCGAAATGCCGCCCAAAATGCCCCCCGCATGATTGGATTGAAACTGGGGCTGGCCATCGGAACCCGCCCGCATTTCATCGGCGTTTTGCTCGCCACGCAAGCGGCAGACTCCGAATCCGTCGCCGATCTCGACGCCCTTGACCGCGTTGATCGTCATCATCGCGCGGGCAAGGTCGCTGCTAAGCTTGTCGTAGACCGGATCGCCCAGACCCGCCGGAACGCCGCTGGCGACGACTTCGACGATCGCGCCGACGGAAGTCCCGTCCTTCCTGATGGCGGACAGATAGTCCTCCCAAGCCGCGACAGCTCCCGCGTCGGGACACAACAAAGGATTGCGCTCGACCTCCGCCCAGTCCCATCGCGACCTATCTACCGCCATGTCGCCCATCGCGACGAGCGCGCCGCGAATGCGAATCCCGTCGCCCAAAATCTTCCGCGCGACCGCGCCCGCCGCGACGCGGCAAGCCGTTTCCCGCGCCGAAGAACGTCCGCCGCCGCGATAATCCCGTACCCCGTATTTCTGCCAGTAAGTCACGTCGGCATGGCCGGGCCGAAACGTGTCCTTGATCTCGCTATAGTCTTTCGAGCGCTGATCGGTGTTCTCGATCATCATGCTGATCGGCGTTCCCGTCGTCAGGCCTTCGAACACGCCGGACAGAATTCTTACTTGATCGGCTTCCTGCCGCTGCGTCGTGAACTTCGATTGTCCCGGACGCCGCTTGTCAAGCCACGGCTGGATATCGGCTTCGCTTAACGAAATCCGCGAAGGAGCGCCATCCACCACGACGCCAATAGCAGGCCCGTGGCTTTCGCCCCAAGTCGTGAACCTGAAAAGTGTGCCGAAACTGTTGCCTGCCATGAAGCCCTATCCCGCGTTGCCGTTCAGTCCGTTGAACATCTCGGCCAGCGCCTTCCTCTCGTCCACCGCGATCATGCCGACGGTGTGATAGCCCGAATCGACATGCAAGACTTCGCCGGAAACGCCCGTGCCCAAATCGCTGAGCAGCGACAAGGCCGTGTGCCCGACTTCCAGCGTCGTCACGTTGCGCTTCAGCGGCGCGTTAATCTCGTTCCATTTAAGGATGGCGCGGAAATCGCCGATACCGCTGGCCGCCAGCGTCTTGATCGGCCCCGCCGAAATCGCGTTAACCCGGATCTGGCGTACGCCAAGATCGACCGCGAGATACCGCACGCTAGCCTCCAGCGCGGCCTTGGCGACGCCCATCACGTTGTAGTGCGGCATGACGCGCTCGGCGCCAAGATAGCTAAGCGTCAACATGCTTCCGCCCTGCGTCATCATCGGCACGGCGCGCTGGCAGACCGCCGTAAATGAATAGCAGGATATATCCATCGTCTTAAGAAAATTCGCGCGTGTCGTGTCGACATAGTGCCCGTCCAGTTCGCTTTTGTCCGAGTAGGCGATGGCGTGCACGACGAAATCAATTCGGCCCCATTGCTCCCTGATCGCCGCGAACACGGCGTCTAGGCTCTCTTCGTCCGCCACGTCGCACGGCAACACCATCGTTGCGCCGACCGAATCGGCCAATGGCTTGACGCGCTTCTGCAAAGCCTCGCCCTGATAGGTGAAGGCAAGCTCCGCCCCATGGGCCGCAAGAACGCTCGCGACGCCCCAAGCGATAGAACGGTCGTTGGCAACGCCCATCACAAGCCCGCGCTTGCCTTTCATCAGGGGACCCGTCACAGGCGCGGTAGGAACGAAGGAAGAAGGCGGTATTGATGCTGAATCCATAACTATCCTCATACGGTAAAATAAGCTCAAGCCCGGCGCTGAACGCCGGACCCAAACCACCCCGCAATCTACACAATTGCTCCCACACGTCAAACAGGGACCTGCGGCGAAAATATGGACCTCCCGCCGCCCGTCTTTTCACACCTTGGCAGCAAGCAGGCTACAACGCCTCCCCGAGGTAAAAACTGCGATTTTTGATGACCATTCTCTCCGTGTCATGCCGGACTTGATCCGGCATCCATCTGCGAGCGGTAGCGAGCGAAAAAATGACTGTTTCGCTACTTGCGATCAAGTGTGGAATTTTGATTCTTCCGCGCCGCAGACGCGGCGCGCTGGATGCCGGATCAAGTCCGGCATGACGCGGAAAGGGCAGGGTTAGAAACCGAAGATCTCAACTATCTGCAAGGTTGTCGATAATATTAAAGAGTTTAAAATACTATGCTCCATGCCTGATATGTCTATTGTTCCAAACTATTGAAGTGGAATGAGTATACAACCCATGCCGCCAATCCCAACGATACAAACGCTTTACGCCTCAAAATTGGCCTCCGGCGACCTGAAGCCGGACCCTGAGCAGGCGCAAGCCGTCGAGGCGTTGGAGGTTTTTGCGGACTCTCTCGAAAAAGGTGTTGTCATGCCCGCGCAGGCGGGCATCCCATTTGGTTTTTGTTTGCCTTGGAAGAAGCCACCTCAGGCTCAAAACGCGCCGACAGGCCTCTACCTCTTCGGCTCGGTGGGGCGCGGAAAATCGACGCTGATGGATATCCTGATGGAGTCGCTGAGGGACGGGCAGGGCGGCGACAAACTCCGCGCGCGTCGCGTGCATTTCCATGCCTTTATGCTGGAAATTCACGCAAGATTGCACGAGATGCGCCAGAAACAGGAAGAATCCGGCGCGGTTGTCGCAAAGCTGGCGCGGCGACTGGCAAGCGAGATTGACATTCTGGGATTCGATGAATTCCATGTCGGCAACATCGCCGACGCGATGATTCTGGGGCGTCTGTTCGAAAGCCTGTTCGCGTCAGGAGTCCGGATCGTCCTGACCTCCAACTGGCCGCCCGACGAGCTATACCGCCATGGCCTCCAGCGCGAGCGATTCCTTCCCTTTATCGAGCTGATCAAGCAGCGCATGAAACTCGTCTGCCTCGGCGGCCTGCTGGATTACCGCTATGGCCTCTGGAACCGGGAACCCGCCTACTACCACCCGTTGGGACCGGAGGCGACCCGCGAGCTGGAGCAAATCTTTACCCGCCTCGCCCACGGAGAAACGCCGGAACCCATGACCTTGCCGCTGGAGGGCCGCAGCCTGACCATCCCTCGCGCGGCAAAGGGGGTCGGCTGGTGCGACTTCGCGCAGCTCTGCGGCGAGGCGCGGGGCGCGCCCGATTACCTCGCTCTGGCCGAATGTTTCCATACGCTGATGCTGGAGAACGTCCCGGTGTTTCAGGCCGAAAAGCGCGACGAAACCATGCGCTTCATGACGCTGATCGACGCGCTCTACGAAGCGAAGGCCAAGCTCGCCATGACGATGGCCGCGCCGCTCGACCGCCTCGCGCCGCCGGGCGAGCGCGCTTTCGCCTTCCAAAGAACCTTAAGCCGCCTGATGGAGATGCAGGGCGATGCCTATCGCCACAAGCCGCATTTGGCGGAATAGCGGCATGACGGAAAAACATCTTGACCGTAACCCGTTTATCGGCGAAAACGTGCGCGATTTTAACTGTTTGAACCGATAGGCCATGCCAAGCCTCAAGGACCTAAAAAACCGCATCGCGAGCGTCAAATCCACGCGAAAAATCACCTCGGCCATGAAAATGGTGGCGGGCAGCAAACTGCGCCGCGCGCAGGAATGCGCCGAAGCGGCGCGGCCTTACGCGACTGCGATGGCGAAGATGCTGTCCTCGCTTGCCTCCAACCTGTCCGACAAGGACGGCTTGCCGACTCTGATGGCGGGAACGGGCAAGAGCGATGTCGTGCTGTTGCTCGTCATGACCTCCGATCGTGGCCTTTGCGGCCCCTTCAACGGCTCCGTCGTGCGCGAGACGCGCCGCCAAATTCGCCAGCTTGAGGACTCCGGCAAGCAGGTCAAGCTCTTGTGCGTGGGGCGCAAGGGACGCGACCTTCTGCGCCGCGACCATGCCGGAAAAATCGCGGGATACTTCGACGATATTGGACGCAAACGCGTAGGCTTCGCCGATGCCGACAAAATTGCGGCCAGACTGATCGAGCTCTATGGCGCGGGCCAATTCGATATCTGCCAGATCGTCTATAACCGCTTCAAGTCCGCCATGACGCAAATCGTGACGGCGCAGCAGATTATCCCCGTGGCGCTGGAAGACATCAAAGCGCCGGATGGCGCGGTGAATCAGAACGCCGTCCCCGGCAAAAAGCACGCGGCGGATCATCAACATGCCATCCCCGCGCTCTATAGCTTCGAGCCGGGCAAGACGGCGATTCTCGATAAGCTGTTGCCCCATAACCTCGCGATCCAGCTCTACGGCGCGTTGCTGGAGAGCGCTGCGGGCGAGCAGGGCGCGCGCATGACCGCCATGGACAACGCGACCCGCAACGCGGGCGACATGATCAACCGCCTGACGCTGAACTATAATCGCAGCCGTCAGGCCTATATCACCAAGGAACTAATCGAAATCATTTCTGGCGCGGAGGCAATGTAAAGATGAACTACTTACAACAATATATGCGTGCAATGATGGACATTTGCGGAACGCAAAGAAAGACTGCCGAAGGGATGATGAATGGGATAAGGCAGGCCGCTTGCGCATTTGGAGCTACGACACTGGTGGTCGCGAGCGGGGGGCGTATGCCTGCAAATGTTGCTCATCGGCTTGTCGCATCAGCCTTGGCCCAACAGACTAGGCTTTTAAAGGGGTTAACAAACTAACCGCAGAACCGTTCGGGATGTTAGAGGTAAGACCGCCAAAGGAAACAACATGCAGCAGACCACCACCCGCGAAGGCAAGATTGCGCAAGTCATGGGCGCCGTTGTCGATGTCCAGTTCGAAGGCGACCTGCCACGGATCATGAGCGCGCTGCACACCGAGAACGAAGGCAAACGCCTCGTGCTCGAAGTCGCGCAGCATCTGGGCGAAAGCCGCGTGCGCACGATTGCGATGGACACCACCGAAGGCCTCGTGCGCGGTCAAAAAGTCGTGGATACAGGCGCGCCAATCATGGTTCCCGTGGGGCCTGAAACGCTGGGCCGCATCATCAATGTCGTGGGCGAGCCGGTGGACGAGCGCGGCCCGATTCCGACCAAGAAATTCCTCCCCATTCACCGCGATGCCCCTGAATTTGTCGATCAATCGACCGCGCAGCAAATTCTGGTCACCGGAATCAAGGTCGTCGATCTCCTCGCGCCTTACTCGCGCGGCGGCAAGATTGGCCTCTTCGGCGGCGCCGGCGTCGGCAAGACCGTGCTCATCATGGAGCTGATCAACAACGTCGCCAAGGCCCACGGCGGCTACTCCGTATTCGCGGGCGTCGGCGAGCGCACCCGCGAAGGTAACGACCTCTATCACGAAATGATCGAATCGGGCGTCATCAAGACCGATGGCCCCGGCTCCAAAGCCGCTCTCGTCTACGGCCAGATGAACGAACCCCCCGGCGCCCGCGCGCGCGTCGGCCTCACGGGCCTCACGCTCGCCGAATACTTCCGCGACGAGGAAGGGCAGGACGTGTTGTTCTTTGTGGACAACATCTTCCGCTTCACGCAGGCGGGATCGGAAGTCTCGGCGCTCTTGGGACGCATTCCCTCGGCGGTCGGTTATCAGCCGACTCTCGCGACCGACATGGGCGCTTTGCAAGAACGCATCACCACCACCAACAAAGGCTCGATCACCTCGGTTCAGGCCATTTACGTGCCAGCGGACGACTTGACCGATCCGGCCCCCGCGACCTCCTTCGCGCATTTGGACGCGACCACCGTGCTTTCGCGCCAGATCGCGGAACTCGGCATCTATCCCGCCGTCGATCCTTTGGATAGCACCAGCCGCATTCTCGACCCGCGCATCGTGGGGCAGGAGCATTACGAAGTCGCCCGTTCGGTGCAGAAAGTTCTGCAAACCTACAAATCGCTGCAGGATATCATCGCGATTCTCGGCATGGACGAGCTTTCGGAAGAAGACAAGCTCACCGTCGCCCGCGCCCGTAAGATTCAGCGCTTCCTCTCGCAACCCTTCCACGTCGCCGAAGTCTTCACCGGCTCTCCCGGCGTCTTCGTCAAGCTCGAAGACACCATCAAAGGCTTCAAGGGCATCATTTCAGGCGAATATGACAGCCTCCCCGAATCGGCCTTCTACATGGTCGGAACCATCGAGGAAGTCGTCGCCAAAGCCCGCAAGATGGAAGCGGAAGCGGCGTAACAAACCATGCCCCATACCACCTTCCACTTCGAACTCGTATCGCCTGAAAAGTCGCTGGCGTCAAAGAGCGTCGTCATGGCGACGATCCCCGGCGGTAAGGGGGAGTTCGGTGTGCTGGGCAACCACGCGCCGGTCATGACGACGGTGGTTCCCGGCGTGATAACCCTCTACGAAAACGACGAAACGACCGTGACGGAGCGCATCTTCGTCGCGGGCGGCTTCGCGGACGTGTCGGCGGAGCGCTGCATCGTGCTGGTGGAAGCCGCGACTCCCGTGGCGAACCTGAACCGCGAGGAAGCCGCCGCGCAGGTCAACGAGCTGAATGAGAAAATCGCCACTCTGACCGACGAGAGCCAGCGCGAAACGCTTGACGCGCAGCTTGAACTTGCCAAAGCCAAACTCCACGCGGCCTCAGCGGCGTAAGACAACAAATTGCCCGGCATTATTCCACGCCGCGATTTCCTCCCCGCAAAGGCAAAGGTATCACCACAAGTCGAATGGCGCATCAACCCATTGTTTGGTCATGTAGTCAGGCGTAGACGCAAGCGTCATGCCGACGCAAGTCGGCATCCAGTCTGCGAGCGGCAGCGAGCGAGAATCCAACGGATTCACAGCAAGTGGCCATGTCCGGATTCTTGTCTCTTTCGCGCCGCAGACTTGGGCGCAACTGGATGCCGACTTTCGTCGGCATGACGCTTTCGGCATGGTCTGCCTACTTAACTTGCGTAGATACCTATGCCCACAAAGGGGAGGGGATTACGCCTCGCTTGCTTCGTTGTTTTCCGCTGTAATTCCCAAGCTCTTCATTGGCTTCACGAAGACAACTATTGCGGAAAGGACCGTCATTGCGAGGAGATTTCCGCCGAAGGCGGAGATCGACGCGGCAATCCAGAGCCACAGAGGACGGCGCTTGCGATTCTGGATTGCCACGTCGCTTCGCTCCTCGCAATGACAGTCCATTCCGCAAGGACGTCTTCTGCACCCATCAAGAACGGGCTTGGGTGTTACTTTCCGCTTCTTTCTTCATTTTTTCTTCTTTTTTCCTTTCATTCATTTTCTCTGTCTTCTGTCCTTCTTAATCTGGAGAGCTCCCCGCCATCACGGTCCGGTTCCCTGTCTGCCCCGGCCTCCGCTTAGGGTGGCCTACCCGCCTTCTGGACCTTCGGTTCTTTTCCCGTATATCTGCAGCTAACGGGACCGCCGGTCCTTCCGGCACTCCTTCAAATTTTTCAATCTAAAGAAGTGGGATACCTATATCATAAGTGGGATTATTGCGTCAATAGATATTTTGGGATTATTCCAAAAAAATTACGGATCGTTCCCCTCTTTGCCTTTCTCCCCGTCTTGCGCTACATCTGGCCTTATGAAGTACATATCCGGCTTTCTGGGTTTGCTGATCCTCCTGCTGGCGGTCGTGTTCGCGCTGTCGAACCGACAACCTGCGACTCTGGCCTTTTGGCCGTTCGGTTATGATCTTGCCGCGCCGCTATGCTTTATTTTGCTGGCGGCCTTCCTTGGCGGATCGCTGCTAGGCTCGGCGTTCGTCATGTTCGCGTTCATGCCCGCCCTGTGGGAGACGCGACGCCTTCGTCGCGAACTGGCCCGCGAGCGCAAACGCAACGCGGAACTGGAAGAGGAACGAACAAAGGCGGATGCGGCAGCGCTCAAAGAAAACATTCAGCCAAAATTTAAGCTTTCTGGCCTGCCGGGGAGGCAGCCTGGCGACAGATTTTCATACAGTCGTTTCTTCTCATGGGGACCAAGATGACGGCAACGAAGAATCCCATTTTTTGCGCCATTGATACCTCCGATCCGGCCAAAGCCGCGCGGCTCGTCGCGCAGGTGAAAGACCGCGTCCACGGGCTTAAGCTCGGCCTTGAGTATTTTATGGCGAACGGGGCCGAAGGCTACCGCAAGCTCGTGCCCGAAGGTGTGCCCGTATTCCTCGATGTGAAGCTGCACGACATTCCCAATACCGTCGCGGGAGCGGTGAAATCGCTCGCCACCCTAAAACCGACCTTCATCACGCTCCATACCTCCGGCGGCCCCGCCATGATGCGCGCCGCCGCCGATGCCGCCTCGCAGTCGGCGCAAAGTTTCGGCTCCCCAAGGCTTAAAGTGTTAGGCGTCACGGTACTGACCAGCCTCGACAAATCGGACCTCGCCGCCGTAGGGCAGGGGGGCGCGGATGTCGATGTGTCGGCGCAGGTCGTGAAGCTTGCGAAGCTCGCCAAGGCAAGCGGACTGGACGGCGTCGTCTGCTCGCCGGAAGAAGTCAAAACCCTGCGCGCCGAGCTAGGCCCCGATTTTGAACTGATGGTTCCCGGCATTCGCCCCATCTGGGCCGCCGCGAACGATCAGAAGCGCGTGTTGACCCCGCGCGAAGCTGTGGACGCAGGAGCCTCGTGGCTCGTGATTGGCCGCCCCATCACCGGAGCCAAAGACCCCGCCGAAGCCGCCGCCAAGATCGCCGAAGAGCTGGCGACCGCATGAGTGGCGTGAGCGCGAAAATATGCGGACTTCAGGACGAAATCGCGCTGGAAGCCGCTATATTGGGCGGCGCAAGCTATGTCGGCTTTGTCTTTTTTCCGCCTTCGCGTCATGCGATTAAGTACGATCAGGCCCAAAAACTGGCCGCGCGTGCGCGCGACTTGTCGCCACAGGTCCAGCGCGTCGGCCTCTTCGCTGATGCGCAAGACGACGAAATCCTTCAGGCGCTACGATACGTCCAGCTAGATCTCCTCCAACTCCATGGCCATGAACCGCCGCAGCGCATCGCGCAAATCAAGGCGATGACAGGGTTGGGAACGATTAAAGCTTTGCGCATGATGAAGCCTGAGCATCTGGATGCCATAGCCACATATGAAGAAGTGTCGGATTTGCTGTTGTTCGATAGCCGCATAGGCAACGAACCGTCCGGCGGCCCCTCGGCATGGGATTTGCTCAAAAACCGTGCTTTCCGCAAGCCATGGCTGCTGGCCGGAGGCTTGACGGCCACGAACCTTGAACAAGCCGTCCGCGCCACCGGCGCTGGGATTGTCGATGTCTCGTCGGGTGTCGAGGACGCTTCAGGCCGCAAGAACCCGGAAAAGATCAAAGAATTCCTCGCGCTGGCCGCAAGCTTTTAGGCTGCGATACGGCGCGGCAAATGCCTCTGCGCCCATAACGTATCGAGGCAATCCACCAGTTCGTCGACCATGGCATCGGTGTGCAAGGGCGTAGGCGTCAGCCGCAACCGCTCCAGACCGACCGGAACCGTAGGATAATTGATCGGCTGCGCATAGATATCCGCCTCGTCGAACAACCATTGCGCCACCGCCTTGCAGCATGCGGCACCCCCGATCAGCAGCGGGACGATATGGCTTTCTGACCGCATCATCGGCAACCCCGCCGCCCGAAGGCCTTCGCGCAAACGCCGCGCTTGCCTTTGCTGCCGCGCGCGAAGATCGTGCGCTTCTTTGAGAACCTCTAGACTGGCCATCGCGCCCGCCGCGACCGCCGGAGAAATGGAGGTCGTGAAAATAAAGTCAGGCGCATGGCTGCGAATGGCGTCAATCAGAACCCTTGGCCCCGCCAGATAGCCCCCAGTCACGCCAAAGGCCTTGCCGAACGTGGCGTTAATAAGGTCGAACTGTCCCGCAACCCCGTCGCGTTCGGCCACGCCCGCGCCCGTCGGGCCGTAAAGCCCCACGGCATGAACTTCATCAAGATACGTCAGCGCTCCGTATCTTTGGGCAAGCTCTGCGATTTCGCGCAACGGCGCGAGGGTGCCTTCCATCGAATAGACGCTCTCGACGGCAATCAGCTTGGGCGCGGACGGATCGGCGGCTTTAAGCAGCGCTTCCAGCGCGTCCAAATCGTTATGCGCGAAAATTCGCTTGGTGGGCTTGTGGCGCGTGATGCCCATAATCATCGAGGCATGGTTTTTCTCGTCCGAGAACGCCAGACAACCGGGCAGGGAGCGGATGAGCGTCGCCAACCCCGCATTGTTAGCGACATAAGCCGAAGAAAAGACCAGCGCGGCCTCCTTGCCGTGCCAAGCCGCCAGCGCGCTCTCCAATTGCGTGTGGAGAAGCGTGGTTCCTCCAATATTGCGTGTGCCGCCGGAACCAGCGCCCCAGCGGTTGATCGCGTCCTGCATCGCCTGAAGCACCGCCGGATGCTGCCCCATGCCAAGATAATCGTTCGTGCACCAGACAACGACCTTTTTCGCCTTGCCGTCCGCCTGATGCGCGAGAGCGTAGGGAAAAGCGCCGCGCATGCGCTCCAGAACGGCAAACGTCCTGTAACGGCCATCTTGCTTGAGGGCCTCAAGGTCGGCTTCGAAATGGCGAAGATAGTCTGCGTGAGTCCAGTTCATGCAAACGGTCTAAATCCGAATCGCGACACAGGCAAGAAATGTCGGCAAAAGTATCGTCTGATGGATCATAATAATAAGTTCAAAACAATCGTAGGCGGCACGCGCAATTAGAGAAAAACAATGTAGCGTAATAGCAATAATAAGAAATAGAGGCATGTTAACCAGACAGAATTATTGAATCAGAAGGCGGACGCAATAAGAAAAAAATCATGCATATTTTGAAATAATATTGCGCATAGCCAAAAGGAGCGATGAAAAAACTCAATCTAAAATTCATCGTTATATATCATGGCAATAGCATGATTCGGCCCCTGTCGCTTGCGTTTTGTAAAGCCTTTATGGATAACAGAAACTTAATTTTGTCGTTGACTTTAGGGAATGACAGGGACAAGGTTCCACCCAATTTACGGTTGGGAAACTATAGACAGGTCATAGCTTGATCACTCCAACACTTCCATTAGCCCGTCCGGATACTTTACGGACCTCATCGGTTACACAGCTGTTACTCCTCGCCTCCTTCGGATTGGGGATTGGCGCATGGGGACATTTTGGCGCGTCTGGCGCGCTGAACTCGTTGTCGGCTACCGAAGTGGCGCAGGGTTTCGCGGAAGGCAACAAGACAGCCTCGTCGGATGAACCGACAGGCCAGCGCGTCACCATTGCGGAAGAGCTTATCACCGCGCCCAGAACAGCGTTGTCCATCATGGAAGCTGTTACCCGTTCGGGTAGCCAGCGCCAAAACGCCGACCAGCCAGCCGCCAACCAGCCGTCCGCGCCGCTGCAAAGCATAACCCGCGAAGCCGAGCTGGAATCCGGCACAACTTTTGCGGGAATGCTGGCCGACCAAGGCGTTCCGCGTGCGGAAGCGATGGCAGCCATGAACGCCCTCGCGAAAGCCTATGATTTACGCAAGTTGAAGGCAGGGCAGGAAGTGACCTTGTTTTTCGCGCGAAGCGGCGCACGCGAAGTTCTTACCGGCGTGGTTTTCCAGCCTGACGACACCAAGGAAGTCTCAATCGCGCGTGCGCAGGACGGCGCCTTCGCTGCGGAAGCAAAAGCGATTCCCGTCACGCGCCACCGCATGGCCGCCGCAGGCGAAATTCGCTCATCCCTCTACGAGGCCGGAGACAGGATGAATGTTCCGCGCGCGGTGATGGCCTCCTTGAACCGCATATACGCGCACGACATCGACTTTCAGCGCGATATTCACCCCGGAGACCGCTTTGAAGTGCTGTACGACCAGCCCCTAACCAGCAAGGGCAGGGCCGTGGGCGAGGGCACCGTCATCTACGCGGCCTTGCGCGTTGGCGGCAAGAACAAGCCGATCTACCGCGTCGCGTTCAACGACGGCACCGTCGACTATTTCGACGAGAAGGGCCAGAGCGCCCGTCGCGCCCTGTTGCGTACGCCCGTCGCCGCCGCGCGGGTCACCTCAGGCTACGGCATGCGCATGCATCCGATCCTTGGGTACAGCACCATGCACAAAGGCGTCGATTTTGGCGCGCCGACCGGAACCCCCATTTTTGCGGCGGGCAGCGGCGTCATCGACGAAATAGGCTTCAAAAACGGCTATGGCCGCTATATCCGCGTGCGCCACAACGGAACGCTTACGACCGCCTATGCGCATATGAGCCGCTTCAACGCCAACCTGTCGCGCGGCGCGCCCGTCAAACAAGGCGACGTGATCGGTTATGTTGGCATGTCAGGCCGCGCGACCGGCCCGCACCTGCATTTCGAAGTGACGCAGCGTGGCGCGCAGGTCAATCCGCTCAGCATTAACCTCCCCACTGGCCGTACGCTGGAAGGCAAACAGCTGGTGGAATTCAAGCGGGGGCAGTCGAAGATTCGTCAGGAAATGTCCTCGATTCTGATATCGTCGCTGAAGGTAGCCTCGAATAACCTCTCTGACGCGCAAACCATGGCCGCCATGGCGCAGCAGGGGACCGGAAACATCACCCCGGTCGCGGCGACGATCCGCGCATCCAACAAGACGCCGCGCCCGCAGGATCATTAGCGGTCTGCTGAAAAACCATTAGGAAGGCACAAAAACCAAATGGGACACCCGCTTTCGCGGGTGTGACGGCGCTTGTTGAGGGGGATTTCTCAATAAGAACAGACATCATGCCCGTCCCCGTCTCCGCGAGGACAGGCTCCGGCGAGCATCCCATGTTCTTCACTTTAACAGTTATGCAAGAGGTCTA
This sequence comes from Bdellovibrionales bacterium, assembly GCA_040275305.1. Lineage (GTDB taxonomy): Bacteria > Pseudomonadota > Alphaproteobacteria > UBA9219 > UBA9219 > JBEOJY01. The sequence continues at coordinate 28,575 of JBEOJY010000049.1, read as the reverse complement.
ATGGCATCGTATCAGCGGGAAATCGGTGGCAAGCCAGTAACACCCCGGCGCGACTGTGAAGGGGCCCAAAAGAATATTGCTTTTGATATTCACTTCTGGTGCAGTGATAGTCTATCCTCTGCCGCGCAAACCAAAAAAGTGTGTCCCACAATACCGCAATGCTCCATGTCGTAGACGAACTAATAGCCTCGATGTTCATGGCCACGCGCCAGCCCGTCGAATCCTTCATCCAGCTGGAAACCATGGATGACGAGGATACGTTAGTGGGACGCGATGGTTCTTTGGTGACGTTCGTCAAAGTCTTCGGAGCGCGCCAGATTATCGGCGATTCCGAATACCAGTGGATCGTCGATCAAGCGACCCTCAAGCTCGGCGCGCGATTCGATCGCCCCGGTTACGCGATGCAAGTCTACTTCATGCGCGATTCCGCCAATGTCTCGCGCGAAATCGACCACGTCATGAAAAGCAATCGCGCCGCCGCGCGCGCGGCGGAATTGGATCTGGACGACTTGCTGAACGAACGCCGTCGGCACTTGATGCGCTATATGGCGCATGAGGATATCTACATCGTGCTGTGGACGCGCCCAAGCGTTCTGTCGTCCAACGAGCTAAAAAAGGCCGTGAAGCAACGCGGGGAGAAAAAGTGGGTGATAGCGCCTCGCGCTCAGTTCCCGATGCAAGCCCTCGACGCTTTACGAACCCGTCATCGCGGCTATGTAACTTCAATCACGGCTGCGCTGGATGAAATCGCTATTAAAGCGAATGTCATCAACGCGCATGAAGCCTTGGCCGCCGTGCGGTCAAGCCTTTACACCGATATTGGCCACGAGGAATGGCGCGCGAACCTTCCCGGCGATCCCCTCATGCCACGCGCGTCTTCGGCCTCCGGCAAAGATGCGTCGGATGTTTTGTGGCCGCCCATCCGCCAACAGCTATGCGCAGGCGACGCGGCGATCATGTCCCCGACAGTCGTGCGGTTGGGAAATCTTCTCTGGGGCGCCGTGGACATGACGCTTGCGCCTGCGGAGCCTTCGCCCTTTCCTCAAATTCTTTCGCGATTGATCGACAACGACGTGCCGTTCCGCATCTCGTTTCTGGTTGAAAGCGCAGGAGCGCAGGGGGCGACGCTGTTGTCGGCAGTGTCGGGAATTCTGGCCTTCACCAATCAAGTTAACCGCCAGATTCGTGAATCGATCAAGGCGCTCACGCAACTTTCGCGAAGCCAGCCCGTAGTGCGGTTGCGCGTTTCTCTGGCGACCTATGCGCCCGCGAACGATAAGAAGCTGCTTGAAACGCGAATAGGCGCGGTAACGCAGGCGCTTGAAGCATGGGGTTACTGTCAGGCGTCGTCTGCTGGCGGCGATCCGCTCGAAACAACTTTGTCGTCGGCGCTGGGGATCGCGTGCGCCTCGACGGCTCCTGCGGCCATTGCGCCGTTCCGCGAAGTCGTGAAATTACTGCCCTGGCAACGCGCATCGTCGCCGTTCCAGGAAGGGTCCGTGATTTTGCGCTCGCCGGACGGAAGAATCTGGCCGTACCAGACGGGGTCGTCCATGATGACGACCTGGTTCGACTTGATTTTCGCCCAACCGGGCGCCGGTAAATCGGTGCTGATGAACGCGCTGAATCTGGGGACGATCCTTTCGGCAGGCCTTTCAAAACTCCCGTTCGTCGCCATTCTTGATATCGGACCTTCGTCGTCGGGCTTGATCTCGCTGATCCGGGAAGCCCTTCCGCTCGAACGACGCCACGAAGCCTTGCACTTTAAATTGCGCATGACTCCGGAATACGCGATCAACCCATTTGACACGCAACTCGGATGCCGCCATCCCTTGCCTGAAGAACGTTCATACCTCATCGAATTGCTAACGCTCTTATGTACGCCCCCCGGCGGCAAGCCTTACGACGGTATGTCGCAACTCGTAGGGCTGTGCGTGGACGAAATGTATCGCTGGCGCGACGATGAAGGCGGCAACACGGAAGCGCGCCCCTATCTGATGCGAGTGGAGTCTGACGTCGATGAAGCTCTGGCCAAGTATGATATTCACCTGCCAGCCGACCCATACTGGTGGGACGTTGTGGATACCCTTTTTGAGAAGGGAGCCCACCACGAAGCGATGCTCGCGCAGCGCCATGCCGTCCCGACCTTGGTCGATGCGGTTACGGCGGCGCGCAGACCGCAAATCAGAGCCTTGCTGGAAGAGACGCAGATTGGAGCTTCGGCAGAGTCGGTTATCCACGCCTTTGAACGTATGGTCGCCTCCTCGATCCGCGAATTTCCAATTCTCGCCTCTGTAACGCGCTTCGATGTCGGTGGCGCCCGCGTCGTGGCGGCGGACTTGCAAGATGTCGCGCCGCAGGGCGACGAGCTCGGTGATCGCCAGACCGCCATCATGTACATGCTCGCCCGCCATGCGCTTGTCCGGTCCTGGTGGTTCGGCTCCGACATGCTGCGTTCGGTCCCTGACCGATACAAAGCCTACCACGAAGAACGCCTGCGCGACATCCGCGAGACGCCCAAGCGCATTTGCTTCGACGAATTCCATCGCACAACCAAGACAGGCGCGGTCAGGGCGCAGGTGATCCGCGACGTGCGCGAAGGCCGTAAAAGGGGCGTGCAGATTGTGCTAGCCTCGCAACTGCTGGATGATTTCAGCAAAGATATGGTCGATTTGGCAACCGGAGTGTGGATCTGCGGCACCGCCGTGTCGGATCGCGCCATCATCGATGCTGCGGAGCGCTTTGGGCTGTCGGAAACGGCGCGCTGGGTAATGCGGTATCGGCTAACAGGTCCCCGCGCATCCGGTGCCCCCATCTTGTTGCTTCTGTCCACAAACGAAGGACGCTACGAACAGCATCTAATCAACACGCTCGGCCCCATGGAACTCTGGGCCCTTTCCACCTCGACGGAAGACGTGTCGTTAAGGGAAACGCTGTATACGTCTCTGGGGGCTCCGCACGCGCGAAAAATACTGGCGCGATTCTTCCCGAATGGGTCGGCTCGGCAGGAAATTCGCCGCCGCGTGGTGCTGAGGACGGAAAAGGGAGAAATCGAAGCGGGAGCGACAAGCATAGTGATTGAAGAAATGGCGCGTGAACTGATAAATTATGCGCATACGGAAGCTGTAAAAGTATCTGCGGCCTAAAGCCTGTTTAAAATCCCTACTGCGCCGCAGAAGAAATCAGGAACGGAGTCTCAAGGGGCAGACAAGGGCGCGGAAGAATTTTGGGTATGCAAGAATTGACGGGGAGAAAATCGCGGTTTAGTCTCAAGCAATGGCCTGAAGAATTGGTTTTTTGTGTTGCCTGTGGTAAGCAGTCACCCATCCGGAATGATCAAGGTGGGCGATGAAGAAGGATAGGCTGGCAAACGGGAGACGGCGATGCAACGATTAAAGAACGCGCTCGAAGCGCTTGATGAAGCGCTCTATGTCCTTGACGATCAGGTCGGAATTGACCGAGGGTCGCGTCAAGAAAATTTCAAGAAACACATGGAGCTTCTCAAGCAAGTCCGTGCGCGGGAAGCAAATATCCTCGCGGTGGCGCAAAAGGTAGCCTCGCGGCTCGATCAAACGATCGAGCATGTCGAAGGCATCTTAAGCCAGCGCGCAAGCTAGGCGGCGTCCATGGCAAAACTCACAGTAACCCTTTATGGCAGGGAGTACAGCGTCAACTGCGACCCCGGTCAAGAGCAGAGACTGCAGGAGGTTATCCGCTTCGTCGAAGAACGCATGAAAGAGGTGGAAGGCAATGTAGGCAACACGACCGAAGCCCGCCTTCTGATGCTAACCTGCTTGCATATGGCCGACGAAATGATTGATTTAAAAAACAAAATTAAGGAAACCAAGCAGGAGGAAGAAGAGATTTTAATCGCCGCAGTTGATCATTTAACGCAACACGTCACGCATATTGCTTCTCGCATCGGTCGCGTGTAATATAACGCCCGGAAGGCTTCTGCATGACTCGACAGGAGCCGATATCTCCGGGGCCGATAATTAAAACCTCTAGGGAGCTGTCCCTGATCCGGGCCGTGGTCTGGATTATATGGCGCCCACCTGCTTGTGCAGGCCACGAGGGATAGCGCTGCCATCGGTCATAGTGGGCCTTCCACACTATCGCCTCAAAAACAGACCCCCAAGCGCTTCTTTTGGCTTTTTTAAGAGAAACGTAGAAAAAGGGCTGTCATTGCGAGGAGGCTCCCGCCAAAGGCGGGAGACGACGCGGCAATCCAGAGTCATCAAGGGTTGTGTTTGCAACTCTGGATCGCCACGTCGCCACCCGCCTTCGCCCTTTGGGCTAAGGCGCGGCAAGTCGGCTCCTCGCGATGACGGTCCATTTTGCATTTTCGGGTGTGCAATCGTACAGAGTACACCAAAAGATTGTGCCTTCGGCAAATAAGGATCCGACAGTGGGAGATCTGTACCACGACAAAAATAGCCTGCGCAGCGCGATGGAGAAACTGCGGTGCGAAGCCTCAGCGAAATCGGGAAGTGCCGCTGCGCGTAAAATCTGCCGCATCCTTTGCGGTTCAATAGACATCAGGCCAAACACGGTGGTAGCGTCATATCACCCGCAACGCTGCGAAATAAGCCCGGAACCCTTGATTGCGGCCTTGCGAGAACGAGGCTGCGAAATTGCGTTGCCTGTCGTGATCGGCAAGCATCAGCCTCTGACGTTTCGCGCATTCTCGCCCGGCAATGCCCTCGCGCCGGGCTTCGGCGGCATCCCGGAACCCCTGCCGCAGGCGGAGACGCTCAGCCCCGACCTATTCCTCGTGCCATTGCTCGCTTTCGATAGGCAAGGCAACCGTCTGGGATATGGCGGCGGATATTACGACAGAACCCTAAATCTGGCGCGGCTTTGCAAGCGAGTCCTTGCGATTGGCCTCGCCTATTCCTGTCAGGAAATCGAAAACGTCCCCCATGGATCGCACGATATGCGGCTCGACGCGGTGCTGACCGAAAAAGAACTGCTGCGCATGCCGTCCTCGCGCGATGGCTAAAAAAGTAACGCCAGAAGCCGTCATTGCGAGGAGGCGAAGCCGACGAAGCAATCCAGAGCCTCTGAAGGACGCTGCTCTTCCGACTCTGGATCGCTTCGCATTCGCTTGCGATGACTCCGATGAGGTGTCGGCTTGGGAATTAAAAAGAAAACCCCTTGGGCGGATCGAACGCGGACAACCGTTTAACATTGGCGTTAAACAAGGGCTGATAAGAAACAACGCCGCGAATCTTTTCATAGCGTCTCGCTTCGCCAATATGCGCGACATGCGCCGGGCCATAACGGCGGATAACGGCCAGAATTCTACCGCCTTCGCCAAGCTGCCTGAACAGTTCCTCCGGAACCGCTTCAACGCCGCCATTCAGCAGGATAACGTCAAAAGGAGCCTGTGATTTCACGCCGTGGGGCAGGGGGCCAAGCTCGAACTTGACACGCTCGCCCAACCCAAGCGCGGAAATATTTCGCTCCGACTGACGCAACAGAGCTTGATCGCTCTCAAGCGCGACCACATCCGTCCCCAGAGTGGCCAGCACTGCCGTGGAATAGCCCGTCGCCGGACCGACATCAAGCGCTCTACAGCCCGGAGAAAAATCGCAAGCCTGTATCAGAAGTGCCAGAACCATTGGCTCAAGCAAAAACCGCTGCGGAGCGACTTCCAGCGAACAGTCGGCATAAGCGATCCCGGCCATAGACTCTGGAACGAAAGACTCGCGTGGCAGGATTCCCATCGCGTCAAGAATGCGCTCGTCCTGAACGCGATTGGGACGCAATTGCGACTCGATCATATGCCGTCTCGCAACGGCGTAATCGGGAGAACTTGATTTTGCTAACATGGTCATGGGGCGCTTCATCAATGAGAGAAGGGGAACGGGCAAGACTAACAGTCTGCTCAAAAACCTATCAGGAAGTCACAAAAACCAGATGGGACACCTGCCTTCGCGGGCATGACGCTTGTTTTTATTGAGAAAGTTTCCTCAACCAGCGCCGTCACACCCGCGAAGGCAGGTGTCCCATTTTCTTTTTTCTTTGAGCATGACCACCTCCAGAAACCATTTGCAGTAGACCGCTAAAAGATTAAACCCTAACGCACCTGACGACTCGTGGAGTATGAAGCCGGGGCGGAAGCGAAGGCGCGAATGGCTTCCGACATGCTCGAGATGAATCGCGCCTGATCTTCCTTTTTCTTATCCCAGAAAGCATTACAGGCATCCGGCCCTTTCAAAAGCTCCTTGGTTACGTCCTCCGCTCCAAAGCCTCTGGCAACGAGGCCCTTTGTGGCGCAGTTGGGGTTGCCTGATTTGCAAGCCATATGGCGGGCCATGCTGAGGGCGCTCATGCCGTTCTTGACGCATTCGGCCTTAAGCGCGTCGCTCATGCACCCCGAATGGTGCATCTGGGTACAGAAATTCTCTTGAGCCTTATGCACCTTGACCAACTCTGGCGAAGGCGCCGAGGCGGGGATCGCCATGCGCTCCGCCAGCGCCGACACGCATAAATCGCCTGAAGGATTGCTGAGGACTTGTTGCCGCATTTGCCTGACGATCTGGACGGCATCGTCGATGGTCGGTTCGCGCCTGTCACTGATTGCAGGTAACTCCGTCAGAGGATGGGTGAGCACGCAATAGAACAAGGCCGTAAGCCCCGGCATGTCTTCTTCCTTGGGGTCTTCCAGCAGCAAAGTGCCAGTTTTTTTGTCCTTTTTGATGTTCGAAGGAAATGTGTATTCGATAGGCCCGACGACCGAATTGGCCTCCATCGCCTTTCCTTCATACCCAGAAATTTTCATCTTACACAGCTTTTCGACAAGCCCCCCGGCTTGATTGACCGACATAAGGTTCATCTTGCACATGGTATCAAGCAACTTGAGGTCGGCGTTGGGATTATCCCCCCCGACGCCTATCCAGCGAATGGTCTTGTTCAGCGCCTCGACCAAGGCCGCCTTGCCATCCGCAGCCTCGTCGACATAACTGGCCTGATAAACCAGAGGGCAAAGATGGTTGCCTTTGGCATAATAATGCTTACGCGCAATTTCCTCGTGGGCCCTCGCATTGACGGAACGGGCTTGCTGGTTCACCCCTCCCTGCGCGGAGCGAACTGTAGCTTCGACGACACCTTGCTGCGACCCGGCAATTAAAGAATTAGTATACGCGCGTGACGAATTCTCCATCGGCCATTGAACAGTCATCAAATACGTATAATAGCTAAGAAAAAGGGCTCCAAGCGGCCCATCAACGACAGGGAAAACCGCATGGGCGCGCGAAGGAACGACCGACAAGATGCCGCACAAGCATGCCGCAATCATAAATTTCCGCGCAGCCTTACAAGATTTTTTTATCATTCTAAACTCCGTACGCATAAAAGCCCGGAAAAAGAAAAAGGCCCGTCATCGCGAGGAGCCGAGGGCGACGTGGCGATGACGGGCCTTGTCGCTTTCCAAAAGGACTTCAACAAATATATCAGGGCTTGGGGGGGGCCACTTCTTGCCATCTGCGCGCGCTCCTGCGAACAACCGGATCACTTTGCCCTGATCATGTTATCGGGATTGTACTTGTCCCATGTTCGCTGATTGGGAGCCGTGGTTACGCTAATTGGCGCAAACCCGCTGCATTCTTGATAGTCAAACTTGGGCATGTCACCCAAATTAATGCCGAGATTAGGAAAGGGAATACACATGCGGTTAAGCTGGCTCAGTATAGAATCTTTCATCGCATCAAGACTCCCAACGGCATAATTACAAGCTTCATTAATGAATTCTACAATCATATCTTTAAGTATCGACACAAAAAAGTCAAATGGGTTAAAGCTGATACCAATATTCATTATTGCATCAAAAAACAATTTAAGCTTGTCAAAGCACTGATCTTTCTTAATATCAATCGCACCCCAAGCCAGCAGGACATCCGTTGAAAGAATCATCATCTCTTTCGCCACCTCGGCGGAAAGCGTGCGAACCGCCTTGTCAACCGGAGAGTTCTCCCCGGCTTCGCAGGGGTCTTCGCCAGCGGCATAGGAAATAGAGGGAAGCCCAGCCGAAAGGAAAAGCAGCAATAAACCCAAAAACAGTGTAAGCACCTTCCGCCTTGCGTTTATCTTCATATCTTCTCTCCATCCTGCCTGCGCACACAAGAAGTATGGCAACTTCAAGCCGCATAGCTACTCAGCCCAATTCCTGCAATCACGTCCCTTGGTCAATAAACCTTGGGATCTGCATGGCGTATCACATTTCCCCACAAACGCATGAACAACAGCTTAATTCGCCCCCATGAGCTCCGCAAGACCCATAAAATCAGGAGCCGGAATCGCGAAAATCAAGCGTATAATCATGCGCGTTCACGCCGATGTCCAACTGCTGAAACCCGCGCGCGAGATAGCCACGCCCTTCGCAATCCTCGTCGCCTTCGATTCGAAACGCCTTGATATCGGTGCAGAACCTGAATTTACCTGACCAGACAAAGGGTTGCTTGTCGGGCCCCTGAGTCGTTTTAGCGATGGCGTAATAGAAATAGAAACGCTGCTTGAGCTGTTGCCCATACACGCGCGAGCATTGACCAGACTCTATTCTCCACCATCCTTCGGAAGTCCAACTCGAAACGCCTTCGACCATCGGCCCTCTGTAGCCAAGCGCGGCCTCGATCGGTTGCTGCGTGCGGTTGCAGTAAACCAAAGCCGCCTGCGCTTTGGGCAGGGGAAGCGCAAGCAACGCAACGACAATCAGCCACGGGAAAAAGATAAGTTTTTGGCCTGATAGGGATTTCATGTCTGCCAAACGGTTGTCGGATGTTCGGACTTTTCGCAACAGGCCGAAGAAAGCCTGCGCGTGGTACCATATTCCCACAGATGGGGACAGCTCATTTTCATGGAGTCTCGGAATCACAAATGCCTCCAGAAATGAGCAAAGAAAAAGCGGCAGGAGCGAACCCGCGAACTGCAAGAATATGCTTCAAAAATTTGATAATGTGTTAATGCGAGCCGGCCACAACCCTTACCGGTGGCCTAACAAAGTCCACAACGTTAACCATAGCGCAGCTTTTCATGGCAAATAGGACACGGTCTCGAATCAATATCGCGCAAAAAAGCTGGATGGTATTGAATCTTAATAAATTAATGTCATTCTCCGCTTCGTTCCTGCGCGGCGAACCTCTTTGAGGCGCCAGTCGTTTCGGAGTTTAGCCGATTAAACCAGTTCGTTGAACAACAAGTACAGAAAGGAAAAAATCCATGAAAAAGACCACAGTGTTATTGCCTGCCCTTGCCATTGCCGTAATGGCCAGCGCGGCAGTCCCGGCGCAAGCCGAAGTCGTAAGAGAATATCCGAAGCAGTTCTGCATTGAAGCGCGTTGCGTGACGGCGACTCACTCGCTGAAGGCGCCGGTCGTCGAGGAGCCGCAGGTCAAGGCTCCGATCATGATCGAAACCGTGGTCACGTTCCAGACGAACTCGGAAAAGCTGACACCAGAATCGAAGAAACAGATCAAGAAGCTCGCGGTCATGCTGCGCAGCCCCGCGTTTCAGGGCAAGCATGTGACCGTCAACGGCTACACCGACAACGTCGGCAAGCCGGAAGCGAACCAGCGTCTATCCTCGCACCGCGCCTTGCGTGTGATGCAGGCGCTGATTGCGCATAAAGTTCCTGCCTCGATGCTATCGGCGCAGGGCTATGGCGAGGCTGATCCCGTCGCATCCAACACGACTCCAGAAGGCCGCGCACGTAACCGCCGCGTGACATTCTCGGTCGTATGCCCGATGGAAAAGAAGTAAGTCAGGAGAACGGAGCGTAATGTCGTGACGCCATGAGTGGATTCGTCATCCCTGATGCGGAGTATGAGCGGCTTGTAAGCTACTATACGCGCGACATTACGGCTCTTGACCGAGCCGGGAAATACGACCCGATCTCGGGACGCGATAAGGAACTGGAGCAGATGACACTCATCTTGCTCCAGCGCCTTCGCAAGAATGTAATATTGCTAGGCAGCGCGGGCGTCGGCAAGACGGCGCTATTTACTGGTTTTTCGCAAAAAGTGAATGCTGGCGCCGTGCCGCGCATGCTTCAGGGCGCGCGCCTCATCGAGCTTGATATGTCGATGATCGGCGCCGGATCGCAATCGCGCGCCGAGCTGGAAGGTCGGCTCATACCCTTGATCAAAGGCGCTGCGGAACGTAACGCGACGCGCCAGAATCCGCCGATCATATATTTTATCGACGAATTTCACCAGCTGATGATTACCTTCAAGGCGTCAAGCTATTCCGGCATAGCCGACTTGTTAAAGCCATACCTGACTGCTGGCAACCTCTTCATCGTCGGCGCGACCACGCGAGAGGAATTCGAAGATTACGTGCGCGTTGATCCTGCGCTTGATCGTCGCTTCCAGAAAGTCTTTCTCGATGAGCCAGACCTGCATACGACGCTCGCGATCTTGAGGGGGCTCAAGGGCAATTTCGAATCGCATTATGGACTAACTGTTGCGCCGGAATCCTGCGCGCGAATTGTCAAATTGACGGATCGCTACATCCCCAAGCGCACCAATCCCGATAAATCGATCCTCGCGTTAGATCTGGCTTGCGCATGGGCTGTGAAAAAGGGAATCGAAGGAGAACTTGATCAGCAATCCATCGATGCCGCCATAGCCTCGGAAGCAGGAGTGGACGTGCAGGCGATCAGGTAGCCTTGACCGGGTCGCCTTCGCGGGGCGGTATAGGTTGTCCCGACGAAGCGAGAAACTGGTTGAGCGTGACGATGGCAGTGTCTACGCGCGGAATCGGCAACGGTTTGCGCGCGTTCTGTTCCGCCATGAAATGCGCCATCGCGCCCGCGCCCTCCGCATGGAACGAACGCCTTCCAAGATTATTAAGGGCATACCACAAGGTGCGATCAGTCCCGCGCAGCCAAAGGAATTGCGCAGGCGCCAAAACGCCGCCGCTTGCGCGCGCCCATTTCAAGGTGCCAAGCAGCGCCGTTGTGCGATAGGCGAAACCAACGGCGACTTCCAGCCCTTTGCCGCCTACGGCAGGTTTTTTTAGAATATGGCGCGCCTCGTCCATGACCTCGGCGGAAGGGACAAAGCCGCCCTTTTCGGACCAAAAAGGCGCAAGTTTTCCAAGCAGCGTATCGCTCTCGTCGCGCTTCTGAACGCCCTTCAAACAAAACGCGGCGAACAACGCCTGCATGTAGTTAGGCAAGTCATCGGTCCCGTTCCAGCGCGGGCCTAACTGCAGAAGGAAGGCTCGTCTTGCCGCTTCGCGGTCGGCGATGCCGTTGGTGACGGGGATGCGGTGATAGGAAATCCATTCTTCGGGCGAAAGCGCCTCGGCAAACATCGGCAGCTTGTCGGGAATCAACGAACCGGGAATGCGCGCGCTGGAATTCATAGGATTGAAATTCACGATCGGTAAAATAACAGGCCACGTCTTCGACTGAACCTTAATGAAGCTCTCAAGATTATGCTTGGTGCGGAACTTGTTGCGAGGGGAATAGTAAATAATATAGACCCACATGCCGCCGAAGGCGAGCGCGAGCGGAATACGCAAATAATAGCCGACCATGCTTTCGATCGTCGCGAGCGAGTAGCCGGTGATAGCGAAGTAATCAAGCAGCCGTTCGCGGGGCAGGGCGCCAAGATAGCTCGCGCCAAAACACTGCTGCGAAAGCGTAATCATCTGATTGGAGGTGTTCACGACCCCTGGCCTTGCGAGCAACAGCCAGTCAAGGCAGGAATTGTACTGGCCAGAAAACAGGTTGACGACAAACAACTCGCCATACCGGAGCCAGCCCAAGACATACAGAACCTGATCCCCAAAAAAGTGCCAGAAAACCAGCGCGCCAATAATCAATACGCCGAACAACAACGCAAGCGTGATAATGGGATCTGGTTGGTTGCTGCCGCTCATAAGGATGGTCCGCCGTTAAAGTTCAGAAGCAATTTAAATGTAACCCCCAAGCAGGACATAGTATGGACAAAGGGTGATGCCGAAGGAAGGGCCGTCATCGCGCGGAGCCGTAGGCGACGTGGCGATCCAGAGCAACGCAGGGCGTCGTCTGGGACTCTGGATTGCTTCGCCCCCAAGAGGTGGCTCGCAATGACGGCCCTTCCCTTGCCATCTTTCTTCATCCCGTCATGCCTTGGCTTGGGGGTTACATTTAAACGCATCTTTTACGCTTCTTCACAACATTGAAATCTGGATGCCCGCTCAACAGCGGTCAAGACGCGCGTCTTGCGGCAAAACTCTGCCAGCCCTTCATGCGCCATAGATATATAGCTTTTCTCAAAAGAAGGCGCAACCGACGAGAAATCAGCATCGGCTTCGGATTTCCTCTGGATTTTGTCGGCAAAACCGCTATATAGCTGGTCCATCAAGGCGCGGTGGCAGAATGGCTATGCAGAGGACTGCAAATCCTTGTATGCCGGTTCGATTCCGGCCCGTGCCTCCAGTATCGGTTTGATGTCTGCAGAGTCCCTCACTTCTCCGCAGACTCTTCCCAATACTGGGTAATTGTCTCCCGCGCGTCTGCAATGGATTGAGCCGGGGGAAAGCCCTTGATTGCGGAAATCCCCAACAGTACGCACAAGGCAACGGCAAGCGCAGGCTCGATCCGCCATCGGTGCGCAAACCCCTGTTGCGCTGCCAGCTTCTGCCGAATGTAATTCTTAAGCGGCTTGAAATTCAGCCAGACATGGCAAAGCGCCGTCAAGAGGAACAGCAAAGCGAAAGCCATATGCATATCGCGCCATTGCCATTTATCCAGCGTCAGAAAGCTCCAGCCAAGATCCCGCGCCACGCGCCCCGTCGGGGAAGCGTAAAGGACAAAGCCGCTCGTAACCAAAGTCGTGAAGCCGAATAACATAAGAGTGGCCACAAGCGCGCGGCCACGAAAGGTCGGTAAAGTCATAGCTTCATCCTCCCCACTTGATTTGGCGTCCTCGAGAGGATTTGAACCTCCGACCCCCGGTTTAGGAAACCGATGCTCTATCCAGCTGAGCTACGAGGACAACCGTTTCCGTATATTGTAATAAACGCGCAGCAATTGGAAGAGGCTGAAGCGCCTTTGCTCGAAAGAGCAGGGGGTATCCAAGCCGACCTATTCATCGAGACAGCCCTCGATGCCCCATCCGGCCGATTCGCTGAAGAAATGGGTGAGCGCAACCCAAGTGCGCATAGTACTTACATCCAAAAGGTTGCATGAAAACCAATCATCGGTTGTAAATTATGGCGACAATGCGGAAATAGTCAGACGAATTATGTCCAGACAGTGGAATTTGATTCAGATCAAAGCATTTATTGCGATTCCCGTTGACATAGCCACCACGCGAATACATACCGCCGCGAATACAAAAGCAAACATAGCTTGATTATAGGCTCAATATTATTGGGAGGAAATGATGTCAAACGCGCAACGACATGCAGGAAACGCGCTGGCTTGGATACTGGCCGCCGCGCAGATCACAATGCCCATTACCTCAAATTCCGCATTGCAATATCAAATGGCCTCGCCGCAAGCAACGTCCGCAACTGGCCTCACAGTCTCTTGGACTCAGTCCAGCACTGATGCATTCACGCAATTCGGCGTTGGCGCGATGCCCGGTGGCGCCAAAAATTTTACGGTCCTTACCGAGGTAGCAAAAGGGGTAACCACGAAGACAATATCCTTTCCGTTTACCTTAGAAGACCAGACTGTAACCGGCCCCACAATTGGCGGCGTACCATGGTGCCTCGTCGCGCGCGCGCGCAATAATGCGGGAGAACTGAGCGGAATTTCAAACGAGCTGTGTTCTCATAGGGTTAGAACTGTAACCGCCGAAACAGGCGCAAATAAAGTCATATGGAACGCCTACGACGAGCGCGGCGAGAAGATGTACAGCGGTACAGGGGCATTGCCAGAAAACCACAAAGTAGTTGCCGCCGCCGCCGACCCGGGAAAAAATGCGGCATGGATAGTGACAAAAGGGCCGGACTCAAGCGGAAATAATTCCATTAACATATCGAGCTACAGCGTTGAGAATGGAGCTGAAAATTATTCGGTAACCCGTCCGAATATTCCCCCGGAAATAGAAATTATATCGGCGAAATTAGATGCGGAACAAGGGAATTTCCGCCTTTTCCTAAAGCGTCCGACAGGATTGCTTTCCCAATGGATAGAAGGGATCGACAAGTCCTCAGGCAGACCATGCCCCACATCCGGAAAGACGACGTATAACTGTTACGCGCAGTACGCCGCGCCGACAATTGCCGCCGGTACGACCTTCAAGACTTACAAAGGCGATGTCGTCATTCCCGCCAACGCCATGATGATGCCCGTTGTGGCGAACAGAAAACATGCCGTTTTCGTAAGCGAGGCGCAGATCGCGAACACGTCGCAAACAGTGTATGTCATGAAAGTTATGACACTAGATCCGGCTAACGGGAAATACGTCTCGGCAAGCTACCCTACCAACCAATCTGGCCAAACGGTCGTGGGTTATGCCTCGCCCGTGGACGTGGTGGATGTGCCGACAACTTACATCGGAAATTTTGGCATAAAACAGAGTGTCAATCCAACCAACACAAGCGGAAATATTAACATCCTGTTTGGCGATATTGGCAACAGTCAGGACGCCAACATTTTGAACCTCGATGGCGCAACGTTACAAGCGGAAAACTTTTCCAGCACAGCAAACCCATATATTAGCTTCGGCGGCAATCAGCGTCTGCCGACAAAAGGGATCGAGGCTGCAGGTGGAACAATTACGGTTAAATTCGCAGATCAAAGCGGAAACATAGAAGTTTGCCAGTTTGATCAATTTAACTCGCCCATAGCCCTAAACGCCGTTGCGACGAACGGATTCCCTGTGCAGAGAAATTCCGGCTTCTGCTACACGCCAACCCCGGGCGCATCCGAGATAGTACAGAATGCAAATCCCACAGGAAATAAGAACAAGGACTCTGGTTCACCCGCCCGCACAACGGGAGTTGGACACAGAGTAATTGCCTCGCGTCACCCACTCCATCGGCTTCAGTCATAGCGCGCAGACGCCCCATTTGCGCAAAGTGGGCCGTTGGCGGACAGAGGTAAGGGGAAAGCTGCGCTCAACGATGGTCCTGACGGGGTTCTTGGTAAACACCTGACACATATATAGAATTTATGCTTGCAATCGCGAGGATTTCGCTTCATATTAACAACGATATATTGCAGGAACCAGACCGACTCTTCACCGCGAACGGAGGCAAGCCCGTGTCGCGGCGTGGGGTTGTTCGCTTTTCAAGTAGTGAGCTTTTTTCGCTAGACATTCACCCTGTCTGGAATGCGGACAGGGCGCGACATAGGGCCGGTCGTGACGGGACGCAAGATCCTGTGGCGAGAACCGGACCAGCCATAACTTATCGAGGGCAGCATGGCCACCAGCAGCGCAGCAGCGATCAACATAAATTGGAGCAAAAGTTTCACGGGACGCAAGAAAGTTCGCAAGAGCTTTGGGCGCATTCCCGAAGTGGCGGAGATGCCCAATCTGATCGCCGTGCAGCGCCGCAGCTATGACGAATTCCTGCAAATGGACATTGCCGCCGCCAAGCGCGAGCGCAGAGGGCTGCAGGACGTTTTGATGTCCGCGTTCCCGATCTCGGACTTTTCTGGCCGCGCCGTGCTCGACTTTCTTTCCTATGAACTAGAACAGCCGAAATACGATGTCGAAGAATGCCAACAACGCGGCATGACCTACGCCGCGCCGCTCAAGGTAACGCTGCGTCTAACCGTATTTGATATCGAGGAAAACACGGGCGTCAAATCGATTCGCGACATTAAGGAACAGGACGTGTACATGGGCGACATGCCGCTCATGACCGCCAACGGCACCTTCATCGTCAACGGCACCGAGCGCGTGATCGTCAGCCAGATGCACCGCAGTCCCGGCGTGTTCTTCGATCACGACGACGGCAAAACCCACTCTTCAGGCAAATACCTGTTTGCGGCGCGCGTGATTCCGTATCGCGGCTCATGGCTCGATTTCGAATTCGATGCCAAGGATCTCATCTACGCCCGCATCGACCGCCGTCGCAAGCTGCCCGTGACGACGCTCCTTTACGCGCTTGACAACGATGCGACGGAGAAACTCCGCGCGCGCCGCGCCAAGGAAAACAAGCCTTTGCTTCCGCACGAAGTGCAAGGCATGACAAAGGAAGAAATTCTCTCGGCATTTTATGAAAGCGTGCTGTACAAGCGCGTGAAGAACGGCTGGAGCACGGCCTTCAGCCCTGATCGCATGAAAGGCCATAAGCTTTTAACCGATCTGATCGACGCGCGCACCGGCAAAGTCGTGGCCGAGCTGGGCACGAAGATGACGGCGCGAGTCTGCGCGAAACTGGCCGAAGAAGGCGTGAAGGAAATTCTGGTAAGCGCCGAGGAGTTCTCCGGGCATTACCTTGCCGCCGATATGGTCGACGAAAAGAGCGGCCTTGTCCTGTTCGAGGCTGGCGACGAGCTGACCCCAGATGCGGTTGAGAAACTTGAAGACGCAGGTAAAAAAGAGCTCCCGGTTCTTGGCATCGACCATGTCAACATCGGCCCTTACATCCGCAATACGATGATAGCCGACAAGAACGCGACCCGCGAAGATGCGCTGATCGATATCTATCGAGTCATGCGTCCCGGCGAGCCGCCGACCCTCGAATCTGCGGAAGCTTTGTTCCAGAGCCTGTTCTTCCGCCTTGACCGCTACGATCTTTCGCCTGTGGGCCGCGTGAAGATGAACTCGCGCCTTGGCTTCAAGACCGACGATCAGGTGCGGGTGTTGCGCAAGGAAGACGTCCTCAAGATTGTGCAGATCATGTGCGACCTGAAGGACGGTCGCGGCGAAGTCGATGACATCGACCACCTCGGCAATCGCCGCGTGCGCTCAGTCGGCGAGCTGATGGAAAATCAGTACCGCCTAGGCCTGCTACGCATGGAACGCGCGATCCGCGAGCGCATGAGCTCGATCGAAATCGACACAGTCATGCCGCACGACCTCATCAACGCGAAGCCTGCGGCGGCCGCCGTGCGCGAATTCTTCGGTTCGTCCCAGCTTTCGCAGTTCATGGACCAAACCAACCCGCTCTCGGAAATCACGCACAAACGCCGCGTGTCGGCCCTTGGGCCGGGCGGCCTTACGCGCGAACGCGCGGGCTTCGAAGTCCGCGACGTGCATCCGACGCACTACGGACGAATTTGTCCGATTGAAACGCCGGAAGGTCCGAATATCGGCCTCATCAGCTCGCTCGCGACCTACGCGCGCGTGAACCAGTACGGCTTCATCGAAAGTCCGTATCGTCGCGTCAAGAGCGGCAAAGTCACGGCGGAAGTCATCTACCTTTCGGCGATGGAAGAAGGCCAATACGCCATCGCGCAGGCGAACGCCGAACTCGACAAGACCGGCAAGTTTGTCGGCGAGACGATCACGGTCCGTAAGGCGGGCGAAAACATCATGGTGCCCGCCGAAGAGGTGGACTTCATCGACGTGTCGCCGAAACAGATCGTTTCGGTCGCCGCCGCGCTTGTGCCGTTCCTTGAAAACGACGACGCGAACCGCGCCTTGATGGGTTCGAACATGCAACGTCAGGCCGTGCCGTTGTTGCAAAACGACGCGCCGCTGGTCGGAACCGGCATGGAAGCCGTCGTCGCCCGCGATTCAGGCGTGGCTATCGTCGCCCGTCGTGGCGGCATCATCGATCAGGTCGACGCGACCCGTATCGTCGTCCGCGCGACGGAAGAAACCGCCGTCAGCGAGCCGAGCGTCGATATCTATAACATGCTGAAGTTCCAGCGTTCGAACCAAAGCACCTGCATCACGCAGAGGCCTCTGGTAAAAGTGGGCGACGTGGTCAAGAGCGGCGACATCATCGCCGACGGACCCTCGACGCAAATGGGCGAACTGGCTCTTGGGCGCAATGTGCTCTGCGCGTTCATGCCGTGGAACGGCTATAACTTCGAAGACTCGATCCTGATCTCTGAGCGCATCGTGCGCGACGACGTGTTCACCTCCATCCACATCGAGGAATTCGAAGTGATGGCGCGCGACACCAAGTTGGGACAAGAAGAAATCACCCGCGATATCCCGAACGTAGGCGAGGAAGCGCTCAAGCACCTCGATGAAGCGGGCATTGTCTACATCGGCGCGGAAGTCAATCCAGGCGACATTCTGGTTGGCAAGGTGACGCCGAAAGGCGAAAGCCCTGTCACGCCGGAAGAAAAGTTGCTCCGCGCGATCTTCGCGGAAAAAGCCGCCGACGTGCGCGACACCTCGTTGCGCCTGCCGCCCGGCGTTACCGGAACCATCGTCGAAGTGCGCATCTTCTCGCGACGCGGCGTGGAAAAGGACCAACGCGCCATCGCGATCGAGCGTTCGGAAATAGAGCGTCTTGCCAAGGACCGCGACGACGAGCGCGTGATTCTGGAGCGCAGCTTCTTCAGCCGCCTCAAAGAACTGCTGCTTGGCAACAAGGCCGCATCGGGACCGAAGAACTTCCCCACCGGCAAGGTCGTAACGGAAGAGCTGCTCGAAGACTACACGCATGGCCAGTGGCGCCAAATCACCGTCAAGGACGAAAAGGCCATGGAGCAGATCGAGGGCCTGTCGAAGGTCTTCGACGAACGCATCACGGCGCTCAAGAAGCGCTTCGACGACAAGGTTGGCAAGCTTCAGCGCGGCGACGAATTGCCGCCCGGCGTCATGAAGCTCGTCAAGGTCTTCGTCGCGGTCAAGCGCAAGCTGCAACCCGGAGACAAGATGGCGGGACGCCACGGCAACAAGGGCGTAATCTCGCGCATCGTGCCGATGGAAGACATGCCGTATCTGGAAGATGGCACGCCGGTCGATATCGTTCTGAACCCGTTGGGTGTGCCAAGCCGCATGAACGTCGGACAAATTCTGGAAACGCATCTTGGGTGGGCTTCGGCCAATCTCGGCAGGCAGATCGGGCAGGTGCTGGAAACCTATCAGGCGCAAATCGCGCAAGGCAAGAAAGCCAGCCTCAACGACGTGCGCAACAAGCTGAAGGGCATTTACGGCGAAGAGACATACAAGCAGGATGTCTCCGAATTGTCGGACAACGAAATATTGGAACTGGCGCAAAATCTCAAAGTCGGCGTACCGATGGCAACGCCTGTCTTCGACGGCGCGCGCGAAGCGGATATCGAGCGCATGCTGGAAATGGCGGGCCTCGACAAGTCCGGACAATCCACGCTGATCGACGGACGAACGGGCGAATCTTTCGACCGCAAGGTGACAGTCGGTTACATCTATATGTTGAAGCTGCATCACTTGGTCGACGACAAGATCCACGCGCGTTCGACCGGGCCTTACAGCCTCGTGACGCAACAACCTCTGGGCGGCAAGGCGCAGTTCGGCGGCCAGCGTTTCGGAGAAATGGAAGTCTGGGCGCTCGAAGCCTACGGCGCGGCCTACACGCTTCAGGAAATGCTGACCTTCAAGTCGGACGACGTGTCGGGACGCGGCAAAGTCTACCTCTCGATCATCCACGGGGAAGACAACTTCGAGGCGGGCATTCCGGAATCCTTTAACGTGCTGGTCAAGGAACTCCGTTCGCTGGGCCTCAATGTCGAGTTAGGACAGAAGAAAGTCGAAGCGGCGACCCCTGCGAATGAATCCACACCGGAGCTGACAGGAGGAGCGGGGTAAAGACAAGGCTAATCCGCCAGCGTCAATCCCGGCGAAAGCTGGGGTCCAGTCGATGAGACGACTTTGGCGCAAAATATTCAGAATGTAGTGCATGCGGCATCGTCGGGACAGAATCCCCGACTTTCGCCTGAATGACTCTGTCTGTGAAGACAGCCTGTACAAATGCAAAGGCGATACTTCAAGGAGAACGGGAACAGATGAACGACCTTATGAACATCTTCAATCAACAGTCCGCGCCGCAGGCGTTCGACGAGATTCAGATTTCGATAGCCTCGCCGGAGCGCATCCGCTCGTGGTCGTTCGGCGAAATCAAGAAACCGGAAACCATCAATTACCGCACCTTCAAGCCGGAGCGCGACGGTTTGTTCTGCGCCCGCATCTTCGGGCCTATCCGCGATTACGAATGCTTGTGCGGCAAGTACAAGCGCATGAAGTATCGCGGTATTATCTGCGAAAAGTGCGGCGTTGAAGTGACGTTGCAAAAAGTGCGTCGCGAGCGCATGGGCCATATCGAACTGGCTTCGCCTGTCGCGCATATCTGGTTCATGAAATCCATGCCCTCGCGCGTCGGCCTGTTGCTCGACATGACGCTGAAGGAGCTGGAGCGCGTCCTGTACTTTGAGAACTACACCGTCACCGAGCCTGGCCTAACGCCCCTCAAGATGCACCAGCTCCTGAGCGAAGAGGATTTCGTGAAGGCGCAGGAGGACTACGGCGAAGACAGCTTCACCGCGATGATCGGCGCTGAAGCTCTCAAGCATATGCTGAGTAGCATCGACATTAACGACGAGCGCACGAAGCTCCGCGAGGAAATGCGCACCACCGCTTCGGATGCCAAGCGCAAGAAAGCCGTCAAACGTCTGAAAGTCGTCGAAGCCTTCATCGAATCCGGCGCGCGTCCTGAATGGATGATCCTCGACGTCGTTCCCGTGATCCCGCCCGAATTGCGTCCGCTTGTGCCGCTCGACGGAGGCCGCTTTGCGACGTCGGATCTCAACGATCTGTATCGCCGAGTGATCAATCGTAACAACCGTCTGAAACGCCTGATCGAACTCCGCGCGCCAGACATCATCGTGCGCAACGAAAAGCGCATGCTGCAAGAGTCCGTCGATGCTCTGTTCGACAATGGCCGCCGTGGCCGCGTCATCACCGGCGCGAACAAGCGTCCGCTGAAGTCCCTCTCCGACATGCTCAAGGGCAAGCAAGGTCGCTTCCGTCAAAACCTCTTGGGTAAGCGCGTCGATTATTCGGGCCGTTCGGTTATCGTCGTCGGGCCGGAACTCAAACTTCATCAGTGCGGATTGCCGAAAAAGATGGCGCTCGAACTGTTCAAGCCCTTCATCTACGCGAAACTAGAACTCTATGGCATGGCCTCGACCATCAAGGCCGCCAAGCGCATGGTCGAAAAGGAACGCCCCGAAGTGTGGGATATCCTTGAAGAAGTCATCCGCGAGCATCCCGTGATGCTGAATCGCGCGCCGACGCTGCACCGTCTCGGCATTCAGGCGTTCGAGCCTGTGCTGATCGAAGGCAAGGCGATCCAGTTGCATCCCCTCGTCTGCACCGCGTTCAACGCCGACTTCGACGGCGACCAGATGGCCGTCCACGTGCCGCTGTCGCTCGAAGCGCAGTTGGAAGCCCGTGTGCTGATGATGTCCACGAACAATATCCTAAGCCCCGCGAACGGCAAGCCGATCATCGTTCCGTCGCAAGACATCGTGCTTGGCCTCTACTACATCACGCTCGCGCGCGACGGAGAAGTCGGCGAAGGCATGACCTTCGGCACCATCGGCGAGATCGAACAGGCTCTAGCGAGCAAGTCCGTGTCGCTGCACTCCAAGATCAAGGCGCGTTATCACGACGTAGACGCCGAAGGCAAGCCCATCATCCGTCGCGTCGAGTCCACGGCGGGCCGCATGATCCTGTCCGAGATTTTGCCGCGCCATCCGAACATTCCGTTCAGCATGATTAACCGCGTGCTGACGAAGAAAGACATCACGAACGTTATCGACGTGGTCTACCGCCATTGCGGCCAGAAGGAGACCGTCCTGTTTGCGGATCGCATGATGGGTATTGGGTTCCGTCAGGCCTGCCGCGCGGGCATCTCCTTCGGCAAGGACGACATGGTCATCCCCGCCGCCAAGCAAACGCTCATCAAGAAGGCGCAGGATCAGGTCAAGGAATACGAACAACAGTATCAGGACGGCCTGATTACGCGCGGCGAGAAGTATAACAAGGTCGTCGATGTGTGGTCGAACTGCACCGAAAAGGTCGCCGAAGAAATGATGAAAGGCATCTCGGATTCGGGACGCGGCAGAATTAACGCCGTGTACATGATGGCCCATTCCGGCGCGCGTGGTTCCGCTGCGCAGATCAAGCAGCTCGCGGGTATGCGTGGACTGATGGCCAAGCCGTCGGGCGAGATCATCGAAACGCCGATCATTTCGAACTTCAAGGAAGGCCTCACCGTCCTTGAATACTTCAATTCGACCCACGGCGCGCGTAAAGGTCTGGCCGATACCGCCCTCAAGACGGCGAATTCAGGTTACCTAACGCGTCGTCTCGTGGACGTCGCGCAAGATGCGATTATCACCACGATTGATTGCGGCACGGAAAAGGGCCTCAACGTCAAGGCGGTCATCGAAGGCGGCGAAGTCATCGCCGCGCTGTCCGAACGTATTTTGGGCCGCACCGCGCTCGTTGATATCGTAAATCCGAAGACGGGAGCCGTCATCGTCGCGGCGGGCAACCTGATCGAGGAACCGCAGATCGAGCTAATCGACAAGGCCGGAATCGATATGGTTCAGGTCCGCTCGCCTCTGACCTGCAAGACCGAAATGGGCGTCTGCGCCAAGTGCTATGGACGCGACCTCGCGCGCGGAACGCCTGTGAATGTCGGCGAAGCCGTCGGTGTCATCGCGGCGCAGTCGATCGGCGAACCCGGCACGCAGCTCACCATGCGAACCTTCCACATCGGCGGCGCGGCGCAACGCGGCGCCGAGCAGAGCGCGGTAGAAGCCTCGTTCGACGGCAAGTTGCAAATCAAGAACCGCAACGTCGTGGCCAACAGCGAAGGCCGACTGATCGTCATGGCCCGCAATTGCGAACTGATATTGCTGGACGAGCAGGGCCGTGAAAAAGCCCGTCACCGCGTGCCATACGGCGCGAAGCTGACGGTCGACGAAGCGGCCATGGTCAAAAAAGGCCAGAAGCTTGCTGATTGGGATCCCTACACGCTCTCCGTCATCACGGAACGCGACGGCGTCGCGCATTATGCCGACCTTATCGACGGCCTGTCGATCCGCGAAGTCATGGACGAAGCGACCGGCATCGCGTCGAAGAAAGTCATCGACTTCCGTCAACAGCCGCGCGGCGCCGAATTGCGTCCCCGCATCGTGCTGCATGACGACAAGGGCGAAGTCATCAAGCTGTCGAGTGGATTGGAAGCCCGTTACTTCCTCGCCGTCGACGCCATTCTGAACGTCGAGAACGGAGCGAAAGTCAAGGCGGGTGACGTGATGGCGCGTATCCCGCGCGAAGGCTCCAAGACCCGCGACATCACGGGCGGTCTGCCGCGCGTGGCCGAACTGTTCGAAGCGCGTCGTCCGAAGGATTTTGCGATTATCGCGGATGTGGAAGGCCGTGTCGAGTTCGGCAAGGACTACAAGATGAAGCGCCGCATTATCGTGCGCCCCGAAGACGAATCGCTGGAGCCGCGTGAATACCTAATTCCGAAGGGCAAGCACATCGCCGTTCAGGAAGGCGATCTGGTGCAAAAGGGCGATTTGCTGATCGACGGCAACCCCGTGCCGCATGACATTCTGGCGGTCCTTGGCGTCGAAGCTTTGGCCGAATATCTCATCAACGAGATACAGGAAGTTTATCGTCTGCAAGGCGTGAAGATCAACGACAAGCACATTGAAGTGATTACGCGCCAAATGCTGCAGAAGAAGGAAATTACGGAGCCGGGCGACACAACCTTCCTCGCGGGAGAACTGGTGGACCGCAGCGAATTCCTCGCCGCCAACGAAAAGATGGCGATGGAAAGCCTGCGTCCTGCTCAGGGCCGCGCCGTCCTTCAGGGCATCACCAAGGCAAGCCTGCAAACGCGTTCCTTCATCTCCGCCGCGTCGTTCCAAGAAACGACTCGCGTGCTGACCGAAGCCGCCGTCGGTGGCAAGGTCGACAGCCTCGAAGGCCTGAAGGAAAACGTGATCGTGGGCCGTCTGATCCCTGCTGGAACGGGTTCGGTCGTCAACCGCATGCGCCGCATCGCCGCCGAACGCGACATCAAGGGCGACCAGCTCGACGCCGAGAAAGCCGCCCAAAAATCCCTTGCCGCGCGGGAAGCCGCCGCCGCAGCAGCAGCAGCGGAAACGGCAGCGTAGGGAGTAAGTAAGTTAGAAGTCATTCAGGCCGTTATTCTTTTGCAAAAGAGAATAACGGCCTTTTTTTTATAGTGTGCTCATCACGCATGAAGAGTTGGGAGTGGCCAAAAAGCCAGCGCGATCTGATTCCCTCCCCGCAAGGGGGAGGGCCCCCAGCCTGCCTTGCGTCAATGTGTGCCAACTCTTGAAATGTTAGATGTATCGTAGAGAAACCGCCTAAAGCATTTGGAACAGAAGCTAAACGACAAAAAACCTCAGGGGCATCAATCATGGCTACGCTAAGTCGAACCGACATGATGGAAATCGACGACTTCTTTGCAACAGACGATAACCAAACCCAAATAGCCGGAACGCAGCCTCTACTCTATTTCGGCAGGATGGATGGGTTTGGCAGAAGAAGTGGAAGGCCAATCGCCGATTGGTGCGATGAAGAAACAGAACATTATGCAAAAAGAATATTGAAATACCACGCATCATCGCCAGTATCTGATGCCGAAAAACTCTGCCAGGCCTCGGTAGAGCTATACAGATTTTTCGTGGGGGGATTGTACATAACCAGACCTCGCAACCCTTCCGTATCGGATGGAGATGGTTATTATTTAGGACATCAAGGATGCGTAATAATTGTAGTTAAATCCATAGAGCCAATAACAATCTTATCAAACCATTATACACTCAACAGAATCGGATTGCATTTTCTCCAGCCTCTGAATAGATCCGATAAGAGCGTCCACCATGCAGCGGGAGTCGAAAGAGCTTTCGCGGCATTCAGACAAAGACAGCAGTTTCTGCCTCCCCGCACTTTTGACGGGGATTGCGTCGTAGAACGCCCAAACACAGCGCGTCGGATTAAGCATGACGCAATAAATCTATAACCCCAGCATTTGCCATAAACCGCCCTTGTTCGCGTGGCCGCAAAAGAGTAGACATAACTCCCCTGTTTACGGTCTCTAAAACCGCCATGCGCTCCCTTTTCCGCCTTTTCTCCCACGACCGCGAAGACGATCTTGATTCGCCCAGTCCTCAAGGCCCAAAGGTCATCAACCTCGCGCTGCAGGGCGGCGGCTCCCACGGCGCGTTCACATGGGGCGTGCTGGACCGCCTGTTGGAGGAAGACGCCTACTTGAAAATAGAAGGCTTGAGCGGAACCAGCGCAGGCGCGATGAACGTCGCGATATTCGCGCAAGGCTACATCAAGGGTGGCGCGTTTGGCGCGCGCGAACTGCTCGATCAGTACTGGCGCGGCGTAAGCAAGCTTGCAAGCTTCGGCATGTCGCGCCGCAATCTTATGGATAAGATGGTCGGCAACTGGAACCTCGACCAATCCGCCGGAGCCGCCATGTTGACGACGTGGCAAAGGATGGTCTCTCCGTATCAGACGAACCCTCTCAATATTAACCCGCTGCGCGACATGATCGCGCAAATGGTTGACTTCGATTCGATCCGTAAATCGACGAAGTTTCATCTATTCATCTGCGCGACGCACGTAGAGACAGGAAAAGCGCGAGTGTTCGCGCGCGAGGAGCTGACGCTCGACGCGCTTATGGCCTCGGCCTGTCTTCCGTTGGCGTTCCACGCGGTCGAGATCGACGGCTCGCCCTATTGGGACGGAGGCTATACGGCTAATCCCGCGCTGATGCCGCTCATCGAATCGGCAACCAGTCCCGACCTCGTTCTCGTGCCGATCACGCCGTTCTCGCGTCCCGGAACGCCGGGAAAACCCGTGGAAATCATCAACCGCTCGAACGAAATCAGTTTCACCACGCCTCTTCTGGCGGAATTGAAAACCATCGCGCTGGCCCGCAAACTCGTCAGGGATCAAACCATCCGCAGCGAGGAAGCCGAACGCTATGCGCGACTGCGTCTGCATATGCTGTCTGCGGAAGACGACATGCGCGAATTCGGAGCGGCCAGCAAATTCAATGTGCAACTTGACTTTCTCTTGCGCCTGAAGGAATTGGGCCGCAACGCCGCCGACCGCTGGCTGAAAGCGAACTGGGACAACATCGGCCACCGCCCTAGCGTCGATTTGGAAACGCTGGTTAAGTGAGCGCTTGCCGAGACAGCTAGGGCAAAGAAATAAGCGAACAATATTAATTCCGCGACGGTCCTTTTTTCGGGTTTTCAAGAAAACTATGCCAATCGCACATCAAGAGTTGGGGAGCCGTTGCCAAAAAGACAGGCGCGACTCCCTCTCCCCCTCACGGGGGCGAGGGGCTTTACGTCGCGCAATGTTATCCCAACCCTTGATGTGCGATTGGTGCAAATCTAATGTGCTTTAGCGCGCTCGTACGGCAAGGGCCAGTCGACGTTAGCCCCCAGTGTGTTTGCCGCGTGCAGCGGCCAATAAGGATTCCGCAACAACTCCCGCGCAAGCATGACGACATCGGCCTGTCCCGTCGCGACGATTTGCTCCGCCTGCATGGGGGCCGTGATGACGCCAACCGTGCTGGTCGGCATACCGGTTTCTTTGCGCACCTGCGCGGAGAACGGAACCTGATAACCGGGACCCGAAGGCACCTTGGCGTTATAAACAAGACCGCCTGACGAAGTGTCGATCAAGTCCGCGCCGAGCGTGCGCAGTTGCTTGACAAGCTCGATCGTCTGCGCAACGTCCCAACCGCCCTCGACCCAATCCGTCGCCGACAAGCGAACGAACAAAGGCAGGTTGTCCGGCATCGCGCTGCGCACAACCGCGCAAATTTCCAGCGCGAGGCGCATCCTGTTTTCGAGGCTTCCCCCATAGGAATCCGTTCTCTGATTGCTAAGCGGAGACAAAAACTCATGCAAAAGATAGCCATGCGCGGCATGAAGTTCGATCGCCTGATAGCCAGCCTCGACGCTGCGCCGCGCGGCGTTGCGGAAATCCTCGATGACTTTGACGATATCCTGCGCCGTCATTTCCTTCGGCATCAGAGAATCTGGGCTAAAAGGAATGGGCGAGGGGGCCAGTACCGGTCTCCATCCTCCTTCCGCTTCGCTGACCGTCGCGCCGCCCAGCCAAGGCGCGGCTGTGCATGATTTGCGCCCGCCATGCCCTATCTGAATGCCGGGAATAGCTCCATTGTCTTTGATGAATTGCGTGATGGGACGCATCGCGTCGCGCTGAACGTCGTTCCAGATGCCAAGATCGCCGGGGCTTATCCTCCCTTCCGGGGATATCGCCGTCGCCTCCTGAATGACGCAACCCGCGCCGCCCACCGCGCGGCTGCCAAGATGCACGAAATGCCAAGCGTTCGGTACGCCGTCCTGCCCTGAATATTGATCCATCGGGGAGACGAACACGCGGTTCTTAAAAGTGACGCCGCGTAAGGAAAGTGGAGAAAACAGCTTGCTGGGCATAGGGATCCTTGCGACGCGAAAAGAAAGAATCAGAGACTAGCGGAAGGTTAACAGATGGTTCCAACAAGGTGAATAACCATCCAAAGCGGATTGCGAAATCTTCGGAACACGACTATCAATACTGGATAAACAACCATTTCAGGGGCTTGTCATGACTATTCTTAACCTTCACGGCTCGATAACGGCGCTGATGACGCCCTTCGCGGACGGCAAGGTTGACGACAAACGCTTTCAGGAATTCACCAAATGGCAAATTGAGCAGGGAACAAGCGCCGTAGTGCCCTGCGGCACGACTGGGGAATCCGCGACCCTTTCGCACGAAGAGCATCGCCACGTCGTCAAGCTCTGTCTGGAAGTCGCTAAGGGAAAAGTTCCTGTTATCGCGGGCTGTGGCTCGAATTCGACGCAGGAAGCCATCGAGCTGACGCAGGACGCGCAAAAGATGGGCGCAAATGCGGCGCTGCACGTCATGCCCTATTACAACAAGCCGACGCAGGAAGGCATGTATCAGCATATCAAGGCCATTCATGATGCCTCCGACCTGTCGATCATCCTTTATAACGTGCCGGGCCGCACAGTCGCGAATCTGTCCGTTGAAACCACCGCGCGGCTGGCCGAGCTTCCGCGCGTCGTCGGGATCAAGGACGCGACGGGCGATATTTCGCGCCCCGTCAAAACCCGCGCCTTATGCAAGCCTGATTTCCTTCAATTTTCCGGCGAAGACGATAACGCGCTGGCTTTCCGCGCCGTCGGCGGCGCAGGCTGCATCTCCGTGGTATCCAATATCGCGCCCGCGCTCTGCGCCCAAATGCACAAAGCGTGGGATGACGGCGACCTCGCAACCGCGCAGAAGATCAACGAGCGGCTAATGCCCCTGCACCAAGCCATGTTCTGCGAAACCTCGCCGGGACCCGTGAAATACGCCGCCGCGCTTCTGGGGCTGTGCCGTTATGAACTGCGCCTTCCGCTGGTCCCCATCGCCAAAAGCAGCGAGAAAGCCGTCGAAGACGCCCTGCGTAAGGCTGGCCTCGTCTCCGCTGATGCCGTCCTGCGCCCTGCGGCAAGAGCCTGACAGAAGCTTTATACTTCTAGACTCAGCGCGCCTCAAGAATTGGCAGATTATGTCAAGAAAGCGCGGCGCGATTCCCTCCCCCTTGCTGGGAGGGTTAGAGCCTGCCCCCGCGAAGGCGGGGGGTGGGGGA
>JBEOJY010000048.1:0-44230 GCA_040275305.1 Bdellovibrionales bacterium | reverse complement strand
GCAACTCGTTGTCCGAGCCGCGGCGCTTCGATGATGAGGTGCTGCTTGCCATGGGGGGCCTTTGTTAGCAGTAAGAGGGTATATAAATCAAGTTTGCATTGGTTTTTGGTTATACACCCAAGCCGACTTCTGGACATGAGCAGACAAACATTCAGGAAGGGGCGTCATTGCGAGGAGCGAAGCGACGTGGCAATCCAGAATCGCAAGAGCCGCCCATTGTGGCTCTGGATTGCCGCGTCGTCTCCCGCCTTCGGCGGGAAACTCCTCGCAATGACTGCCCCTTCCGCAAGGACGTTCTTTGCAACCTTCAAGAACGGGCTTGGGAATGACTATTTTGGCTTTTCTTGCAGATTTATGCGCGGTAAACAGGCCCATGTTTCGTCTTGCCCTTTACCAACCGGATATGGCGCCTAATGTCGGGGCGATGATGCGGCTATGCGCCTGTTTGGGCGCGAGGATGGAGATCATTGAGCCGTGCGGATTTGTGTTCGACGACCGCAAGCTCAAGCGGGCGGGGATGGACTATATCGGACAGGTTGAGCTTGTCCGGCATGGCTCGTGGGAGGCGTTTCTCAAGCAGGTTGGCGCGGCGCGGATCGTGTTGCTGACGACCAAGGCGGAAGAATCGCTGTATGACTTTGCATTCAGGACTGATGATATTTTGTTGATGGGACGCGAGAGCGCAGGGGTTCCTGACGATGCGCATTGTCGCGCCGATGCGCGGATCAAGATTCCCATGCAGGGGGATGCTCGTTCGCTTAATATTGGTATGGCGGCGGCTATGGCTATGGCGGAGGCGATAAGACAGACTGACGCATTTGCTCCGGCGTAGCGCCATTGGCGCGGAGGTCGCGCAGGGCGAGGGCTTTGTCGCGTTTGGCGAAACGTTTGCCGGAGGCGTCTTTCAGAAGCGGGTGGTGGCGGTAGTCCGGCGTTTCGTAGCCGAGCAGCGCTTGCAGCAGGCGATGGATATCGGTGGCGCGGAAGAGGTCTTCGCCGCGCGTTACGAGCGTAATTCCTTGCAAGTGGTCGTCCACGGTGACGCTGAGGTGATAGCTGGTCGGCACGTCCTTGCGAGCCAGAACGACATCGCCGAAATCTTCAGGATGCGCTTCGATACGGCCTTTGTCGCGGTCGTGCCAGAAGAGGGGACCGGTGAGCTGCAGGGCTTTGGCTATGTCGAGCCTCCAGTTGGCGGAGATGGCGTTGGCTGGTTCCGTAAGCGTGGCGTGACTCCCTTGCCCCCGTGAGGGGGAGAGGGTTGGGGTGAGGGGGCGAGTTTGTCTCTTGAATCCAGATTCCACCCTCACCCCAAACCCCTCTCCCTCCTGTGGAGGGCGAGGGGCTTTACGCTGCGCTTGCCAAATGCTCAATTCTGATTTTTCAAGAGCGGAAACTTTTTTTCTGCATGTGCCGGGATAGATCGGACCGTCGGGGCCATGGGGCGGGAGGTGGGGGGCGTGGGCGCTTTCTTTGACTTCTCGCGCGATGTCGGCGCGGGTGCAGGCGCAGGGATAGAGTACGCCGAGGCTATGTAGTTTGGCGAGCGCTTGCGCATAATCGGCCATGTGTTCGGATTGTTTGCGGACGGGTTCTTCCCAGCTCAGGCCCAGCCAACGTAGATCCTCGAAGATCGCTTCGGTGAATTCTGGTTTGCAGCGCGTGGGATCAATGTCTTCTATGCGTAGAAGAAATTTGCCATCCTTTCGCTTCGCGGTTTCGAAGGCGAACAGCGCGGAGTACGCATGCCCCAGATGAAGATAGCCGGTAGGAGAAGGGGCGAAGCGGGTTAAGGTCATGCTATCCCATGATATCTCGTGCTATATCCATCGCACTTGAAGAGTTAGGAGCAGACAAAACACTAGGGTAACTTGATTTCCTCCCCGTAGGGAGGAGGGAATTCAGACTGTGTTGCGTCAATGGTTGCCAACTCTTGAACTGCAATGGGTATAGCTTGTGTGATTCATTACCCTAGACTTGCGTTCTTCCAAGCCGTCTTCCTTGCTCCCAAGTCTAAGGTCCGGTTTCTGATCTTATGGCCACCGCCTGGCTTACGTTTCCTTTGATTATTGCTTGTTCGTTGTGAGAAGAAGCATGCCATGTGTTCTTTCTTAGGCAATCTTATGTGCGGCAAATTGATGCTACATATTATATTTGCCAATAAAGCGCATGGCACTTGTTCCACTATGTCCGGAAGAGTTATGGATTTGTCTTCTTTTGCCGCATGTAATACTGCGTCAACTACGGGCATTGATTGGGGGCCTTGGGTTAACATTCCCTGATTATAACGCGAGAAAAGTTTTATCAGGCAATTCGCAAGAATGGTTTCCGCCTCGTTTTTCTCTGATCTATGAATATAGGTTGTTTTTGGTATTCGATCGGTTTTACCGCAAATTTTTCTTGCCGCGAGTATGGCTACGAAGGCGAGCGCAGAGTCGCTTGCCACGTTAAGCCGCTCTTGATCAATTTTTTTAGTTATGAAGTATAGATTCGAGATAAGCGACTCTGATTCAGCATATGTTACCATTTTAATTCATCCATACAGATATATATTGCGTTTCAGAATAATAAGTTATGCGCTTTTATTAGTTTCTATCGTCCATTTTCAGCGCTGCGATGAAGGCTGATTGCGGGATTTCGACTTCGCCGAATTGGCGCATGCGCTTTTTGCCTTCTTTTTGCTTGTCGAGCAGTTTGCGTTTGCGGCTGATGTCGCCGCCGTAGCATTTCGCCGTTACGTCCTTGCGCAAGGCGGAGATGGTTTCGCGGGCGATGACGCGGCTGCCGATGGCGGCTTGAATGGCGATTTTGAACAGGTGCTTCGGGATTAAATCTTTGAGGCGCTCGCACAACATGCGGCCACGTTTTTCGGCGCAGGCGCGGTGGACGATGATGGCCAGCGCGTCCACAGCTTCGTTGTTGACGAGGATCGACATGCTGACGAGGTCGCCTTCGCGATATTCGTCGAGCACATAGTCGAAGCTGGCGTAGCCCCGGCTCATGGATTTGAGGCGGTCGTAGAAGTCGAACACGACTTCGTTGAGCGGCAGGCGATAGACGAGCATCGCGCGTTGTCCGACATAGGTTAGTTCGACTTGCTCGCCGCGCCGGTCGTTGCAGAGTGCCAGAATGCTGCCGAGATATTCATCGGGCGAGAAGATCGTGGCTTTGATCCATGGCTCTTCGATCTTCGTGATTCTTGCGGGGTCGGGCATGTCCGCCGGGTTGTGCAGTTCCTTGACGAGGCCATCGGACGTGTGGACTTTGTAGATTACCGAGGGCGCGGTGGTGATGAGGTTGAGATTAAATTCGCGCTCCAAGCGTTCCTGAATGATTTCCAGATGCAAGAGGCCAAGGAAGCCGCAGCGGAACCCGAAGCCCAGTGCGGCGGAGCTTTCCGCTTCGAACTTAAAGCTGGCGTCGTTGAGGGCGAGCTTGCCGAGCGATTCTTTTAGTGTGCTGAACTCCGCCGAGTCGGTCGGGAACAAGCCGCAGAAGACGACAGGAACGGAGGGTTTGAAGCCGGGCAGGGGCTGGGTGGCCGGGTTGCGTTCTTCGGTCAGCGTGTCGCCGACTTTGGTGTCGCTGATTTGCTTGATGCCCGCTGTAATGAAGCCTACTTCGCCGGGGCCTAGCTCGTCCACCTCGACCTTTCTGGGCGTAAAGATGCCGACGCGCTCCACGTCGCGGGCGGCTCCGGTCGCCATGAAGCGCACCTTTTGGCCTTTACGAATTACGCCGTCCACCACGCGCACGAGCACGACGACGCCGAGATAGAGGTCGTACCAGCTATCGACTAATAGCGCTTTTAGGGTGGTGTCGTCGCGGACTCCCTTCGGCGGAGGCAGACGCGAGACGATGGCTTCCAGCACGTCGTCGATGCCGATTCCGGTCTTGGCGGAGATGCGCACGGCGTCGGAGGCGTCGAGGCCGATCACGTCTTCGATCTGCTGCTTCACGCGGTCAGGGTCGGCGGCGGGAAGGTCGATCTTGTTGAGGACGGGGACGATCTCGTGTCCGTTGTCAAGCGCTTGATAGACGTTGGCGAGCGTTTGCGCTTCGACGCCTTGGGAGGAATCGACGACGAGGATCGAGCCTTCGCAGGCGGCGAGGCTGCGGCTGACTTCGTAGGCGAAGTCAACATGGCCGGGCGTGTCCATCAGGTTGAGCTGGTAGGTCTTGCCGTCTTTGGCTTTGTAATTTAGGCGCACTGTTTGCGCTTTGATCGTAATCCCGCGCTCGCGCTCGATGTCCATGCTGTCGAGAATCTGTTCGCGCATATCGCGGCTTTCTAGGCCGCCGCAGCGTTCAATGAGGCGATCCGCCAGCGTGGATTTGCCGTGGTCAATATGCGCGATAATCGCGAAGTTGCGGATGAGGGAGAGGTCGGTCATGGCGATGTTGTCAATCGTTTAGTAATTGGCGTCATCGCGAGCGTAGCGAAGCGATCCAGAGCCGCAAGCTATATACCTTGTGATTCTGGATTGCTTCGTCGCTGCGCTCCTCGCAATGACGCCTGTTGTGGCAGCGGTTACGATTCTTAAAAGTATGTCCCATGAGGAAATCATGCTGATTATTTTTATGATCAAGCTTTCCTCAGGATTCCTGCGATCGTCTCGTGCAAGGCGGAGTTGGTGGCGATGATATCGCCGGAGGTAACGGGGTTATCCTTGGGGTCGAAGGCGTTGACGAAGCCTCCGGCTTCGCGGACGAGGAGGACTCCGGCGGCGACGTCCCATGGCAGGAGCTTGCGTTCCCAGTAACCTTCGTAGCGTCCCGCCGCGACATAGGCGAGGTCGAGCGAGGCCGCGCCGTAGCGTCGGATTCCGGCGACCTGCGGCATGATCGTCTGCATTTGCGCCATGAATTT
Source organism: Bdellovibrionales bacterium (assembly GCA_040275305.1). GTDB lineage: Bacteria > Pseudomonadota > Alphaproteobacteria > UBA9219 > UBA9219 > JBEOJY01. Next base: position 39,360 of record JBEOJY010000048.1, on the reverse strand, counting down.
CGGTTGTCTGTCCATAACGCCTTTGAACGGGATTCCCGTCGCGATCAGGCTTTCCGACAGCTCGCTGCGGGCAGACACGCGGAGGCGATGGCTTTGGCTGTAGGCGCCGAGGCCTTTTTCGGCCCAGAACATCTCGTCCTTGATTGGGTCGTAAATGAGTCCAGCGACGATCTCGCCTTGCTTTTCCGCCGCGATGGAAATGGCCCAATGGGGCAGACCGTGCAGGAAGTTCGTGGTCCCGTCGAGCGGATCCACGATCCAGCGCTCCGTTTGGCCGGGCGCATCGACAACGCCGTCGTCTTCCTCCATGAGGAAGCCGAAGTTCGGACGGGCGCGAGAAAGTTCGTCGCGAATGATTTTCTGCGCCTGAATGTCGGCGTTGCTGACGAAATCCGCTGGGCCTTTGCGCGAGACTTGCAATTGTTCAACTTCGCCGAAGTCGCGCTTCAAGCTTCGGGCAGCCTTCTCGGCGGCCTTGGCCATGACGTTGATGAGGGCGGAACGGACGGGCATCGCGAAATTTCCTGACTGGTAAGCTGTATAAAAATAGTTAACCTAAACTCGTGTTGAGCAATGTAGCGGGCGCCCATGTATGGTGAAGAAGCGATCTGGCTTCAGCAACGCAAGGGTCATGTGGAGACAATCTACTAATAACTTGCCACCATTCTTTTTGCGCATCAGTAATTTCTTCTTTTGCTTGAGTCCCTGCGTTTTGAATGCAATCCGCAATTTCGAGCGCGAAATGAACACTGCGAGGATTTAGCGTTGCGGCAAGCTCAATCCATCGTTCTTTATTTATGGATTCGGGCAGCGTTACTACCTGTGAATCATGAGCAACCGCCCTACGCCTATTTCTTGATCCCCTCACAGCATCACCTCAATCCAGTTTTTGTTAATTTAATTCCGCGAGCGTTCGACGTAGCTCGCGTCGCCGGTGTTGACGACGACCTTCGTTCCTACTCCAATAAAGGGCGGAACCATAATCTTGACGCCGTTCGAAAGCTTGGCGGGCTTGTAGGACGAGGAAGCTGTTTGGCCTTTCACGACAGGGTCGGCTTCGGTGATTTCCAGAACTACGGTCTGCGGCAATGTTACGGATAGCGCCACGCCTTCATAGGTTTGGACGTTACAGATCATGCTTTCCTGCAAGAAGACAACGGGATCGCCGATTATGTCCTTTGGAATCGTCAGTTGTTCGAAGTTCGCCTGATCCATGAACGTATAATCGTCGCCGGTGGCGTAGAGAAACTGCATTTCGTGGTCCATGAGCTGCACGCGCTCGACCGTTTCTTGCGTGCGGAAGCGCACATTGGTTTTGATTCCTGCGCGCACATCGCGCATTTCGACCTGCACCACGGCTGCGCCTTTGCCGGGAATCATAATCTCGCTCTTGAGAACGACCCAGAGCTTGTTGTTGTAATCCACAACGTGGCCTTTGCGGATGGTATTGGCATCGACTTGCATGGCGGTATCCTGTCGCGTTCTTTGGTTTGTTTTTGTCGTTCGCAATTATAAACTCAGCTTTGATTTCGCGAGTCCCTTGCGATCTTAACTTTGTATATGCACGGCTTAGGCTATCGTCGGTTTTCCAATTTAAGCGTACCCCCTAAGTTACCGTATCTTTGAAGACAGGGTTAGGGGGCAGGCACAAGCGTCATCATGAGAAGCCTTGTTGATGCCTACTTGGCGATCCAGAATTGCAAAAACAGCCCTTGACAACTCTGGATTGCCGCGTCGTTTCCCGCCTTTGGCGGGAACTCCTCGTAATGACACCCTTATTGCAATGTTTATCCCCACACCCCATGCGCGGCTTGGCAGTTACATTTCAGCGAGTCTCGCTAGATTCGCCATTTTAGAAGGTTAGGCCTTTCTCCTTCTTAAAACTGCTTTTCGATCAAATTCAATGGCATTAGAAATCATTCTTGAAAGAAGTTGTCAGTTTTTCTTTCTGTTTTGATCATTTATTGCCCTTTGGTTTTATCCGTCCTTTGAATCCACTTTTTTCGTTGAGAGAGAATTTACCAAAGCAGATTCTGATTGCGTCTTTATTACTGCGTCTTTTTGCTGTTTTTCCCACGATTTGTCAACGGTTGTTTGCGCCACGCCATAAGTCCCTGCATTGTTTAGGATTCTGTTTTTTACTAAAATGCTGTTTTATACCTTTTTATATACTTGTATTATATGTATTCTTATTAATTTGGTCATTTGTATGTTGTAAAATGATGTTAATATGTTTTGATTTTAGTAGTAAGTTTTTTTATTGTTGTGGTGTTGGTAAACCTTAGGAGGCGACAGAGCTGCGGCTTAACCAGTATTTATTAAGTCGGCGATTAAATTCGTTATGGAGATTGGAGTCGATCCCATTCAGCAAGCAAGTCGGGGAGGGGCATCATGGTTCAAGAGTTTCGCAAAATTACGCTTAGCCCTGACGAATTGGTTTGCGCCGTTCGATCCTATAGCCGCATGACGCCGCAATTTCTTCCTGACGGAAAAATCTTTTCCTGCATGCCGAACAGCGATGGTTCGCTCGCGCTGGTTATGGAAATACCTTTTGGCGCCGTCCTCAAACGCACGGATTTTACTTTGAAGGGCCTCGATGTGTTGAGGCCACTTATTCGTTTTTGCATCGAGAATAATATTTTGTTGCCGAGAAGCGGCCAGAAGTCGATTAGCGTCGAAAATGGCATGCTTTCGATGTGCATCACGTTGGATCTGAATATCGACGTTACAGATTGCGCGGCCGCAACGTCGCTTATCGGCGCTATGCCGCAGGGGAAGTAACAGCTTCGACTTCTTCAGGATTGGGCGCTTCTCTACAGCACGCCAAGCATGCTTGCCACCAGCGGGTGGCGCACGATGTCATGGTCCGTAAGGCGGATCACCGCAATTCCCGAAACGCTTTCCAGTTTCTTCGCAATCTCGGAAAACCCGGACATGCCTTCCAGCAAATCGCTTTGATCCGGGTCGCCTGTCAGCACCATGGTGGAGTGCCACCCTAGGCGCGTGAGCAGCATTTTAATCTGGTTATAGGTGCAGTTCTGCGCTTCGTCGATCACGACAAAGGCGTTGTTCAGCGTTCGTCCACGCATATAGCCGATAGGGGCAATTTCGATAGCGCCCTCCGCGAGGTATTGCTTCAGGCGTTTTCCTCCCAGTCGGTCGTTCAGGGCGTCGTAGAGGGGGCGCAAGAACGGCGCCATCTTTTCCTGTAAATCGCCGGGAAGGAAGCCGATGGTTTCTCCGGCTTCAACTGCGGGGCGCGACAGGATGATTCTATCGACGCGGCCAGCTTCGAGCGCTTCAACGGCTGCGCTGATGGCCAGATAGGTTTTGCCCGTACCGGCAGGGCCTACGGCAACGACCAGCACATGCTGAGACATTGCGTTCAGAAGGACTGTCTGGTTGGCGTTTTGCGGTTTGATCTTGCGGACGTAACTTTGGTCGCGATGGGCGTGGAACGAAGCCTGATTTAGGGGGTCCCACGGAGAATTAGACGTGTAGAGCGGCTCGACGTTATTCGTCTTTTCGTTTCGGCGGGAATTGTCAAAACGGTGCCGTTTGGACATGCGCGTATCCTTTCCGTCTGGCTTTATCAGAGCAGACGTTGGAGGCGAGCGTCGCACTGCGCCACGCTCTGGAGAGCCTAGAAGCTTTTGATTTATTGGGAGAATATAGTCTCGGACAGGGGAAGGCAAGACCCTTGGGCCTTAAGCCTGATTGAGCAATCCAATTTGTCGTCATTGAGGAGTTGCTAATCTTATCCTCCCATTCGCAACTTAGGCATCACGCCTTTTTGCAGATATAGTGTACTCAATATTGGTTAACATTTCACTACAATCTTGGCCTTTCGTTTACATATTATCATATTTCTGCAAGCACTCTATCGCTACGCGGGTGTATTTCACAAGCGCTATCGAAGCAAGATTCCTGCCAATTCCACTTCATTTCATGGCGCCATCGCTTCTAGCTCCCGCTTTGCGAGCATTCCCTCAAGCGAGGTTAATTCCGTATAGTGGCGCACGTCAAAGCGGCTTTCTATTTTGAGCCTCAAGTCGGCTTCATTTATTTTTTTCTCGCGCGCGATATACAAGGTCAATGCCTCCAGCTCCATGGCGTCGTATTTTCCAATCGGCTTGTCAGCTTGATTATAAACCCAAGTCGTCCCGCTCGCGATCAGACCTGCGGCCAGCGCAACCAGACATAAGGCCCATTTCGTGTTCGTTTTTCGATACTTTTCCAATAAATCGCTGTCGGGCATCATCTCTTCTCGCAGCAATTCCCGGGCTAGGGTTACAATTTTTTCTCCTCGGTCCATAATAGCGCTCCATTAATTTTTTGAATGCATGGCATGTGTCTTGCATGTCGTGCTCATTGGGATATTTACCATGCAACCTGCGCGGGAGGAAGAAATATATTGGCTAATAAATTTGGTAAATTGCCATAAATTGAGTATTAGTTCCCGGAATTCGGACTATTTACCAATAAATTTTTCAATCAAAGGGATTCCATGACCATTGAAGCAGGGCTTGTCTTTGTCGCGGCCTGCAATTGAGAGCATGGGGCATGCAGTTGGCGCGTATCTGGGCGCTGTGCCGCGCGAACGCTTTCCAGCGTTTGATTTGCAAGGCGTCGATATCTTCTATCCTGCGCCCCAGATAATAGCGGCAATACCACTGAAACCATCCGCGCGGATCTGGGCCGAAGATCCATCCTTTGCGTTGCCATTGGCTTAGCGGCAGGCGGCTTTTGATCTTGAAGTAGTTCATGCTGGGGTCGGGGGTTGCGCTTATCTTGGCATGTTCAAACCAGTTTGCTGGGAACTCGTTTTGGCAATCATTGCAATATTTTCCTTCAAATATGCCAAGAGCAAGCATTTCTTGGGGAGAAAAATTGGGCTTAAAGTCTGGCGCAAAATTTTTCCCGATTGGTTCGACAAGATTATAGGCGTAGCCGTTCTGCATTTTATCGCAGACATGGATTATTTGGTTGGGCGCGTGAATGTTTTTTTTCATGCCTTGATTGGCTCGTCAGCGCTTACTCGCAACTTCTCCAAAACGATGGCGTGAGTTTGCTCCGAAAGGTTTCTCCGAGGCTGGCGCCAAGTTGCTCGGCTTCTTTCGCGGGGCCTTCCGCTTCCAGTTTAAGCACGTAACTGCCATCCGGCTTGGCGGCCAGACCTTCCAACCTGATCATATCGGGCGCTGAATACCATGCGAACGCCCCGATGGGCGTATGGCAGGAGCCGTCAAGTTTCCTCAAAAACGCCCGTTCCGCTTCGACACAAGTGAAAGTTTCGGGAGCGTTGACGCTAGAGACAAGCGCGCGGATGTCATTGGCGCCACTTTTTATTTCGATGCCGAGCGCTCCTTGTCCAGCGGCGGGCGTCATCGCGTCGGTTTCGAAAATGGCCGTGGCTTTTTCTTTCATGCCAAGTCGCACAAGGCTTGCGGCGGCGAGCATAGTGGCGTCGATCTTGCCCTCTTCAAGTTTGCGCAGCCGGGTTTCGATGTTTCCGCGCAAGGGCACTATCTTCAGGTCTGGTCTTAAGGCCAATATTTGCGCTTGCCTGCGCAGGCTCGATGTTCCGAATACAGCCCCTTGCGGCAGGTCAGCGAGGCTTTTGGCTTCGCGTAGCATCAGGGCGTCGCGAGGATCAGCGCGGTCCAGCATCGCGGCGATTTCCAGTTCATTCGGCAATCGGCTCGCCACATCCTTCATTGAGTGGACGGCCATGTCGATGGTATCGGAAAGCAATGCCTGTTCTATTTCCTTGGTAAAAAGTTCTTTATTGCTCCCAGCGTCCCTAAAGCTGATTTCTTTTTGGCCGGGGGTCCAGTCTCCGCTGGTTTGAATCGGCACAATCTCGAATTCGGCTTCGCGCGACAGCGAAGGGTTCTTCGCAATGATTCTGGCGCATACTTCTTTAGCCTGCAATAGCGCTAGCGGGCTGCCGCGACTGCCAATCCTGATGATCTTTTTCATGCTGTGCCAATCGGAGCCATAAATTTTCTGAAGAGGAATCGCCACGTTTATCTTCTATGGATAGCCGGATTGGCCACAAACGCAAGCCCAACTGGATCATTCCCTTGTATTATTCGGTTTGCTGCGGGACATCTTGGTTAGGCGCGGGCGATGATTTTTCGCTTCGGCGGGCTGGGCGCACACGCAGCCGCTTCACGCTGCCTTGATCCATTTCCTGCACATCGAAGGCCAGTCCCGCACACACGACGATTTCGCCAAGGTGAGGAATATGGCCTGCATGGTTGGCGACGTAGCCGCCCAGCGTATCGACGCCTTCGGCCTCCTGAGGCGGTAGCGCGTAACCTGTCTTGTTCTGGAAGTCTTCCAAAGCGATACGCGCATCGACCAGCAAGACGCCGTCCGCGCGCGATACGATCGGCGGAGAGGGCGGAAGGTCGTGTTCATCCTCGATCTCGCCAACAACCTGTTCCACCAGATTTTCTATGGTCACGAGGCCGTCAATGCCGCCGAATTCGTCCACGACCATCGCCATGTGTTGCCTGCTTTGAAGCATTTGGAGCATTAGCTTGGCTGCTGGCATGGAGTGGGCGACATACAGAACCGGGCGGAGCAGATCGCCGATGGTACGCTCCTGTCCTTGCGCAAGGCAGTGAACGACGTCTTTCATGTGGATCATGCCGATGACGTCGTCAAGCGTTTCGCGATAGATCGGGATGCGGCTGTGCGCATGAAGCGCCATCAGCTCTATGACCCCCTGCATGCCATTATCAATATCCGCCGAGATGATGTCGGTGCGATGGACAAAACAATCACTGACTTTTCTTTCGCGAAGCTTGAGGACGTTCGAGAGCAACATACGTTCAGCCGCCTGAACGCCGCTGCGCGAGGAGGGTTGCGCCAATACTTCGCGCACGAACGCTCGTAGAGCCTCCATATCGTGGCGTGGCCCCCAAAGACTGTGTAATTTTTTAACAAATGCTCTGACGACGCCGTTTAAGTTCTCTTTTTTTCGTAGCCCATTGGTTTTCCTCTCGCTTGACGAGGGCGGCGGCGGGGGCTGTGCAGGTAGTGGCATGGTTTTTTACTTACGAGTGGGAAGTAGTAACTTTTTTCTGGCCGATTTTAAGACAGGGACTTTTGTCGGCGTGAGATATGGATCATCTAAGCCAAGGTCCTTCATGATCGCTATTTCTAGGGCTTCCATCTTTTTGGCCTCGTTCGCCCTCATGTGATCGTAACCGAATAGGTGCAGTAATCCATGTATCACAAGATGGGTGGCATGGTCGACTACGGTTTTGCCATCGCGGGCGGCCTCGGCTTTTACCGTTTGCCATGCCATGGCAATGTCGCCCAAATATAGAGATTCCCCTGAAGTTTCTCTCCGTCGTCCCGGGGAGGCCGTCTGGGCGCGCATTGCGAGCATTAAATCCTCAGGGTTAAATTGCGGGAAAGACAGCACATTTGTCGGGGAATCCTTCTTTCTGAACGCGCGATTTAACACGCGAATTTGTTTGTCGCCAGTCAGCAGCACCGTGACGCAGCCCGCGCATTGCAGCGGGGTCGGCAACCTTTTGAACGCGGCATCTATGGCGCGATTCAGCTGCTTTTTCAGTCTTGCAGTCCGGTTCCAGCCGACATGCTTATATTCAATATCAAGGCGAATTGTGTTTGCGAAGGAGGGCATGGCGCGTCAGTTCACTTTAATTTTCTCGATTGGGCCTTCGTAGGCTTTCGCGCCCGGAAGCAAGGCGCGAACGAGGGGAGGGGGCAGCATCTGACTTCCGCGCGACTGCGTTTTGGCAAACCAGACAACCCGCCATGCGCCAGATGGTTTGTCGGTCAACCCTCTTTGCGGGGGCGCCAACCTGATATAGATTCCGTCTTGCGTTCGTTCGCAATGCTGGACAGGCGTGATATTCCAATCCTTCAACCAGTCAAGAAAACCGACTGCGGCTATAGCGTTTATCGCGCAGGTTTGCGTCGCCAGAAGCGTATCGGGGCGTTCAACAATTAATAAGCCCGACGCATCGCTTTCCGGCCACTGGCCTTCGACGACAATCAAGTAGGTTTGGTCTTGACGAAGCTCATTATGCGTAGGCGCGCCGTCGAGTTCAAGGATTTTGCGCGTAATGTTCGCTCGCACCGATGATTTTCGGTTCCATTGGGCCAGCTCGATCGCGAGAGGTTTGCCAGAAATATTGCGGATCACTGCCGACTGGCGGGAGGCAATGGCAGCTTCGTTCGACAGCTGGGGCAAGGGGACTACGAGCACGCCTGAACCAACACGGTTTTCAACGCCGCGAATCTCTATGCGCCACGGCTCCATTCGACTCAGCGAATCTTTCATCGCCCATGCGAGGTTATTCATTATTTCGAGGCTGTGTTTCTTGCCGGATTTAGCGAATATCGCCTCGGACATACGGTTGATTTCAGACAGCGCCTCATCGGAATTCATGTAGTGGTTTTCGGCTAACGTTCGCCATGCCTCGACGAGGTCGGGGCGCGTATCGGTATCCGTCAAGCTCGATGGGGAAACAAGTTCAGCGTTGTTATCCTGCTGGCCAGCGTTTCGCAGTCCTTCGGGCGGTTTGATGGCGGCGTCGGTCACCCGTTCGCGCGCGATGGCGGATCTGGTTTTATCTATCCATAACAGCGCCTGATTTTTGTCGTTGTCATAGGCGAAGGCCAGAGCGATATTCGCGGTGGCCAGCGGAGGGAGTTCTTTATTGGCGCTGGTGTCCGCAAAGTATCGCAGGTTCGACACATCGTTTCTGCCTGATCTTGCCAGCGCGCCGTAAGCTAGCGCGCGCTCCGCGCGTTCGCGTTCGTCAAACCATGCGTTTTCAAGGCGATGGGCCAGCCAGTCCTTCGCGAGCGCTATGGCGGGGGCTAGCGCCGGAGATTGTTCCGCCGACAGGGCCGAAAGCGCGGCGGTCGTCGACGGTATATCGGCTTCTTCTCCCGGCAGCGGGGCAAACCCGCCATCAGAAAATTGCCGCTCAAGTATACGAGCCGTTTCCGCACGCACGCGATTGTCCAGCGCAGATTCGGCCAAAAGACCTGAGGCTGATAACTGGGGACTCCATTTGCGCAGGTTTTGCACACTTCCTGTTAATTCCAGAGTGGTGTAAGCCGGGCGGTCTACGATGTAGGATAGAATTGTAGGCAAGTTGACAATGGGTGTCGGGGCGATAAAGGCCGCTCCGCCGGGTTTGCCTGAGGCGCGTTCTTCTTTATGGGGTTTACGTTTTTTGTTGGCTGATGAGGAGCGTACGCCTTGTTCAGCGGTGGGGCCCTTGCTTTCGGCTAATTGTTCCGTGGGCGACCAGTCGCGTTTTGGCTCAAGCGTGAGGCGATCACTGGAATTTAAGGCCATTAGGGTGCCGGATGTTTGGTTTCGCGACGGGGCGCCGCTGGATCGCGATTGTTCAAAAGCTGCGGAAAATGTGAGACCTGATTTAATGGATTGCGCCGCGAGGGTCTGCGAAGCGGCTTCTTCCAATTCTTTCTTTGTAAAAGGCGCGATGCCTGCTGCGGTAGCGCTTAAGGCCAAAGTGGTTTCTATCTGTCCTCGGTATAGGACGCTGGATTGCCCCGGCGTTTCAATCTCCACAGTGATTTTGATTTTTCTTGCCCAGTCGGAAGAGGGGGAGAAGGTAATCTCCGCGTTGCCTTTGTGTTTTGTCTGCTGCACGATTTTGCGCACACGGTCGTCCGCTATGATCGCCCTTATGATTGCAGGGTGATCAAGCTTCAGCTGAATCTTAGCTTCGGAACCATGGCGCAGGGAAGTTGGCATAAGTTTGAATGCGAGCGGCGCAATATCCGCATGCGGCGTTCCTGTCGTCCCCCACCCTGCGCTGAAAGGGATTTGCGCAAGAATTTCTCCCTCCGAGTCCGCGATTTCAAGTTTGTATATTCCGCTGGTGATCGGGATTTCAAGGCGGGTTCCGTCGCGGTTCGAGGCCGAGATGGCGAGAGATCCTCCTTCCACGCGCGTGCGGTGCGGAATGGGCTTGTAATCCCATTTTCCCTCGTTCGGATACCAATCGAAGCGGCGGCCTTCTTCGTATACGCGATAGACCAGATTGTTGGCGTCAAGGCGGTTACCTTCGCCATCTAGCGCGACAATGTCGAAACGGGCGAGGCCGTTTTCCGGGAAACGCGCCTGAGGCGCCAGAGGCTTGATGCCAATCGCGAGTCGAGAGGGCATGAGCGGCAGTTCAAGCGAGGGCGGCGCGAAGGCTCCTGAACCACATTCGCCTTCAACTGCCAGCGTGGCGACCCAGAGCGATGACGCGGTGGAGTCCGTTTCGCCGCTTCGCGCCGGAGAAGCTAATCTGACGGGTATACGCGCCGCGCCGTTTTCGTCCGTTACGAAAGAAACGCTTTTCTGAGCGGTTCCATTCGGAATTAAGAATTTACCTTCCCTGCGCTCTTCGCGCGTTCCTACGCCGAAGGCATAGCCGCTCCAGCCTGAATATATGTTCTCGGATTTTTTCCATTCAATCCGTATTTTTCCCGCCGTATAGGGCGCGGAGGACTGGGGAGAAATTTGACTTCGAACGGTTAAAATAATTTCACCGTCAGGCATAAGTCTTTTGCGGTCCGCAGAAACTTCGAGTTGAGGGGCGTTGACGACGGACGCCACTTTGAGCGTCGCTCTGGCCAGTTCAGTTCCGTCGCTTTGTTGCCAGATCAGCGGCCAGATTCCTTCGGTTATCGGCGTTGGGAATGCGAGGCGCGCTTTACCGTTTACGGTTTCCTGAACAGGGTAGGAGGCATATAGTCCGCCATCGTTCCTGAAAATACGCAGCGTTGACCCTTTGATTGCGAGGCCGCGTCCACGTTGGTCCTGCGCCGCAAACTGCGCTTCAGCCGTCGCGCCGGGAGCGTAGGCTGCGCGCGCTACCAGAAGCGCTGTTTCCGACGGCGGCAACGTGTAGATTGAAGATTTGGCTGTAGAATTATCCAAGTCAGCGAATGCGACATGGTTGCGGCTATCGGTCGCCATGACGACTCCGACAAGCGGTTCATCCTTGCGTTCGCTCCCCCTGCTCGTCGGTTTTTGAATCCATGCGACGCCGTCTGTTTCGGCTTGCGATTCGGCAAGTTTCTTGAAATCGCGATTATATGCCGTCACATTGACTTGGATCGGCGTTTGCGCCGCGCGTTCGTCATAGGCGAGCGCATGGAATCCGTTATCGGTTTGCAGAAGTTTAATCTTGAGGTCAGAACGCAACAGCCACATGGCCGATATCGGCACGAGCTCAGTTTTTTTGGTGACGAGATTTGGCGCGCTGGCGACCGCGAGGTACAACCCCGCTTCAGCATTTTCAGGCAGGGGCACCTGTTTTTCGTTGCCTTCATCGGGTTTACCTTCGAAGACGAGCGAACCTTGCCAGATCAATTCTCCGTTCGCGTGCGCGAAGGTAGCGGTTTCGGATGGCGCAAGGGAAGTCTGCGCGCGCAGGCTCCAGGCTTCGGCCATACGCGCCGGGTCTTTGATCCGGAATAGTTCGAGTTTAGCTTTAGCTACATTGATCGAGCGCAGGACTGGATTTTCATGCCAACGCGCGACGGTTGACCCCGTATCGTCTCCGACGAAAGCCAGCATGGAGCGCCTTGCTGGCACTGTGAAGGACAGCGAGTAGGGGGAGCCCAGCTTTCCATTTGATGAGCTATGGAAGGCGTTCAGTTTAAGTTTGTAGGTCGTTCGATGCGAAAGGCTTGGAATGCACAGCTCGTTGCCTGAATAGGTCGCCGCGCGAGAGGTCAGCGTTTGCTTGCGGTCTTCGGATTCCAGTTTCAAAGATAGCGATGCGGGCGGGCGTTCCGCATTGTTCTGCGCGACAATCGGATGATCAAATTCCAGACACAACTCAGCTTTTGCTTTTTCGGCATGAATAATGGGGCGCAGAACATGGAGCGTCGGCGCGTCTTCGGCTGGGCTGGCGGCAATCGCTCGTATGCCGACAAGCGCAAGGCAAGAGGCTAAACATATGACGATAGCGCTTCGCGCGGATACGAAACGCCTGCCTAGTGATTTACTGTTGCGGAGTTTCATGGATGGTTGAAATATATAGGATGTCGGCGTAGGAGGGAAGATGCGCAACGCTGTTATGGGGACTGTTTATTCCGTTAAGGACTTGCCCTTTTTCTCGGCCACATAGCGTAATTTCGCCGACGCCAAACGGCGGATTTCTTCCATGCGCGTTTGCGCTGGGACCTGAAACCTTACTTCCAGCCCTGTCGCCGCGTTGATGGCCGCTATGCTCAGCGTGGCTCCTATGCTGACGCATTCGATCAATATTTCCTGACGTTCGGGCTGTGGAGACATGATTCCATGTAATCCGAAATTGCGGTTGACGACTGCATGTTTGCACGTAACTATGAATAACGCCAATTTTTTGGCGGTCCATCCATTTGCGCGTAAGGAGATTGATATGCCTGAAGTGATTTCAGAAATGCGGGGCGCAGCGCTTATCCTGGCTTTTAATCGGCCAGAAAAGGGCAACGCCATGACGCCGGACATGGCGTCGCAGGCGGGGTTGATCCTTAAGAACGCGACGACCGACAATCGCGTGCGCGCTGTGATGCTGCGCGGCGCCGGGGCGGAATTCATGAGTGGCCTCGATATGGAAATTTATGCGGGAAATCTGGAAAAGGGCGTCGAGAAGGCTAACCAGATGATGCAGCCTTACAATTCGGCAATTCGCGAGATGAATTTAATGGAGAAGCCCGTGTTGGCGGTCGTCAAAGGCAGGGTTTCGGGTCCGGGGATGAGCTTCATGTTGGCAAGCGATCTTGTTCTTGCAGCGGAGGGCTCTGTCTTTAATTGCGGTTTCTCGACATTTGGGCTGACGCCTGACGGTGGTTCGTCCTATTTTCTCGCGCGCAGGGCGGGGGCGGCGAAGGCTGCGGAATGGTTGATGTTGAGCGAGAATATCAGTGTCGCTGATGCTATGGAGTGGGGGTTGGTTAATGCCGTCGTAGACGAGACTGCGCTTGAGGCGCAGGCTATGAGCTGGATCGACCGTTTGGCCAATGGCCCCACGCGCGCGTTCGGCGGCGTGAAGAAGTTGATCGCGAAAGCGTTTATGCAGGATTTGAATTTGCAAATGGGGCTTGAACATACCTACTGGGGCGCGTCTGCGCGCAGTTTCGACTTCCGCGAGGCTGTGAAGGCTCATTTTGCTGGACGGGAGCCGAAATATTCGGGGGTATAGTATCGCTTGACAGCTCCGGTTCCAGCCTATAGTTTCGTGCGGTTTCTGGGGTATATGCCCTATCAAGATGTTAATTATCCGTGCTCGGATCGGCCTTCCGATGAACAGGCAGACGATCAAGCCAAGACAACACAAAGCCTGAGGCTGATACCATGAAAGTTACCAACTCTCTGAAATCACTTAAGAAGCGCGATGCGAATTGCCGCGTTGTCCGCCGCAAGGGGCGTGTTTACGTCATTAACAAGAAGAAGCCACGCTATAAGGCTCGTCAGGGTTAATCGGCACTCGGTTAGCGTTGGGGCGCAGTTTTTGGGCGGATCGTTGAGTTCAGTGGCGTTTAACAGTCTGCTGAAGAACTCATTAGGAAATAATAAAAACCATATGGGACACCCGCCTTCGCGGGTGTGACGGCGCTTGTTGAGATGAATTTCTCAATAAAAACGAGCGTTATGTGCGTACCCGCCTCCGCGAGGACAGGCTCCGGCGGGAATCCTGTTTTCTTTTTCTATACAGTAACTCCCAAGCAGAACATTGAATGGACGAGGGGCAATGCTGAAGGAAGGGGCATCATCCCAGAGTCCTGAGGAACAACGCTTTCGATTCTGGATTGCCGCGTCGTTTCCCGTTATCAGCGGAAAACTCCTCGCAATGACAGCCCTTACCTTCACAATTTTTCTTTACCCTGTTATGCCTTGGCTTGGCAGTTACACAAAAACAAAAGGGGACACCCGCCTTCCGTCTTTGTCGCTAAGCAACTACGCTACGACGCGACAAGTCGTGGGCGTGACAGCGCTTCAAAAACGTTTTCAGCAGACTGTTAAACCTCTTCTCTTCCACCACCATCTGTGAAGCGCACGCTGTCAGACCAGCGATGTTCGAGGCGGCGAAGCGCGCGCCATGCGCCTTCCATGTCTGCGGCTACGGCTTCTTCTTTCACGAGCGGTTCGGCCATTTGCGCGTTGAGTTTCACAACTGCTTCAAGGATGGCTTTGCCTTTGCTCGTGACCTTGAGCAGCGCGGAACGGCGATCACGTTCAGAAGTCTGCCGATCCACATACCCGCCATCAATTAGATTCTTGAGGTTGTAGGACGCATTCGACCCCAGATAGTAGCCACGGTCGACGAGATCGCGCACGGAGATTTCTTCGCTGCCGATATTCGCGAGCATCATAGCTTGCACTGGGCTGATATCGTTGATGCTGCGGCGGTTCAATTCATTGCGAACGACGTCAAGAAATCTTCTGTGCATACGTTCGATTAAACGGGGGAGATCCTGCGCAATCTGGCCAAGCGATGCCGTTTGCGTGGCCGATGGGGGAGATTGCGTCGTATCGATCATGGCTGTATCCGATTTTGAAGTTTGTGGTAATCTGAAGAGAGCTTTGAATGTCGTTATGCGTGATGGCTTTGACTTTGTATGCAATGTCTTAGCATATGGTTTTGCCTGCGTAAACGCGCATTGCGCAATAAAAGCGGCTTTAGCAGACCCCCTCGGATCAATGATGAGGCGCTTATGGCTAGCGACAGCCCTTCAGAATTTTGGCTTGACCGCTTCCTTCCGGTCGAGGCGAAACCTTATACGCGCCTCATGCGGCTTGATCGTCCGATTGGCATTTGGCTGCTGCTGTTGCCGTGCCTTTGGGCCGTCGCGCTCGCCGATTCAGGTTTTCCTAATCCATGGCTTTGCCTGTTGTTTGCCATAGGCGCCGTCACGATGCGCGGCGCGGGTTGCGTTATCAACGATCTTTGGGACCAACGGCTGGACAGGGAAGTCGAGCGCACGCGCGGGCGGCCTTTGGCCAGCGGGCAGGTTTCCGTCATGCAGGCGCTTGTGTTTCTGTCGTGCCTGTTGGCGGTTGGATTCGCTATTTTGCTGTGTTTCAACCGCGCGACGATCATCTGGGGACTGGCTTCGATGCTGCTGGCGCTTGTCTATCCTTTGATGAAGCGCGTGACGTGGTGGCCGCAGCTGTTTCTTGGGTTGACTTTCAACTGGGGCGCTCTGATGGGGTGGTGCGCCGCGCATGGATCTGTCGGTTGGCCGGCGGTAAGCCTTTACCTCGCTGGCGTGTTCTGGACTCTGGGATACGATACGATTTACGCTTGTCAGGATGTCGTGGACGATGAAAAGGCGGGAATTAAATCAACAGCTCGCTTGTTCGGAAGAAATGCGCGGAAATGGGTAACACTATTTTATTTCGCGTCCTGTTTGTTTCTGGCCTTGTCCGGCTGGCAAGTAGGATTGGGCAGGGGATTTGGGTGGGTAGGCGTTGCGGCTTTCGTTTTGGCGGTTTTTCATCTGGCGCAGTGGAAGCCCGACGACCCACAGGACTGTTTGACGCGCTTTAAAAAAAACCGCGATATTGGCTTGCTCGTGTTGCTCGCCATTATCGCGGGGAAGTACTTCTAGGCGCTTTAGTTTTGTCTGCTTCACACTACCTTATTCTTATACGGTTTCCGTCGAACGGTATTCTTGCATGCGCGTCGCGCGAAGGCCATGCATGCCAAAGTGGTCGAATAAGCTGATCCAGCCTTTAAACTCCTCTTCGGAGAGATGGTAACGTTCGCAGGCTTCTTCAAAGGTAAGCGTTCCGTTGCGTACCGCCGTCACGACTTGCGCTTTGCGACGCATGACCCAACGACGCGTTTCGGGCGGAGGCAAAGCATTTCTTTCCGATGCGTGACGTAGTGGCTGGTGACCTGATATGCGGACGATCTTGCCGTTTTTCCCGGATGGAGGCAGCGTTTGGGAAGTAATTGTCATGGCAATGCTCCGAAAATATATCCAGCCTGAATAATCTAAAAGTATCATAACCTGAATGGTTTTAAAATATAGCTAACATCGATCGTTAATTTAGGTAAATATTTTGCGTTAATCGCGGCTAAACGAGCGTTTCAAAAGTTAATGACTGTAATTTTTTATCTTGGGGACATACTACTCTACACGTTAACACATTGTTTGATAACTAAACTTATCTTAGCCGAAAGCGTCATTCCGGCGAAAAGCCGGAATCCAGCTTGCGAGCGGCAGCGAGAGGAACAGAACGGATTTACTGCCTGCGATCAAGGGCGCGCTTTTGACTCTTTCGCGCCGCAGACGCGGCGTTGCTGGATTGCTTGCGCCGGAATGACGCGGACGGTCATAACGAATCTTGTTCTGAAGCAATGAGTTAAGGTGTAGGCTAGTGTGTCTTGGGTAAGTTAATTCCCCCTGATATATCGAGACTAAGCCGGGGCTTAATTGACTGCGTTTATTGCTCTCCATTTATAGAAATTGAGCGGCATGCATGGATTCTCATACAGATATTAAGCCCATTATCGTGGGGGGCGGGATTGCGGGCTTGATGGCTGCGTTGGAACTCGCGCCGCGTCCTACGCTTGTGATTGCGGCAAGTCCTTTGGGCGAGATGTGTTCAAGCGCGCTTGCCCAAGGCGGTATCGCTGCGTCGATGGATGCGGATGATACGCCTGCTTTGCATGCCGAGGATACCATCAAGGCTGGGGCAGGCTTGTGCGATCCAGAGGCCGTTGCGACGATCACACGCGAAGGGCCGCGCGCGGTTGAGCGTTTGATGTCGCTTGGGGTCGCGTTCGATCGTCACGAGTCCGGCGCGCTGGCGCTTAGTCTCGAAGGGGCTCACAGTTGCCGCCGCGTGGTGCATGCGCAAGGCGATTCGACGGGATTGTTAATCATGCGAGGGCTTATCGCCGCTGCGCGCGCGACTCCTTCAATCGAAATTCTGTGCGCTCAGGCCGTGAAGATCGTCATCGAAGATGGTTCCGTACATGGACTGGTGATCCGCAAAGGGTGGCGAGAGCATTTTCTTTCTGCGCGACAACTTGTCCTTGCAACAGGCGGCGCAGGGGGGCTTTGGCGCTCAACCACCAATCCATTATCCTCCGTTGGCACAGGGTTGGCACTAGCTGCTTGCGCCGGGGCGACGTTGGCTGACCTTGAGTTTATGCAGTTTCATCCTACGGCCATCGATGTCGGCGCGGAGTCTTTGCCTTTGGCAAGCGAGGCGTTGCGTGGCGAAGGCGCTATTCTCGTCAACGATCAAGGCGACCGATTTATGGCGCACTATCCTGGCAAGGAACTGGCGCCTCGCGATATTCTGGCGCGCGCGATCTGGCGGCAACAGAAGGATGGTCGCAGGGTTTTTCTTGACGCGCGGCAGGCGTTAGGCTCGTCATTCGCGAAGAGGTTTCCTTCTGTCCACGCCCTTTGCGCGCAGTATGGACTCGACCCGGCCAAACAGGCGATTCCCATTTGTCCGGCTGCGCATTACCATATGGGTGGCGTTGTTACGGATTTGCATGGGCGCACGGATGTGGCAGGGTTGTGGGCTTGCGGCGAGGTTGCGCGCACGGGGTTGCATGGGGCCAATCGGCTTGCCAGCAATTCTTTGCTTGAGGCTGCTGCCATGGGCGTTCGCGTTGGGAGGGATATCGCGGGGCGCGATGTTTCAACACGCTCTTCCGATGCGAGAGTTTCTTGCGGATTTGATTGGTTGCGATCTTTGGGGGCTGAGAAGAAATTGCGCATTCGCGATTGCATGCAGCGTTTTGTCGGGGTCGAACGCGACCGGGAATCGCTTATGCAGGCTTTGCGGATTCTTTGCTCTTCGGAACTACGGAAGCACATGCCGATGGCTTTGGTTGCCCGCATGATCACAGTGGCGGCCTTACTGCGCGAAGAAAGTCGTGGCGCGCATTTCAGAGCCGATTATCCTGATGCCATTCCGGAGCGGCAATGCAGGCAGTCATTCGCTTTGCGCGATATTGAAAAAGTTTTGCATTCTTTGGGGGTTGCAAACTGATCGTAACAGGAGAGAATTATATGGATTTAGAATCGAGCCAAAGCATTCTTCCGGACGTTATGTTGGAGCCTGTTGTTCGCGCGGCCTTGCTGGAGGATCTGGGGCGATGCGGCGACATTACTTCGATGGCAGTCATTCCGCAGGACGCAACTTGGGCAGGCGCAGTGGTGGCGCGGCAAAGCGGCGTTATCGCGGGGATGGATTGCGCGAGGCTTGCTTTCGCTCTGCTTGATCGTGGCATTCGTTTTTCGGCATATTTTGGAGATGGGCAGAAAGTTGCAGCGGGCGATAGGCTTGCGGCTCTTCAGGGACCTGCGCGGGGCATTCTTTCGGCGGAGCGCGTCGCGCTCAACTTTCTGGGACATCTTAGCGGGATCGCAACGGCTACCCATGCGCTGGTTGAGGCCGTGAAGCCATTCAAGACTCGCGTCTGCTGCACGCGCAAGACAACGCCGGGGTTGCGCGCGTTGGAAAAGCTCGCGGTGAAGGCGGGTGGAGGTTTTAATCACAGATTTGGCCTCGACGACGCGATTCTTATTAAAGATAATCACATCGCGGTCGCAGGTGGCATTTCTCAGGCCGTGACGAAGGCGCGCGCCGCCATCGGGCATATGGTCAAGATCGAGCTTGAAGTCGATACGCTGGAGCAGCTTAAGGAAGCGCTTACATTACCTGTCGATGCCGTGCTTCTTGATAACATGACCCCGGGGGTGTTGGCGGAAGCCGTGGCGTTGGTTAACGGGAAATTCCCAATGGAGGCTTCGGGGGGCGTAACGCTGGCTACCATCAAGGCAATTGCCGCCAGCGGGGTGGATTATATCTCGGCGGGTTCGATAACCCACAGCGCGCCTGCGCTGGATGTCGCGCTTGACGAGGGGTGAGGGCTTGAGACGCAATTAGCACTGGACAAAGAAAAGCCCCGCCGAAGAAGCATGGCGGGGCTTATTTCGTTAAGCTTGACGCTCTTACTTGCGCAAGCTGAGTTCGATTAGGATCTTTTCATAGGATGAAAGATTGGTGCGCTTGAGGTAATCAAGCAGGCTACGGCGCGTGTTGACTAACATCAGAAGGCCACGACGCGAGTGGTGATCCTTGGGGTGCTTTTCGAAGTGCGAGGAAAGCTCGTTGATACGCGCAGTCAGAACGGCAATCTGAACTTCCGGAGAGCCGGTATCGCCTTTTTTACGCGCGAATTTTTGGATGATTTCTGTCTTTGTTTGCGTTGCCATCGACATCGTTAGCTCCTTAATTTTATGGGTTTATCTTTGACGCCAGACCAGGATGTCGTCCAGAGCTGCGTCTCTACGCCTTTATTGGCGATGAATGTTTCTTGCACAAAAGTAATATAATATCCAGCGTTATTGTTTTGCGGCCATTTCAGAGTTAACGCGCGACAAATCCTGCGCGGCGAAGGGCTTCGAGGCGGGTAGGGTCTTCGACTAATTCAGAGGGTATCATTCCGCCAGAAGCTATTGCCCCCAGTTCCTGCGCGACACGGCGCAACAAAGGGGCCGCATCGCTATCCGTCATCATATTATCCATGACGAGGCCGCAAAGGACCGTATAGGCCGTGGGGGACAGTTCTATCATCACGTTTTTGTCTTCCTTATCAATTACAGTTTATTTCTCTCTCTTGACCTCAATGTAGACAAGAAATCCGAAACTAAAAACGTTTTTTCCGGCCAGGGGAGGTAAAAAACAGAAAAAGATCAATGGATTACCTGTTTGTGGTATCTTATTACTAATTATAGTTAGTTTAGTTTTTTGAAGGTTTGTCGGATCGCTTTTCTGGATATGTTTTTATTGAAATGCATTACACGCCAAGAGTGTATTTTTGCTTGTTTCCGGCCCCGATTTTTTTGCCACGTGAATTGAGTCGGCGTGGCTTTTTGTTTGCTTGCGTCTGCGGCATCAGATTTTTTGTATAAAAAAAGGGCGGTCCCAAGACCGCCCTTTCGCTTATAGCAGCGGAAATTAGCTTATTTTCCGATGGTTTCCTTGAGTTCCTTGCTCGCGCGGAATGCGATCTTTTTCTTGGCGGCAATCGGCATCGGCTCGCCTGTTTGAGGGTTGCGCCCCATGCGCGCTGCGCGCTTGCGCACCTGAAGGATACCGAGCCCGGCGATGCGGATGCGGTTGCCTTTCTTGAGATTCTTAACAGTCATTACAACGTATTCTTCGAGAATTTGCGTCATTTGCTTCTTAGGCATATCGAACTTATCCGCCAAATCCGCAGCGATGTGCTTAAGGGTGACGGTGGGTTGGGTTGCTGTTGCCATGTGAATGTCCCTTCGTTGATGGATAGTGTCCAATAATGGAAACTGTGTGGAAACTGCACACAAACAGCGCCTTTGGCAAGAGGGAAAGCGCACAAGAACGCGCTTTATGGGCAAAATTCGGTTGAAAGCGCGGCGAAAACGCAACGTTGTTACTGAAAAACCTAAGGCAGCTTATGAAGCCCGTACGGCAAACCGCTAGAATTGCGGCAAAATGTGTATTGTAGAGTTTGGCTATGCTGGGGAGATGGGATGATGGTGCGGTCGAGAAGACTCGAACTTCCAAGAGGTTGCCCCCACTAGCACCTCAAGCTAGCGCGTCTACCAGTTCCGCCACGACCGCACGTCATGATCCAGAAGCCGAGACACTTAGCAGATACTCCTATGCTTTATCAAGGGAGCACTCGACACAAACCATCAAAAAGTCGCCCTTTTTTTGCCATAGGGCTGGAATATATGTAATTTAGTGGAAGCAGGGTGGCAAATCTGGCCTGCTTCCTATTCTGAGGGGAGGCTTCAAGTGATTCGCTATCCTTTTATTCCAGCAGCTTTATTCGTTGTGGCGTTAGGCGGAGTGGGCGCGGTACCGACGCGCGCTTTGGCTGGCGGCGAGGGCGAGTTCTTTGGCACTGTGATGGGGGCGGGATTAGGCGGCCTTCTGGGCAGCCAGTTTGGACACGGGTCTGGCCGCCTTGCCGCTACCGGTACAGGCGTGTTTCTTGGCGGCTGGATGGGCAACAGCATCGGGCGTTCGTCGGACCGTCAGGCCTACTACAGTTACGCGCCACCTCGGCGGGCTCATTACGCTCCAAGCTATTCGACCGTGTATGAGGAGACTTATGAGCCTTCCAGCTACATCATGACCTATTATAGGCCGAATTATGTCGCGCCCCCCGCGCCGCCCCCCGCGATTTACGTCGATGACACCTCAGGCAGTTACTGCCGCGAATATTCCCAGCAGATCAGGATCGGGAATCAGGTTCAGGAAAGCTATGGGACGGCCTGCATGCAACCGGACGGTAGCTGGAAAATCACGCAATAGCCGCATTTGACGAAAGCGTTGTCTATACGCCATGAAATCGGCTATCAGACTGTCTTTTCCGCGAGCGCGATTTAGATATGGCAGATATACATCATTATGTGACAGAGCGTGTGGACCTGCCTACGAGCGCTTTTGACTTCCCCTTACCGTCCGATAGAATTGCCCAAGCGCCTTGCTCGCCACGCGACGCAGCGCGGCTTTTGCATGTTCGCCAAGACGGGTTTGCGGACTCCGTAATTTCTGCATTGCCGGATTTATTGAAGGCAGGCGACGTGCTGGTCATGAACAATACGCGCGTGATTCCGGCGCGGCTTTATGGGCAGCGCGGGGCCGTGCGCGTGGAGGTTCTGCTTCACAAGGATCGGGGCCAATATCGGTTGAGACGAGATCTTAGCTGCTATGTTGAGGCGGAATGGATGGCGTTTGCGCGGCCCGGGAAGAGATTGCACGTGGGGGATACGATCAGTTTCGCCGAGAAATTCGTGGCCGTTGTGCTTGATAAAGGCGAAGATGGAGAGATCGCGCTACGGCTATCGTGGCCTTCTTCCAAGCAAGACTCATTTTCGATCGAGAGCGCAAAAGCCTCTCTCTTCGCGTTGATGGAGCGTTATGGAGAGCCGCCGCTACCGCCCTATATCAAGCGCGAGAAAGGTTTGACTCAACTGGATCGAACTTCTTATCAGACGATCTACGCCAAGCGGGATGGGGCTATCGCGGCCCCTACTGCCGGGTTGCATTTCACGCCAGAGCTTCTGGCGCGGCTTGATCAGGCTGGATTCGCGCGCGCGTTTGTGACGCTGCATGTCGGAGCAGGGACGTTCCAGCCGGTTAAAGCCGAGCGAGTCAGCGAACATGTCATGCACAAGGAGTGGGGCGAGATTGATGTTGAAACGGCTAAGATACTAAACGACGCAAAACGCGAAGGGCGTAGGATCGTTGCGGTCGGCACGACTTCATTAAGACTTCTGGAGTCGGCGGCTATGGAGCAGGGAGCGCTCAATCCTTTCGCTGGTGAAACGGGAATTTTTATTTCACCAGGCTATCGTTTCCGATTTGTTGACGCTTTGTTGACAAACTTTCACCTGCCGCGTTCGACATTGTTCATGCTCGTCAGCGCGTTCGCTGGGCTTGAGCGCATGCAGTCGGCATATGCTCATGCAGTCGCGAAGGGTTACAGGTTTTATTCTTATGGCGATGCCTGTTTGTTGGAGCGCGACGAAGTTTCTTCCCCCTTTCCTATGAATGTTTCTTTCACATGACCGTTTTTTCTTACACTCAACTGGCACAGGACGGCCTCGCGCGGCGGGGGCGCGTCACGACGGCGCATGGCTCGTTCGAGACGCCTTGTTTCATGGCGACGGCAACGGCGGCGACGGTTAAGGCGATGACCCCGGATGTTGTGCGCAGTACGGGGGCTGAACTCGCCATTTGCAATACCTATCATCTGATGCTGCGTCCAACGGCGGAGCGCGTGGCGGCTTTGGGCGGGCTGCATCGTTTCATGAACTGGCCGGGGCCGATTCTTACCGACTCTGGCGGCTATCAAGTCATGTCGCTCGCGGCGTTACGCAAGTTGACCGAAAACGGCGTAACGTTTCGTTCGCACCTTGACGGAAGCGCGCACGAGTTAACTCCGGAGCGCTCGATCCAAATACAGCATTCGCTCGATTCCAATATCAGCTTGTGTTTCGACGAATGCACGCCACATCCAGCAACCCATGCGCAGGCTGCCGAGTCTATGCGGCTTTCGATGCGATGGGCTCGCCGTAGCCGCGACGCCTTTATCCCGCGCGAGGGGTATGCGCTGTTCGGCATCAATCAGGGCAGCGTTTACGCGGATTTGCGGCAGGAGTCTGCCGAAGCGCTTCAGAACATCGGTTTCGACGGATATGCCATAGGGGGATTGGCGGTCGGCGAGGGGCAAGTCGCGATGTTTAAGGCGCTGGATGAAACTGTGCCGCATTTGCCTACGGACAAGCCACGTTATCTTCTTGGCGTCGGCAGGCCAGACGATCTTGTCGGCGCGGTCATGCGCGGCGTCGATATGTTTGATTGCGTGATGCCGACGCGATCTGGCCGCACGGGGCAGGCTTTTACGTCTCGCGGCACGGTCAATATTCGCAACGCGCGTCATCTTGGCGATCAGAGGCCGCTTGACGATGCGTGCGATTGTTATGCGTGCTCCCATTACTCGCGCGCCTATATCCATCACTTGTTTCGCGCGGAAGAGATTCTGGGTCCGATGCTGTTGTCGAGGCACAACCTGCATTTCTATCAGGGGCTTATGCGCGGGATGCGCAAGGCTATCGAGGTGAATGGTCTGACCGATTTTGCGACGAAGTTTGCAATGGATCAGTCGCGCGGCGATATCGAGGCGCTGCCATGAAGGCGTTGGCCCAATGGTTATCCCGCTTACACGCGAAGAATTGGCAAAAAAATACCGAGGGCGCAGCGTCATGCCCGCGCAGGCGGGCATCCATCTCCTGTTTTCAACGCGAGCTCTTCACTTGCTTATTACGCGCTTGTTCTTGCATCGGGAGATGGATGCCCGCCTGCGCGGGCATGACGCCTGTTTTGTGGCAAAATTCCGCTTATGCTTCAAGCGCGAATTTTGCACGATTTCTTGCGGTTTGCACGTTCGCACTTGTGGTAGCGGTTACGATGCCTATTCAGGAAGGGCATGCCGCTACGGGAAAGTCTGGATTGCCGATTCCTCGCTTTGTGTCCTTGCGAAGCGACGAAGTGAACATGCGAACCGGCCCCGGCACGCGCTATCCGATCGAATGGGTGTTGAGACGGCGTGGGCTGCCTATCGAAGTCACGGCTGAATATGATGTGTGGGTACGAGTACGCGATGCCGATGGCATTCAGGGTTGGGTGCAGCGTGGCATGATTTCCGGCAGGCGCATGGCCATTATTCATGGCTCGATGCGCAATCTTCTTAAAGACGACGAGCCGTCCGCGCCAACTGTCGCGAGGCTTGAAATTGGCGCGACAGGTAAAATCATGTCATGCAAGAAAGACTGGTGCAATCTTCAGTTCGGGAAAGTCAAAGGCTATTTGAGAAAAAGCGAATTCTGGGGCGCGTATCCGGACGAGCTCATTCATTAGGCTTGATATTGTTTTTGTTTTCGCGGAATGGTTTGTTTTGGAGTATCGTAACTCCCAATCTGTTCTTTAGGCAATCGAGGCAGCTATCGCAACAAGGGTTGTCATCGCGAGGAGCCTTCTTCAGGCGACGACGCGATCCAGAGCGGCGCAGGATATCATTTGGGACTCTGGATTGCTTCGCCCCCAAGAGGTGGCTCGCAATGACGGCCTATGTAGAGACTTTTGTAGCATTCCTCCAGAGAACGATTATAGGCAGTTACGAAGCATTTGGATTTTTATCATCGGGAGATGTCGCTTATGTCCGCCGTGAATTCGTTGCGTTTAGATTGCGTTGTTGATTCAGAAACCGAAGGGCGGGAGACGCTGAGTGCCAAAGTATGCCTCAAGCGGTTGGCGCATGCCGAAGGTTTGGAATTGCCCTCCTATGCGACAGCCCATGCGGCGGGGATGGATCTTTGCGCGGCGGTTGCGCAGGACGTTGTGATTGCTCCGGGCGCGAGGGCGCTGATTCCTACGGGCTTGTCAATCGCTTTGCCGGCAGGCTTCGAAGCGCAGGTGCGTCCACGTTCGGGATTGGCTTTGAAGTCAGGGATCACGGTGCTGAACAGTCCCGGCACGATCGACGCCGATTACCGGGGAGAAATTCAGGTGATTCTTGCGAATCTCGGTTCGGCGCCATTTACGATCACGCGCGGCATGCGCATCGCGCAGATGGTGGTGGCTTCTTATGCGCGTGTCACGTGGGAATCTGTGGAAACTCTCCCCGATTCGGCGCGTGGCGTTGGTGGGTTTGGTTCAACGGGGACCTAGTAGTCTGTGTGACTTAAAAAGTAGCATTCTGACTTGGCCTTTTTCGCCGTGGCTGCGTCAAGAGGCTTGCCCGTAGCACGCGCTACGCGCTGCGCCTCTTTCCTTGCCACGTCAAAAAATTCCTGCGTCATAATCCTACTTTTTAAGTCACACAGACTACTAGGGACTTGATAGAGCTTCCGTTCCGGCTTCGAGTTCCTTTTGCACACGGGCCATCATGTCCTTGCGCGGCAGGCCTGGAGGAATGGGGGGGAGAAACTCGACCGTGATGAGTCCGGGTTTTTTGGTGAAGCTATCCTTGCCCCAGAATAATCCGGAGTTAAGCGCCATCGGCACTACGGGTAGATTAAGTTCCTGATAGAGTGCCGCAAGGCCGCTTTTGTAGGGGATGAAAGCTCCCGGTTTGACGCGCGTGCCTTGGGGGAATATGACGATCTTGCGTCCGGCTTGCGCGGCTTCTCGCGCCGGAGTCATCATGGAAGAGAGGGCGCGCGCGCCTTTGGCGCGGTCGATGGCAATGACGCCTGAGCGTTTCAAGTACCATCCCCAAAGAGGAATCATGAGCAGCTCGCGCTTCAGCACGATGGCGGGGTCCTTGAAGATGATATGCAGCTTGAATGTTTCCCATGCCGATTGATGTTTCGCCGCGATGATGCAGGGACCGGGCGGGAGATGCTGTTGGCCCTTGACTTGCCAGCGAATGCCGCCTATGTGGCGCTCTATCCATTCGATCTGGCCTAGCCAGAGTCTCACGACCTTCATCATCCATGGTCTCGGCATGGGAAGGACCCACAGCATCAAGAAGCACATGATGGCCGTGAGTCCGAAGAGCGCGACGTTGAAGATGAGGGAGCGCAGAAATGAGATCATGCTGTGTGCCGTCTTGCCTTTGAAGTCAGTGTATGGCGTTCGCGTTCGTTTGCGCGATTATGCCACAGAGTTGTCAGCTTTTGGCAAGTGGCGAACGATTCAAGATCAGTTTAGGGAAAATGCCTTATGACTGCTGCGTCAACGAAACAGGTCCCAAAATCAGCTTCCGCACATGAGGTTGCGCTGGGCGCGGCTTTCAATGGAGAGCAGGGGCATCACAGGGATTACTACGGATGTCTCGTTGACGATTTGATTGAGGCTTGTCAGGATCACCATGAAGGCGATTCCGTTGCAGAGAAACCCCCAAACGTGGTTAAACGATCTTCCCGCAAGCGGGCGCCTCATGGTGGATAATCCTTGGCGGGCTTGTGTGTTAACCATCTTTCCGGAGATGTTTCCGGGCGTTTTGGGGGCAAGTTTGCCTGGAAAAGCGTTAAAAGATGGTCTGTGGCGATTAGAAACACTGGACATTCGTTCTTTTGCCAGCGATAAACATGCCTCCGTGGACGACACTCCCTATGGGGGCGGCGCGGGAATGGTTATGCGTCCCGATGTCGCGGATGCCGCCATACGCGGCGCGGAAGAGAAGTGCGGCGTTCCAGCGCGGAAGATTTATCTTTCGCCACGGGGGCGGGTGCTGGATCAGGCTTTGGTGAAGGAGCTTGCGGCCAGCCCGTCGGTTTTGTTGCTGTGCGGGCGTTATGAAGGGCTGGATCAACGCGTGATCGAGTCGCATGATTTGGAAGAAATCAGCCTTGGCGATTTCATCCTTGCGGGCGGCGAGTTGGCGGCGATGGCGTTGATCGAGTCCTGCGTAAGGCTGTTGCCGGGTGTGCTTGGCAATAAGTCAACGACGGATGAGGAAAGTTTTGAGTTCGGGCTTTTGGAATATCCGCACTACACGCGCCCAGCGGTATGGCAAGGGCGCGAGGTGCCGGGGGTTCTGGTGTCTGGCCACCACGCCAATGTCAAGGCATGGCGGCAGGAGCAATCAGAAGCGCTGACGCGAATGCGTAGGCCGGATTTGTGGACGAAGTACGTTAGCAACAAGTTGAGGTAGAGGGTTTTAGCGTTCAATCCACCCGTTAGCGTCATGCCGACGAAAGTCGGCATCCAGTATGGGATGGAGCGAAGACTTTAGTTGTTTTTTGCCGCTACGCGGCAAGCTGGATGCCGACTTTCGTCGGCATGACGCTTGCTGACGAGGCAGGATACAATAGGCAAAGGTTCGGACGTGAAGAGAGGTGGGTATTTTTATATCCTTGCGAATCAAAGAAATGGCACCTTGTATAAGGGTGTCACCAACGACTTGATAAGGCGGGTATCCGAACACAAAGAAGGAAAGATTAAAGGGTTCAGCCAAAGATATTGCATTAAAACGTTAGTGTATTATGAGGGGTACGACGACATTAGGGCGGCAATCGCGAGGGAAAAACAGGTGGGAGAGTGGAAAAGAGCTTGGAAACTTAAACTGATTGAAGATACCAATCCTGAATGGCGTGATCTATATAGCGAGATGATAAAATAAGGATGCATCGATTTAATACACGGTATACATCAAAAACAAGGTTTGATGTTTCCGTTGAACGTCATTCCGGTTAATGTCGGTATGGCATGGCTGCCTTGTCAAGCGCTCTGGCGCTAGCGAAGCTTTGGAAAGATAGTGTTAAAGGAGACGACGATGAATTTGCTTCAGAAAATCGAACAACAACAACTTGAAAAACTTAAGGCTGCGACCAAGATTGATGCCTTCGGCATCGGCGATACGGTATGCGTGATGGTCAAGGTGATCGAAGGTTCGCGCGAGCGTTTGCAGGCCTATGAAGGCGTTTGCATCGCGCGCAAGAATGCGGGAGTGAACTCCTCCTTCACAGTGCGCAAGATCAGCTATGGCGAAGGCGTCGAGCGTATTTTCCCGCTCTATGGCCCTTGCATTGAATCCGTGCGTTGCACGCGCCGGGGTGAAGTGCGCCGTTCAAAGTTATATTATCTGCGCGCGTTGCGTGGCAAGGCGGCTCGCATCACAGAGCGCACCGATTACGAAGCGCCTGCTGCTGCGGTCAAGAAAGCAGAGAGCGCATAAAGCTGCGGATTAGTAGTCGTAGCCGTTGATGTCCATACAGGTTCGATGAGGGCTGTCATTGCCAGAAGGCTGGCCGTGATAGCTCTTGTTGCGTTTTGATGAACTGACACTTCCCTATACATCCCTCCGTTGATTTCTCTTGAGAGTCGCTTATTCGCTGGCAGGACGCTTGCGGTCACGACGAATCTTGTCTTGGGGCAATGCGTGAATGCGTAGGGGGGGATTGGTCGTAACTTTCTAACCATGCAGGGATAAGACAGACATAGCAACAGCATCATCCACGGGCATGCTATGTCGACGATCCTTCTTGCTGCATAGAGATATTCTGGTTATATGCAGATGCGCATTTGCTTCTTTATCCTTCATATGGTGTAGGCATGAATATTCATGAGCATCAGGCCAAGACCCTGCTCCGCAAATATGGCGTGACAGTGCCTCGCGGCGAGGCTGCGACCAGCGTTGATCAAGCGCTAGCGGCCGCCAGACGGCTTTATCCTACGGAAGGGGCATCGTCCATTTGGGTCGTCAAGGCTCAGATACATGCAGGGGGGCGCGGCAAGGGCGGCGGCGTCAAGGTTGTCAAGTCGTATGATGCCGTGACGGCTGAAGCGCAGCGCATGCTTGGCATGCAGCTTGTGACGCATCAGACGGGTCCTCAAGGTCAGAAGGTTAGAAGCCTTTACATCGAAGAGGGTTGTGACATTCGGCGCGAGCTTTATCTTGGGTTGCTGATTGATCGCGCGACGAGCCGAATCACGGTCATGGCTTCGACTGAGGGCGGAATGGAAATTGAGGAAGTCGCCAAGCACAAGCCGAAGAAAATTTTTAAAATCGCGATAGATCCTGTGGCAGGCATTCAGCCGTGGCATGGGCGCAAGCTCGCGTTCGCGTTGGGGCTTAAAGGACTGCAGATCAGTAAGTTTATCGGCTTTCTTCTGGCGATGTACGAGGCGTTCGTCACCCTTGATTGCTCGATCGTTGAAATCAACCCGCTCGTCGTCAACGGAACGGACGATATTCTTGCGCTCGATTGCAAGATGGCGTTCGACGACAATGCCCTTTATCGGCACAAGGACGTGGAAGCGTTGCGCGACGAGGCCGAAGAAGACCCTGCGGAAGTGGAAGCCGGGAAACATGGGCTTAACTATGTCAAGCTGGATGGTTCTATCGGCTGCATGGTCAACGGCGCGGGCCTTGCCATGGCGACCATGGATATCATCAAGCTTTATGGCGGCATGCCCGCGAACTTTTTGGATGTCGGCGGTGGCGCTACGAAAGAGCGGGTTACGGCAGCGTTCAAAATCATCCTGTCCGATCCGAATGTGCGCGGCATTCTGGTCAACATTTTTGGCGGGATCATGCGCTGCGATATTATCGCGGAAGGCGTCGTCGCGGCGGCTAAAGAACTTCAGCTTCATGTGCCGCTGGTGGTCAGGCTTGAAGGCACCAATGTCGATTTAGGCAAGAAAATTATGGCGCAGAGCGGTTTGCCTATCGTCTCCGCCGATAACCTCGCGGATGCCGCAGAAAAGGTCGTCCGCGAAGTGAACAAGAAGGGAGCCTAAACCGATGTCCGTTCTCGTCGATTCCAATACCCGCGTCATTTGCCAAGGCTTTACTGGCGCACAGGGCACGTTCCATTCCGAGCAAGCCATCGCTTATGGCACTAAGATGGTGGGGGGCGTTACACCCGGCAAGGGCGGGACTACCCATCTCGGCTTACCCGTGTTTGACACGGTTTCCGATGCTGCGGCCAAGACTGGCGCGAACGCTTCGGTTATCTATGTTCCGCCGCCGTTTGCGGCCGACGCGATTTTGGAAGCAGCGGAGGCGAGGATTCCTCTCATCGTCTGCATCACCGAAGGCATCCCAGTGCTTGACATGGTGAAGGTTAAACGCACCCTGCAAGGGACAGATATTCGTTTGATCGGACCGAATTGTCCCGGAATTATCACGCCGGGAGCTTGCAAGATCGGGATCATGCCGGGGTCTATTCATAGGCGCGGCAAGATCGCAGTTGTCTCGCGGTCAGGCACGTTGACTTATGAGGCGGTCGCGCAGACGACTGCGGCGGGGCTTGGACAGACTACCTGCATTGGCATTGGGGGGGATCCTGTTCATGGGCTTAACTTTGTCGAATGCCTTGAACTATTTCTGGCAGATGACGAAACGCATGGCATCATCATGATCGGTGAGATCGGCGGATCGGATGAAGAAGACGCTGCGGAATTTTATAAGCGCAGCAAGCGCAAGAAGCCTATGGTCGGGTTCATCGCGGGCGTGACGGCTCCGCCTGGGCGGCGCATGGGGCATGCTGGCGCCATTATCTCAGGCGGTAAAGGCTCAGCGACGGACAAAATTGAGGCGTTACGCTCGGCTGGCGTGATGGTGGCTGACAGTCCTGCGGCGTTAGGCTCAACGATGGTCAAGGCGATGGGCGGGTGATATCGTTCGCAGCCTAACGCGCTTGTTCTTGTCCGATGAAAGTCTGGCGCATATTCGCCAGCCGGTCGCGAAGGTTGTTTATGGGATTTAGCGAGATATTTTCCGTTACGTTATCGTCGGCGTAGTATCCGAACGGATTATCAAAGTCCTTGATGAGAAAAATCATATAGACGAGAAAGAATGAGACAAAAGCAACGAAGAACATGCTTTCGCGCGCTGGCTCGACTTTGGCGAATATCAGACCGATGCACAGGATCCCTGATATAATCTCGACGATCGCATACGCGGCTGGATTGAACGACGTTTCGCGGATGGTGTGGATGCGCGTAATGAGACGGCGCAGCTGGCTTTGCTCCTGTTTCAGCCTGAGAATAAAGTTAGGCTGCGTCAAAGGCTCCAATTTCTGAAAATACTCACTGTACCCGGACAGTCTTGCAAGAAGTTCCGCAGTTCTTGTTTTTTTGTGGAACCAGTCCAGAATCATAGAGACCGTATCGTTTGTGTACGTGTACATGGAAACAGCCATTTCATTCTGGCCGTTAGCTTTCAGAACAAGGCTGTCATCGACAAATGTTTCGAGCGAGCAAGCCATCTCACCGGGCAGTTTTTCGCTCTCTTTGTAATCGCTGATGACTCCTGTAATCAAAAATCCAATTAAAAACACTGTGGCAGAAATGACCGCTCCGAACAGCGGACTTAGGGAAAAAAGCTCTAGGTTAAAAATATGCGCAATATACTTGAGCGCAATTAGCGCAGCTACCACCGGGATGACCTGTAACGTCAATTTCCATTTATGGCTTACTTTATTCAAAGGATTAATCATTTCTATGTCCTGCTTGCGGTCTGTCTTGTTTTGTCGTTCCCGCTTGACGGCAAGCGGACACAGGGACAGGATATATGCACCATTTAATTGCGGCAATGCTGTTAGTTGATTACAGGCATGAAATTGTGAACGTTCCTTATATGCGCCAGAGCCATCTTGATGTGTTTGGGGCGAATTTCCTGTGCACAGGTGAGTTTATCTAAAGGATCCTTGCGATGAGCCTTGAACAGTCTTCTTTCCTTTACAGCGCTAATGCCGAGTATATCGCCGCGATGTTTCGGCGCTATCAGGAAAACCCAGCCTCGGTCGAGGCCGGATGGCAAGCATTTTTCGCAAGCCTTGGGGTAGACACGCGCTCAGCACTGGAGGATTCGTTTGATACGGTTTTGCCTGCCACTGAGGATCCTACGGATGCGGTCTTATTCCAACCGCCTGAGCGCCCAGCGGCGCCTATGTCCGTTTTGTCCGGAGCTAGAGTTGCGGCAAGTGTCGGCGCTTTTCCAGATGGCGCATTGCTTGATAGCATTCGCGCCATCATGCTTATTCGCGTTTATCGCGTGCGCGGGCATTTGCTGGCGAACCTTGATCCGCTTAATCTTGCGGCGCGTCCTTATCCTTCAGAACTTAATCCCAAGACTTACGGATTCTCAGAACAGGATATGGATCGGCCAATCTATATCGACGGCATGCTGGGGTTTCAGTCGGCCTCGCTGCGGCAGATTCTCGCGCGGTTACAGGCGACGTATTGCAGCACGATTGGAGTCGAGTTTATGCATATTCAGGATCCGGGGCAAAAAGCTTGGATTCAGGAGCGCATCGAGCAGTCGCAAAACCGTCCTCAATATGACGGCGCAACAAAACGGAGAATCCTTAAGAACCTGACGCAGGCCGAGGCTTTTGAAAAGTTCCTTGCGACAAAATTCGTCGGCGTCAAGAGGTTCGGCCTTGAGGGCGGCGAGGCGATGATTCCTGCGCTTGATGCCGCGATTGCGCGCGCGGCCTCTCAAGGATTACGCGAAGTCGTGATCGGCATGGCTCACCGTGGCAGGCTTAATATGCTTACCAACGTTCTGGGGAAGCCATTTACGGCTATGTTTGCGCAATTTCACGGCGCTCCTTCTTATCCTGACAGTGTGCACGGTTCCGGCGATGTTAAATACCATCTTGGCGCTGCGATTGATCGCGATTTCAACGGCCAGCGCGTCTATATGTCGATGAGCGCCAATCCTTCGCATCTTGAATGGGTCAATCCGGTCGTAGAGGGGCGCGTGCGCGCAAAGCAGCAACAACGCGCCGGAGCAACGCGCACGAACGACGAAGCTATGCGGCGCGTGATGGCTCTCCTGATACACGGAGATGCCGCTTTTGCCGGGCAAGGTATCGTGGCCGAGACTCTGATGCTGTCGGAGCTAAAGGGTTATCGCACGGGCGGGACCTTGCACTTCGTCATCAACAATCAGGTCGGCTTTACGACAGGGCCAAAGTATGCGCGTTCCGGCGTTTACTGCACCGATGTCGCGAAGATGATCCAAGCGCCGATTTTTCACGTCAACGGAGACGATGTGGAATCGGTCGTGCATGTCGCGGAGTTGGCGGCAGAGTTTAGGCAGAAGTTTCGCAAGGATATCGTTATCGACATGGTTTGCTATCGACGCCATGGGCATAACGAGGGCGACGAGCCGGCCTTTACGCAGCCCGTGATGTACCGCAAGATCAAGGGGCAACCGACGACACGCGAAGTGTACGCGCGCAAGCTTGCGCAGGAAGGAGCGATTCCTCAGGCTGAATCGGATCAGGTCAATGCGGATTTCGTTGCGAGGCTTGAACGCGACTTTGACGCGGCGAAGAATTATACATCAAATAAAACTGCGGAGCTGAAAGGACGCTGGCAGGGATTAAGCGGAGCCAACGCCAATACGCAGGAGGATGGGACGACTGGCATCGCGATTGAGACTTTACGCGAATTGGGAGCAGGCCTTACGCGCATACCAGATGGGTTTCAGGTTAATCCCAAGATCGCGCGGCTGTTCGAGGCCAAGCGCAAGATGTTCGAAAGCGGCGAAGGATTCGACTGGGCTACTGCAGAGTCTCTGGCTTTCGCTTCATTGCTGACAGAAGGAACGCCTGTGCGTTTATCCGGGCAGGATTGCAGCCGTGGCACGTTCTCGCAGCGGCATTCGATGCTGTTCGATCAGGAAGACGGGCATCGCTATGCGCCACTAAATTCTCTCAGTTCCCATCAAGCAAGCTATGAGGTGCATGACAGTCCTTTATCCGAAGCTGCAGTCATGGGATTCGATTATGGATTTTCGCTGGCGGAACCTCAGGCACTCGTGTGCTGGGAGGGGCAGTTCGGAGACTTCGCGAACACCGCGCAAGTTTATATCGACCAATTCCTCGCTTCCTCGGAAACGAAGTGGCAGCGCATGTCGGGGTTAACGCTGCTCCTACCGCATGGTTACGAAGGGCAGGGGCCGGAACACTCGTCCGCCAACCTCGCGCGCTATTTGATGCTTTGCGCGGAAAATAACATGCAGGTGGCGAACTGCTCAACGCCGGGCAATTATTTCCACATTCTACGGCGGCAAGTGCGGAGAAATTTCCGCAAGCCTTTGATCCTGATGACGCCGAAATCTTTGTTGCGGCACAAGCTTTGCGTGTCGCCTCTCGATGAGATGGCGACTGGCACGATGTTCCGGCGCGTCATTGGCGAGGCCGTTCAAAACGCCAAGGAAGACGCGAAAATCACACGAGTCGTTCTGTGTAGTGGTAAGGTCTATTATGATTTGTTCGAGTCTCGCGAACAGCGTAAACTTGATCGCGTTGCGCTTGTGCGGCTTGAGCAATTCTATCCTTTTCCGGATCAGGCGTTGGCGAAAGAACTTGCGCGATATGCAAACGCGGATGTCGTGTGGTGTCAGGAAGAGTCGATGAATTATGGCGCATGGTATTACCTTGACAGGCGTCTTGAGAACGTTCTCGCGTCGATCAAGCACCGTTGCCGCAGACCTCTTTACGCCGGACGGCCTGAGAGCGCCGCGCCGTCCACTGGATCGCTCAAGCGGCATAATCAAGAGCAGTCCGACCTCATGGACATGGCGTTGAGCGTAGGGTAGAAAGATTAGCATTCCGGAAATTTAAGCTTATGAGCACAGCGATGAGCACACAAATTCTTGTACCCCCGATGGGCGAGTCCGTTTCCGAAGCTACTGTCGCGAAGTGGCTGAAAAATATTGGGGATGCCGTGCGTTTGGACGAGCCGCTGGTGGAGCTTGAAACTGACAAGGTGACGCTCGAAGTCAACGCCGTCGCAGCAGGTATCATCAGCGAAATTAAGGCTCCGAAAGGCGCTAATGTCAAAATTGGCGCCGTGCTTGGCCTGATTCAGGAAGGCGCTGGCGCTGAGGCAGTTCCGCAGGTTAAGCAAGCGGAAAGTCCTGTTTCTGTAGCGACTCCTACGAAATCCTCCAAGTCGTCGGCTGAACCTGTCGTTGTCATGCCAGCGGCACGTAAGCAAGCCGAGGACCGCAATATCAATCCTTATGACATTTCCGGCACTGGACGCGGCGGGCGCGTCATGAAAGAAGATGTCGTTGCGCATATCGCGTCGGAAAAAGCAATACCGCATAGTTTTGCTCCTGCCGTTGTCGCGCAGGAACCTTCCGTTCCATCGGGTTCACGTCCGCGTGAGGCTCAAGAAACTCGCGTACAGATGTCGCGTCTGCGGCAGCGCGTTGCGCAACGCCTGAAGGAAGCGCAGAATTCAGCCGCGATGCTGACGACCTTTAACGAGGTCGATATGTCGAGCGTGATCGCTTTGCGTAACCGCCATAAAGACGCTTTTGAGAAAAAGCATAAAGTGAAGCTCGGATTTATGTCGTTCTTCGTTAAGGCTTGCATTCTTGCGCTGAAGGAAATTCCGGTCGCGAATGCAGAGATTGAAGACAGCGATATCGTTTACAAGAATTACTATGATATCGGGGTCGCAATTGGCACGCCGCAGGGGCTGGTGGTTCCGGTGCTGCGCGACGCGGATAAGCTTGGGTATGCCGGGATCGAGCGTTCCATCAGCGAGTTTGGGCAACGCGCGCGCGAGGGCAAGCTTGCGATGGCGGATTTAATGGGTGGCACGTTCACGATTACGAATGGCGGGGTCTATGGTTCGCTGATGTCCACGCCGATTCTCAATCCTCCGCAGTCAGCTATTCTCGGCATGCATGCGGTCAAAGAACGCGCGGTCGTTATCGACGGCGCGGTGGTGGCGAGGCCGATGATGTATCTGGCGCTTAGCTACGACCATCGCCTGATCGACGGGCGCGACGCTGTAACGTTCCTCGTGCGCGTCAAGGAGAGTATCGAGAATCCTGAAAGGCTCTTGGTTGAGATTTAGCGCAAGGAAGAATGGATTAAGATGGTTTAGCAGTCTGCTGAAAAACCATCAGGAAAGAACAAAAATCAAATGGGACACCCGCCTTTATCGCGGGTGTGACGGCGCTTGTTGAGAGGGATTTCTCAATAAAAAAAGACGTCATGCCCGCGAACACGGGCATCCCATTTTCTTTTTCTTTGAACATGAGCGCCAAGAAAACGTTTTTCAGCAGACTATTAATCCGGTTTTTTCCACCACGTTTCCAGAACCATGCCATAGGGCGGAGAAGAGTCCGGGTGTTGGAGCGTGTTCCAATAGGCCAAATGGTCTTCGGGTTGGTAGAAGAACGGGATCACGTAGCGGCCAGACATGAGCATGCGATCAAGCGCATGAGCTGTAGCGACCAAGTCTTCGCGTGTTTCGGCCATGGGCACGGCGGAGGCGAGCGCGTCGATGACGGGATCTTCAATGCCGGGATAATTTCGACTTCCGGGCTGTTTCGCAGCTGCTGAACCCCAGAAGAAGATTTGTTCATTGCCGGGTGACGCTGTGTTGGTCCATTTTGCGATAATCACATCATAGTTAAATTGCGCAAGACGGGCGACATACTGGGCGCTGTCAACGGTATGGACAAGCGCTGTAATGCCCAAACGCGCGAGCGACCGCGCCCATGTTAGCGCGATTTTTTCATCAGCCGGATCGCGTAATAGAATTTCGAAAGAAAGCGGATCGGTTTTGTTTGGCGCAAAAAGCTTGTCGTTGCGCATCTCGTATCCCGCAGCGCGGAGAATCGCACTCGCCTTGATTAGATTTTCGCGCAGCGAAGCTTCGCTTCCGTCCGTATCGGGGGCCGTGATCGGTCGTTCGAAAATCTTTTTCGGAATGGATGGAAAACGTTCCAAAATTTCCTTTTCCCGGCCTTCGGGAAGCGGGGGGGCTTCCAGTTCAGAGTTGGGGAAGAAGCTGGTCGTTCGGCGAACCGCTCCATAATACAGGTTCTTTGCAATCCAGCCAGAGTCGAAAGCCAGCGCCATGGCTTCTCGCAGGGCGTGGGCTTTGAATAGTTGGCGGCGGGTGTTGAAGGCGAATCCTGTCATCGGCTGCACGCGCCTGTGCGGAACGTCGAGCAACGTCACGCGGCCATCTTTGACTGCTGGGAAATCGTAGGCAGTTGCCCAGACATTGGGATTCATTTCCGGTTTGTAGTCGTATTGTCCGGCTTTGAAGGCTTGCAAGGCGATGCTGTTGTCACGGTAATAGTCGATGGTTATTCGGTCGAAATTGTGCAGGCCGCGTTCGACGGCAAGATTGCGACCCCAGTAATCCTCGCGTCGCGCATAGGAGATGGAGCGGCCTGGTTCGACCTTTTCGATTCGGTAAGGGCCGCTGCCAACAGGAACGCGCAGGCTCGGACGGCTGAAGTCGAGGCCCTGCCAATCGCGCTCCGGCAGGATGGGCATTAGCGCCATAATCATTGGCATTTCCGTGTCGAATCGGCAAGCATGCCGCGCAAGCGCTGCCGGAGGCGCTATGGTCATCTGAACGGGCCTGTCGCACACTTGCGAGAATTCAAAGCGGACGCTGCGCGGGCCTTCTTTTTCCGCCTTCGCGACTTTCTTGTAGTAGGTGCGGTGGTTGGGGCGGCCAGAGTCGCGCAATGTCTTGAACGAGAAGATCACATCGTCAGCGGTTATCGGCTTGCCGTCCGACCATGTGGCACGTGGGTCTAGGTGGAAGACGATCCATGAGCGGTCGTCAGGCACTTCGATGGATTGGGCGAGCAGGCCATACAGGGAAAACGGCTCGTCGGCGCTGCGTGTCATCAGGGGTTCATAGATCAGGGAGAGGTAACCTGTGTCGAGGCCTAAGGCAGCTTGCCCGCGCACGACGAATGGATTGAGGCTGTCATAGGTTCCAGTCGCAGCAAGTCGCAGCGTTCCTGCTTTGGGGGCGTCCGGGTTGGCGTAATCGTAGTGCGTGAAGTTTTCTGCGTATTTTGGCTCGCCATGCATCGCAAGACTGGCACGAGGCTCCGCCGCTTGTGCCTGTGGAATGAGTGTCCCTATAGACAGCAGGGCGGCAAACAGAAGCGGCATAAGCTTGCATAGTGGCAGAATAGCCATTGCTAGTGTGTTCGTCATAGATTTGTCCGTAACGGAAAAATTGCGAACCACTATAGACTCTTTGTTCGGCGCATGACAAACACCTCTAACGCTGCTCGATTCGTAACTGCCAAGCCTCGTTAGGGGTATAATGACGAACGTCGAAAACAGCGCCGTCATTGCGAGCCCCCTCTTGGGGCGAAGCAATCCAGAGTTGATAGGACTGTCCTGAGCCGCTCTGGATTGCCGCGTCGTCGCCCGCCTTAAGGCGGGCAACTCCTCGCAATGACGGTCTTTTTTGACGTATGTTTGATCCTCTTGAAGAAGGGCTTGGAGTTACCTCGGTTCTTTAGAGGATACGTTACGCATGCTTCGCATTGCCGCAATTCTTGGATTGCTTGGATTGGCCGCCGCTACGGGCGTGATTATCTGGAGCGGATACGATCAGGTGCTTGGGGCGTTGCGACAGGCCGGGTGGGGCATTGTTTTAGCAAGCCTCTTTCACCTCGTGCCGATGCTGTGTTGCGTGATCGGGTGGCGTGGGCTGATGCCGGGACGCAAACGTCCTTCGCTGGGGTATTTTTTCTACATTCTTTGGCTTAGAGCCTCAGTCAACAACCTTATGCCTGTCGCGAGGATTGGTGGAGAAATTGTCTCGGTGCGCGTGATGGTGCGGCAAGGCGTGAGACAATCTCTGGCTATCGCTTCGACAGTCGTGGAGCTGACGACTTCGGTCGCAGCTGTGTTTGTGTTTGTCGTTCTTGGCGTGGCGTTGTTTTCTTTACGTATTTCAGACACGGATTTGGGGATGAAGCTCGCATCGGGCGTGTTGATTTCCATTCCAATGATCGCGGCGATGGTCGCGGTGCAAAAGTTCGGGTTTTTTGGGATGCTTGATAAGATTTTTACCTTGATGGTGCGTGATAGATGGAAGAATTTTTCCGGTAGCGCCGCGCGGTTGGATCGCGCGGTGCGGCTTATGTACAAGCGCCGCGCGCGCGTGCTGGCCTGTTTTTTCTGGCAGTTTATGTCGTGGGTCACGGGGACGTTTGAAGTGTGGCTTGCGCTTTATTTTCTGGGACACCCGTTGGGTTTGGCCGAATGCTTTATGATCGAGTCGTTGATTCAAGCCTCTACCAGCGCGGCTTTCATGGTTCCGGGAGCGCTTGGCGTGCAGGAAGCTGGGTTTCTGGTGTTTGGAAGGATGTTGGGTTTGTCTCCCGAAATTGCAACCGCTCTGGCCGTCATTCGCCGATGCCGTGATTTACTGCTTTATGTACCGGGATTGATCGCGTGGCAGATTCAGGAAGGCAAGTGGATGCTGTCGAAAGCAAAAAAGTAGGTATACTCCGTACGATTGAAAACCCGAAAAAGCAAAAAGGGCTGTCATTCCGCACG
>JBEOJY010000047.1:0-2053 GCA_040275305.1 Bdellovibrionales bacterium | reverse complement strand
CTGTCGTTAAACAGCTTCTGGACTATACCTCGTGTCCAACAGATAAAGGCGGGGGACAGGAAACGTTGAAAAGCCAAAGTTGCGGTTAGAGATCATGAACAGGTTCTAAGGCATCACCACAACATCCACGACCTCTTGCCCGCCCGCCGGAACAGCCAAAGCCACCGAATCGCCATCGCGCTTCGCCGCTTCCAACCGATCGCGCAACTCGGCGAACCGAGGGTGGCTGGCCGAAAGAATCACGGGCGTCGCCATCTTGACCCCTTGCACGAAAAGGTTCTTCCCGCTTCCCTCGCCCGGAGCGACATCGCGAATCGTGTCGAGGACAGGCGCATAAACCTTGCTAATCTCGCGCGTCATGGCGCTGAACCCAACAGCGACAGGCTCGGAAGACGCTTGCGCATCCCGCAAGGGCTGTATAATCGCCTCATTCGCGCCAGCGCCGCCGCGCCCAGACTTGACCCAAAGCGTACCGACTGCCGTGGTTTCGATCAAAATCCGGTCCGGGTCGGAATCCTTGTCGACGTTGGTCGGCATAACGACGCGGTGCTCAAGATTCTCGCCGCGCGCGCTATCCTTCGCGTTCATCAACAAAGAAATGACGGCGCCTAGAAAAACGACGACCAAAACCAGCCCAAGAAAGACCGGAAACGAAGATTGCCCTTTGCTACCCATGGATGTCCCCAATTATCCAGTTTTTTTCTCTCCAAGCCCGCCAACGAGCGCGCCCGTCACGTTCGCGACGCCGGAAAAAGTTTGTTGGAACTGGGACCAGAACATTTTTTGAAGCTGTTCGGCGTTCTGGAAGCTGGCCGGAAACCAAGTGCGCGCCATGACGTCGGGGTCCATAGCCTGAAGATTAGAGCGCAAACGCTCCTCCAGATCCCGCATCAAAGCCTCTTGCATAGGACGCACATCCGGCAAGCCCAGAAAGCTCCGCGCTTCTTCAGGTGTGCACTCAACATTGACCGTAACATTCATGAAAGAGCTCCGGAATTTCTGGAAGGGACTTTAAGAATACCCTGTTTCGCGCGCCGCGTAAACGGCCATCATAAAAATTCAAAAAGCTACGCAAAGCGCTTGCGAAAAGAAGGAAACGAGGATTATATCAAACTTCTGCGACCAAAGGACCGCTTTTGTGAACGCGCTCAAACCCTTGGAAGACTCTAAAATCACGCCACTCAGTTAAAATGAGCTTGCCATGCCGGATATTCGCATCAATTCCCTTGAAGGCAAAAGCTTCGACGCCTATTGCGCGATGCCCGCAGGCGGTTGCGGTCCCGGCCTCGTCGTCATTCAGGAAATCTTCGGCATCAACGCGGGCATGCGCCAGCTCTGCGACCATTTCGCGAGCAAAGGCTACATAGCGGTCTGCCCGGATTTATTCTGGCGCCAGCAACCCGGCGTGCAGCTGACCGACCAAACGCAGGCCGAATGGGACAAAGCCTTCGCCCTGTTCAACGGCTTTGATGTGGAAGCTGGCGTGCGCGACCTGCTCTCGACGCTCGCGCATGTCCGCGCGATCCCCGGCTGCGCGGGCAAAGTCGGCGCAGTCGGCTATTGCCTTGGCGGAAAAATGGCGTTCCTGATGGCGTCGCGCAGCGATGTGGACGCGACCGTCGGCTATTACGGCGTCGGCCTCGATGGCTTGCTCGATGAAGCGCTCGATATCCGCATGCCGCTCATGCTGCACATGGCCGCGCTCGACAAGTTCGTGCCCGAAACCGCGCGCGCCAAAATCATGAAATCCGTGAACAAAAACCCCGTCATCACGACCCACGTCTATGAAGGCGCCGACCACGCCTTCGCGCGCCCCAACGGCCAGACCTACAACGAAACCGCCGCCCAGCTCGCCGAACAACGCACGCTGGCGTTTTTTGAAGAAAACCTGAAGGTGTAATGTCCTGGTATCACGATAGCGGCGACTGATGTAGTGGCTTGTCCCATGCTACCCTACAAA
This sequence comes from Bdellovibrionales bacterium, assembly GCA_040275305.1. GTDB lineage: Bacteria > Pseudomonadota > Alphaproteobacteria > UBA9219 > UBA9219 > JBEOJY01. The sequence continues at coordinate 93 of JBEOJY010000047.1, read as the reverse complement.
CAGATGCATTAATGTTGCAGGAAAAATAAGCCGCAAGCGTCACACCCGCGATCAACTCTGTTCTTATTGGGCAAAAGGAAGGTTTTGCAGGGG
>JBEOJY010000046.1:0-56459 GCA_040275305.1 Bdellovibrionales bacterium | reverse complement strand
AGACCCCACCTTAAGTCCGTCCGTTTCCTGTCCAGCCAATGCCATCCACTTCAGAGTGCCGGAAGAACCGGCGGTCCCGTTAGCTGCAGATATACGGGAAAAAAACCGAAGGTCCAGAAGGCGGGTAGGCCACCCTAAGCGGGGGCCGGGGCAGACAGGGAACCGGACCGTGATGGCGGGATTTAAGCCATGCCGTTCCATCGTCATGAGTCAGGATTCTTTCATTGGGTTCCTTGCCTAGCATGGCGGCGCGGAAAAATGCTTGTCCCTCATCATTCAACACCACATGCCGGGGCTTGCCGCTTTTGCTCATGCGCACGGCAACGGTTCCGGCATCGGGGTTGAAGTCGCTGGCCTTAAGGTTGGCTAATTCGCCGTAACGGCATCCGGTCAACAAGGCCGCCTGAACCATGGCCCTGAGGTCAGGTGGGCAGGTGTTCACGAGGCGCAAACACTCCGCTTCAGTCAAATACCGCACAACTGGCGCATCAACATTTCGAAAAGGCTTAGCTGTCCATTCAAGCACTTCGATTTCACGGGGCGTGAGCTGTTCGCATAATTCAGGGCTGTTATCATGAGATGTCCCTGTCATTTGATTGTCTCCTGTGTGGGTGGCTTGCTCGTCGCGCAGGATTTCTTCGTCGATCAGGGTCAACACGCGGTTGGCGATCAGGTCGTCTGGAGCGGTTTCGTAGAAAGCCTTTTGCTCGTTCTGCGCCTTGCGCGTTTGCAGGCGGTCATAGAATTGCAGCAGTGCCGCGCGGTCTTCCGGCAGGATCGCGGTTTCGCGCTTGATCAGTCCGGACTTGAACTCTTCGATTTTGCGGTCGATGTCGGGCTGGCTAGATGTGAAGCTGTTTTTGTCGTCGAACGCGCCCGGAATCGTCTCGCGGCCGAATTCCTCGATCAATCGGGCAAATCCCATAGCGCGGGCCGCTCCGTACGCGCCGGAAGCGCCCTGAATCACGACGGCGGTAAAACCCAGCGAGGTAAAATCCCTACGCGATGGCGTTCATTCCGCGATGTTTATTTTCACGAGCACGGGGAAAGGCTTGGAAGCAACCAAGCTTATCGCTTCTTCCAACTACCGTCCGGTCCCTGAAAAGAGCTTCCCGGCGCAAGGTTGTTGACGATTTCTTCCGCCGCGAGCTTGGCGACCACATCAACAGGCTGCCCCTTTTCTTTTGAAATTCGCGCATATTCCTGCTTGCGTTTGCCGTTGACATCCGCAACCAACGCCTTCACTTCCGCCGTATCCCGCAAAGCGGCCACGTAGCCATCAAGCCTTTCGCCGACAAGCCCTTGCGCGCGAGCGTCATGCAGATCGAGCGCAAAAGCGGGGAAAGCGGCAATGATGCCCATAAGTGCCAGAAGTGTCAGTAAACGCATTCTCATGACGGCTCCTCAAAAGATGTCTTTGTTCTGGGCGATCGACTTCCTAACGTCCTGCTGGATTTCGACCTTCACATGCTGTTCTATTTTCACGTTCAAGTTGATCTCGATAGGCTTTTCGGGAGCCTGCAACTGCACCGTTGGGGTGCAGGCCGCCAACAGAAAGAAAGTTGCCAATAAAGCCGCATCAGTTCTTTTCATGTTTGTCCTGCCTAAGTAGCAATGCGGGATCGAGCAACGGCATAATGCTTTGCTGCACCAGATTAAGCACATCGCCCGTCAAACGCACGTTTAATTTTACGGGCCGCCCTTCGTATACAGAAGGATTGAGGCCTTCTAATGACATAAGAATGGACGATTGCTGGTCCGGCCCGGTTTCCATCGTCATGGAAAGCAGCGTATAATGTAGATCCTTCAATATTTCTCGCACCAAAGCGATTTGCTGGTTATCGCCCGGAATAGATTCGGGCGAAAGCGCGATTTTCCCCGGAGCGTCAGCGCGTAAATTTCCTTTGTTGATCAGCACCCTGCCGTCGGCTCGTATGGTCATCGGCAAAGTGCCGGAAACCGCTCCCGTTCCGGAAGCCTGCTTACCCGTCAAGCTTTGCATCAAGGCGTCAACCGAAACATTTTCGACGATGACCGGAAAAGAGATATCGCGCTTGACAGCAAGCGGAACGACCACATTTTGAACGGAAATCTTTCCTCCGTTCCAAGGCATCGCCGCGCTTATTAGCGTCAAGTTCGACTTGTCCGCAGCGGCCAGAGAATATAACAACTTGAATTCAGAAGCATACGCGCCGTCATGGCTTTTTAAGCTACCCGTCGCCATGACAAAGTCATCCCCAATCGACACCTCGCCGACGCTTTCAAGGGACGGCATCGGCGTTTCCAAGCCGATTACCGCTATATCCTTGATACGCCATGGACCTTTCCATTTTTTCTTATCGGAATCCGGAGCAAGGCTAAACGTGGATTCTCCGGTGTTTATCTCAAGCGGCGAAGCTTTGAACGCAAGCCCCCTCGCCCGATAAACAAGCGCTGGCTGCGGCTTTTTCCTCCATGCAACGTCGAGCGGGACAGTCAGATTCCACGCGTTGGTGGAGAGGCGCAACAAGCTTGCCTCCAGCCTTGCCCGTTCAAAGGGTATCATGGCGCCAAGATCGAAAGGAACCGAAGAACCAGAAGAAGATGCTTCCTTCGGCGCAAGTCCCTCCAACCCTTTTACGGTCCAGCGCCCGCCCTCTTCTCTGGCTTCTATATCCAACCCGCCCAAAATGACTTCGCCAAGACTCCCTGATAACAGTCCCACCAAAGAATAGCTTAGCATCAGATTCTTCACATGCAGGGACGGGGGTTCGCCCGCCGAGATGTCTTGCAGCGCGATGTTTTTGAACCCTATATCCGTAACGGTAAATCGCGCGTTCTGGAATCCCCTCGCTTCCAGTATGGCCTTCACCCTCTCCTCGACGATAGGTTTCCATGGCACAAGAACAAGCGCCAGCGCAATCAGCGCCGCGCTTATCCCCAGAACGCAAATGAAGAAACGCATACGAAAAGTCATGATGGCATTCATCCCATCCGTCTGAAGTTGGTAGATTATGGAAGGCGGCCTGATTTTCCGAGGATCGTTCATTGCCAGAACGCAAGCCTGCGGCGCCTGATATTCACAGATTTTTGAGGGTAGAGCAACCGCATGTCTAGCCGCCGCGCCGCGCATGGCTAGATTAACCGCGTCCCGAACGCGCGGCCACAACTTGCTTGACGGAATCATGCTGGCCGCGTCAAGCTTTGGTGTGGTTTCTTGTTGATTGGCTGGCGCTCATGTCCGAATCCCCCGCATCGTCGTTCACTCTTTCCTTTGAAGTTTTTCCGCCGAAGACGGAGGAAGGCGCGACGAAGCTGATGGCCGTTATCGGGACGCTGGCTGACAAGAACCCGGACTTCATCTCGATCACGAGCGGCGCGGGCGGTGGGCCGATCAGCGAGAAGACGCACGAGCTTGTCGCGCGCGCGCGCGAGGCTTTCCCGCATTTGTCAATCGCTCCGCACCTGCCCATGACGCGGCAATCGCGCGAGCAGTTGCAAACGACGCTGCGGCACTATCTGGGGCTTGGCGTCAAGACGATCATCGCGATACGCGGCGATCCGTCTTCCGTACCGGGCGACGAGCATCCGGGCGACGCCTATCCCAACACGGTCGATTACGTGCGTGATTTGCGCCATGCGTTTGGCGTCGAGCCGATTGTCGGCGCTTATCCCGACGTGCATCCGATGGCGCAGTCGCCGCAGCAGGATCTCGATCACTTGAAGCGTAAGGCCGATGCGGGCGCGCGCCGCGCGATTACGCAGTTCTTCTTCGAGCCGGACACCTTCTTGCGCTTTCGCGACAAGGCCAATGCGGCGACGCAAGGAAGGCTGGCCCTTATTCCCGGCATTATGCCGATTCAGAATTTCGACCAGATCGCGGGGTTCGCCAAGCGTTGCGGCGCGCGCGTGCCGGATAGCGTTACCCAGCGCTTTCATCGGCATGGAGGCGACGCTTCGGCGTTGTTCGAAGAAGGAGTCGCGCATGGATCCGAGCTTTGCCGCGCCATGCTTCGCGAGGGCGTTAGCGCGTTTCACTTCTACACGCTCAATCATCCGGAGATGACGTTCCGGATTGTGTCGGCGTTGCGGGCTTAGTGGTCTGCCGAAAAACGTTTTTGGAGGCGCTCATGCTCAAAGAATATGAAAATGGGATGCCCGCCTTCGCGGGCATGACGCTTGATTTTATTGAGAAGTTTTTCTCATCAAGCGCTGTCACACCCGTCCCCGCCTGCGCGAGGACAGGCTCCGGCGGGTGTCCCATGTGGTTTACGTGCCTGCCATATGAGTTTTCAGCAGACTGCTAGTGCGTTGCTCAAGTTTTAAGTTTTTTCTTGATCGCCTCGATCTCGGCAAGGAAATCCGGCTTCATGTCGGCGATGATGTGCTCGATATCGCGGCGCTGGTGCAATAGCGCCAGAATGACGATGCCCTTGCGGGAACGATCATAGACGACGAAGTGCTTTCCGGCGGGAACCATCGAGAAAGGCATGGATCTGCGTTTGCGCAAGACATCAAGATCGGGGTTGGCCGCGATCTTGTTGAGAACGGCGTAAATCTCGTCCAGATAACGATCCGCTATCGCCGCGCCCCACTGTTCCAGGGAATGCGCATGAATGTCGCGAAGAGTCCGCGCCGCATGGCGCGTCAGGTAAAAAGCGGGCCTTGTCACGGCCAGCCATCCGCTTCCTTTTGAGCCAACGCCTTCATGTCCTCATGAAAATCACCTGTCGAAAGCATGACCGCGCCTGCGGTCAGATCGCGATAACCCGCCATGATGGATTCGCGGTCGAGACGGCCTTCGCGCTGCTCCATGTCGCGGCGGATCAGATCGCGCACATATTCGCTGGGCGTTTCGTAAAGGCCAGCCTTGCCGACCATGCGTTCGACAAAGGCGGCCAGCGGGCCGGACAAACGGGCATTGATGCGGTTTGAAAGCATGGATGGCTCCTAACCTGTTGAAATAGAGAACAATACCTTATCAAATGGCGCATTAAATGTCAAGATTGTCGCGTTTATTGCGACAATATAAGCCACATAAAGGCCACCACCCCCATGACCTTCCACGAAATCCCGTTCCCGCCCGACATCGCGTATGTGGCGACGGGCGGGCCGGATAGCGTTGCCCAGCGCTTTCATCGGCATGGAAGAGCTATTTTAAAAAGGATACTCCCAAGCTTGTTTCGAAAATCAGGAAGACTTTATTTAGCAAGGTCGGCTTGATTCCCTCCCCCTTGCGGGTTTCTACATCACGGTGGCGTAGAAGAAGAAAGTCATGGAAATTTTGGAATCGATATACTAAACGAAATGGTTGATGCTGAAGATAATAGTTTGCACAAACAAATCCGAGATATAATAGAGGAAATTGCTTACCCTATTCTGTTTTCCTACCCAAAAGGATTGAATCAAATGGTCAATGAAAATTACTCAATCGAATCCGCTGCAATAACTCATCTTGTTGAACTTGGTATGCAATTTGATGTTATCAAGCATCCGGATGGCATACGCTCGGCTGCTGAATTAGCAGAGCACATTGGTGTGCCGGTGGCCCAGATACCTAAGACATTGCTGCTAGAAATAAAAAATAAAGGCTATTTGGTGTGTGTGTTGGGCTCTGACCGGAAGGTTGATACTAAAGTAATTGCAAAGAATATGGGTGGATGGAATATTTCTATGGCCCCTCGTGACGCCATCTCCAAGATTACTGGCTTTCAGTTAGGAACTGTCAGTCCGTTCGGTCTTTCAAAATCGCTTACAATTATATTAGATGAATCTCTATTAGATTTGCCGAAGGTGTATTTAGGTTGCGGAGTAAAGGGATACGACATCGGAGTAGATGTACACGAATTGATTAGGGCATTGCAACCACGGATACTTCCATGCGGCAAATAGAGATTGAGTATTATTTGGAGATGAGTAGCTTTGTTTCTGCTATTTCGCGACGCTTAGATTCATTTTCTGCTGCAAACATATTGCTCACAAAAATCTCGACATCACCATTTCGTTTAGTATATCGATTCCAAAATTTCCATGACTTTCTTCTTCTACGCCACCGTGATTGTAGAAACCCGCAAGGGGGAGGGAATCAAGCCGTCCTTACCGCAAAAACTCCCTAACCTTGGGAGTTACAAAAAAAGACGATCCCCTGCAGAAATTTTCCACAAGGGATCGACCCTATCAAGCCTTGTTAACTCTTAGATTATTTCTTGTCTGACGTATGCGGTAGCATACCCTTCTTTTGCAGGCATTCATCCATTGCTTTTTGGTCATGCTTGCCCTTCTTGTTCTTGGCAATAGACGCTTCGCAATCCTTCAAGGCGGCGCTCATCGCGGGATCCATTCCGTTCGCTGTGGGCGCGCCCGGCAGAGGAGGAGGAGGCGGCATGGGCGGGGCCGGAGGCATTGGCGGCATCGCGGGCGGCGGTGGTGGCGCAGCAGCTTGTCCCGGAGGCGTTGCAGACGCTGGGACACCTTCCTTGGCGGCCATGGCAGGCCCGGCCATGACGAGCATGAGCGCGGCGGCCAGCATGGCGCCTTTCCACATTCTGTTAGTCGCTGGTGTGAACATGATATTCTCCCATATGAGTTACTTTCTGAGTGAGGATCATCATCCCGTTCTATGGCAAATGTAAGACGTCTTCATGGAAAATTTCAGGTGATTAGCTTTTCGTCGAGGCGGTCTTCCTTGATGCCTGCCGGGTCTTGATGAATCATGATGTCGGCGTTGGGATGAATTTTCCGTAAGCCGTCGACGAGGTCTTCTCCAACCTTATGTGCGGTGGTCAGATTGATGTTTCCGTCCATTTCCACGTGCATTTCGATGAAGACCCGGTCGCTGTCCGAGCGCGTGCGCATGTCGTGGACTCCGCGCACGGAGGGGTGACGGCACACAAGGTCACGGATTTGTTCCCGCGCCTCGTCCGGCAGCTCGCGGTCCATTAGAACATTGAGCGCCTTTGCCGCGACATGCCATGCCGTGAGAATCAGTTTGCCCGCGATCAGGACGGCAAAGAGCGGATCGAACCACGCAAGGCCCGTCCATTGATACAGCCCCAGAGCCACGATGACCGCCACGTTGATTCCGACATCGCCCGTGTAGTGCAGATGATCTGCGTCAATCGCCATCGAGTTCGTGCGGCGGATGGTGTAGCGCTGAAAGGCCAGCAGCAGCAGAGTCATCACGATGGCGAACACCATGACGCCGTAGCCCAGCTCTTCATGCGAAATCTCGCGGGGATGATACAGGCGGTTCAGGGCTTCGTAGCTTAGAAAGACCGAAGAGCCGATGATAAAAGCGGCTTGAGCCAGCGCGGCGAGCGCTTCGGCCTTGCCGTGGCCGAAACGGTGCTCCTTATCGGGGGGGCGCAGGGCGCTCGCGACACCCCACATCGTGACCAGCGAGGCGATCAGGTCCACAGTCGAATCGAGCAGCGAGGACAAAATCGCCACGGAATCCGTGGCGAGGTAGGTCCCCAGCTTGGTCAGGATCAGGGTCGAAGACACCCCTACACTCGCATAGGTCGTCCAGCGGCGCAGGCGCGCAGTATCTGGTTTCCGCTCGGTTTGCTTGGGTGATTGTTCTGGCGTTGTCATTCATTGGCCTTCATATTTGCCTTGATGCGTCACAGTTGCGTCAAGATTAGTCCTTAGGCTAGAGTTTTGCAGCAATGAATTCCGCAGGACGTTTGGACGCCCTGCGATCTTGACGCTTAACGCACGAGGATACGCCATGTTCCGCAAATCAGTTATCGCAGTCCTTTCCGCATCCGTTTTGCTTACAGCCTGTCAGGCTGAGAACTGGGGCGGCGGCGAATCGCTGGGCACGCTTGGCGGCGCGGCCGCTGGCGGCTTAATTGGCAGCCAGATCGGTCATGGCTCCGGCAAGGCTGCGGCCACGCTTGCTGGCGTTCTGCTTGGCGGCTTCGCAGGCAATCGTCTTGGATCCGTGGTGGACGAAGGCGACCGCACGGCGGCCGTTCGCGCCGAACAGCGCGCCTATGCCGCGCCGATCGGGCAGCAGATCACTTGGAATAATCCTCAGAACGGAAACTCCGGCGTGATTGTCCCTGTGCGCGATGGCTATGATCAGGGTGGCTCCTACTGCCGCGAGTTCCAGCAGACCATCACGGTTGGCGGACAGCGCCAGCAAGGTTATGGCAAGGCTTGCCAGCAGCCGGACGGATCGTGGAAGATCGTGCAGTAAGTTAATGCTGGTTTAGCGAACTCCCTTCCGCCCTGAGGAAGGGAGCTGCGTTGTTTTTTGGTAACTCCCAAGCAGAAACGCGATGAAGACAGATCAAGAAAAGTATAAAAGTTAGCGTCATCGCGAGGAGTTTTCCGCCGAAGGCGGAAAGCGACGCGGCAATCCAGAGTCGATAGAACGGCCTCTGTGGCTCTGGATCGCGTCGTCGCCTGAAGGAGGCTCCTCGCGATGACGGCCCTTTCTGCGACGTTTGCCTTGATAGGCCTCTGAAAGAGCTTGGAAGTTACGTTTTTTGTTGACTTAGAGGACCCGGCGCGGCTTTGCTGGACAGATCATGCGCGATCCTTATGACATTCTTGGCGTTCCCAAGACGGCGACCCCGGACCAGATCAAGAGCGCCTATCGCAAGCTTGCGAAGAAACACCATCCTGACCTCAATCCGGGGCGCAAGGATGCCGAGCAAAAGTTCAAGGAAGCCGTCAACGCCCACGATCTTTTGACCGATCCCGTCAAACGCGCGCGTTACGACCGGGGCGAGATTGACGAGATGGGCAACGAACGCGCCTTCAGCCGGGGGTATGGCGGCGGTCATTCTTTCGGCAACGGGCGTGGAGGACGGAGGACATCGGGTTCATTCGGCGGAAGACCGGGCGAAGACCCGTTTTCACAATTCGGCGGCGTCGAGGATATTCTGGCCGAGTTCATGGGGGCGGCGCAGGGGCGACGGGGAGGCGCAGGCGGGCCGGGCATGGGGGGGGCCGGAGCTGCGGCGCGCGGCGGCGATATGACCTATACCCTCACGGTGACTTTGCCGGACGCTTGTCTTGGCTCCAAGCAGCGCGTCGCGCTTTCGAATGGCCGCACGATCGACATTACCATTCCGCCAGGCACTGCGGACGGTCACAAGCTGCGTCTGCGCGGACAGGGCCATAGCGGCCCAGCGGGAGCTGGCGATGCGATCATTGAGATCCATATCGAGCCGCATCCTTACTTCAAACGCAAGGATAACGATATCTTACTCGACGTGCCGATCAGCGTGCCGGAAGCGGTGAGCGGCGCAAGCATCAAGGTTCCCACACTTGACGGAAGCGTCACGGTCAAAGTCCCGCAAGGCGCGAATTCCGGGGCCAAGTTGCGCCTGAAAGGCAAGGGCGTGCCTGCTCCGCAAGGCGATCAGCGCGGCGATATGTTCGTTAGACTTTCGATCATGCTGCCCGATCCCCTGCCCGACGACTTCAAGGAGTTGATCGAGAAATGGGCGAAGAAGAGAGCCTATGATCCGAGGAAGAAGCTTGGCTGGTGACGCTCACTCTGCTCGGAAACCAGCTTTGTCATCGCGTGGTGAGCGCGACTTTGATCCCCAGAGCGATCATGAGGCCACCGCAGACTCTGTCGATCCACTTTGTGGCTTTCAGGAAGTGATGGCGGACTTTTCTGTGGGTCAGCACGACTGACACGAGGCTGAACCACGCTATGATAATCGCGGCGCAGGTGAGGCCGTATGCCGCCTGCCATGCTAACGGCGTATCGGCGCGGACGATCTGGCTGAAAATCGCGAGAAAGAACAACGTCGCCTTGGGGTTCAGCGCATTGGTCAGGAATCCGCAACGCATCGCGGCAAGGTCGGTCATTTGCTTGGGCTTATGCGCAGCGTCCTGCGCAACGGCTTTGTCAATGGCGGAAGCTGCGACGCCTTTCGAGCGCAGCGATTTGATCCCGATATAGATCAGGTAGGCTGCGCCTGCGTATTTGATGGCGTTGAACAGCATGACGGACTGCGCGATCACGGCGGCGAGTCCGAGCACTGTGTAGGTCACATGGATCAATATGCTGGCTCCCAGCCCTAGCGCCGTCATGATCCCTGCCCGGCGCGAATGCACGACGGCGTTGCGCACGACCATGACAAAATCAGGACCCGGCGAGATGACGGCGAGCGTGAACACCGCGATCAGCGCGAACCATTGGAGGAGATAGGGGGAAATGTCGGGCATCACATTTGTCCTTCAAATTAAATGGCAAACCGTAACTCCCTAGTCGTTCATTAGGGTTGCATGGGCACTCATCGTAGTAAGGACCGTCATTGCGAGGAGCGAAGCGACGTGGCAATCTAGAATCGCAAGCGCCGTCCTCTGTGGCTCTGGATTGCCACGTCGCTTCGCTCCTCGCAATGACGGTCCTTTTCTTGACGTTCGTCTTTTTATGCCTAAATTTAGTGCCTGCGTTAGCTTACGTCGTGACATTCTGCGCGGCATTCAACCCCTGCTCTTTTTCCTTTTCCGCGATGACGGCGGCGAGGGCGGCGCGTTCGGCGGCTCCGATCCGGAGGCTGTCGGATTTGAGCTGGCCGCAAGCGGCCATGATGTCGCGGCCTCGCGGCGTGCGGACGGGGCTGGCGTAGCCTGCGGCGTTCACGAGGTCGCCGAAGGCGTTGATCGTCTCCCATGACGAGCACTCGAACGGCGAGCCGGGCCACGGGTTGAACGGGATCAGGTTGATCTTGGCCGGGATGCCGCGCAGGAGGCGCACGAGCTGCTTCGCGTCCGCGAGGCTGTCGTTCACGCCCTTTAGCATCACGTATTCGAAGGTGATACGCCGCGCGTTGCTGGCCGAGGGATAGTCGCGGCAGGCTTGCAGCAAGTCCTTGATCGGGTATTTGCGGTTGATCGGGACGATCACATCGCGCAGCTCGTCGGTTACGGCGTGGAGGCTGATGGCGAGGTTGACTTCCAGTTCCTCGCCGCACTTGCGGATCATCGGCACAACGCCCGATGTGGAGAGCGTGATCCTGCGCTTGCCTATGGCGATGCCGTCGGCATCCATGACGATCTTCAGCGCCTTGGCGACGTTGTCATAGTTGAACAAGGGTTCGCCCATCCCCATCATGACGATGTTGGAAAGCATGCGCTGTTCGCGCGTCGAGGGCCATTCCTGCAAGCGGTCGCGGGCCACCATGACCTGCGCCACGATTTCGCCCGCCGTCAGGTTACGCACGAGGCGTTGGGTTCCTGTGTGGCAGAAGCGGCAGGTGAGCGTGCAGCCAACTTGGCTCGACACGCACAAGGCGCCGCGATCCTCTTCGGGGATGTGGACGCTTTCGACCTCCTGCCCGTCGGCCATGCGCAAGAGCCATTTCGAGGTTCCGTCTTCGGATTTCTGCTCGCGCGAGACGCTGGGGCGATCCAGCGTGAAATGCTCCGCGAGTTGTTCGCGCACAGGTTTCGCTAGCGTCGTCATCTGCGCAAAGTCGGTCGCGCCGCGCATGTAGATCCACGCCCAGACCTGCTTGGCCCGAAACGGCTCCAGCCCCAGCGCCGTCAGTGTCTCGGCCAGTTCCACCTTGTCGAGGCCGATGAGGTTGCGTTTAGCCTCCGCCGCATGCGTTTGGTTAACAGATTGGTTCATGATGGGGCTAGAATGCTTTATTTATCATGTGGTTGTCAAAGGTTGCGCACCCACCCCATGCTGTTCCAGCGCCTTTATTCCACTTTGTTCCTTTGCGGCGCAACTTTGGGCGCGTTGCCGGTCGAGAGGTGGTGTTTGACCGGAGGTTGAGAATGCGGCTTAGTGGCCTTTTGGGGCGCTGTCTTATGCGCAGACTCTTTTGCGTCTTTCTTGTGCTTGGCGTCCGTTTTTTTTGTTTCCCCCTTCTTGGGCGCGGCGACTGTCGGCTTGGGGCGTTTTTCTTCAGGCACTTCGATGCCGCAAGACTTGCTCATGGCGCGGTAGGCTTTGTCCGCGCCGGAGAGGTCAATCGTGTCCGTTACAGCTGACGCGCCTTGCTTGGCCGGTATTCCGGCAATGGTCAGCGAAGGCGCGTGACGCAGCGCGGTCGCAAGCGCGCGGTCGGTCGCGGGGTCGCGGGTCCATGCGTTCGATTGCGCCGTAAACAGGCTGAAGCTCGCCTTGCCGATGTTGATCTTCACGTCGCTGCCCGGCTTGAGGGCGAAGCCCGCCGTATAGCTTACGACATCGCGGCTGTTTTCGGACGGGCGGTGGGTGATGGTTAGGCGCGAGGCTCCGCGATTGAATCCTTTTTGTTTGGCTGCATGGATCGGCATCGCCATGTAGCACACGGTCTGCCCCTGCTCCTCGAACGAAAAGGCGCGCCAGCTTCCGAAAGTCCCAAGCGCTTTTTGACCGTTGGACATGGTGGTTTCCGTTTTTTGGACGGTTTTCGCCATTGCGGCATGATGAGGCATGGCGAGGCTTACCAGAAGACAAGCGACGGCGGCTGTCAGGCCAATGGATCGCCGAGGGCGCAGCGTCATGCCCGCGAAGGCGGGCATCCATTCCCCGGCGTTAAAGCAAGGGCAAAACATGCGAAAGAATCTCTTGATCCGAGAACGGGAGATGGTTGCCCGCCTTCGCGGGCATGACGCCGGTTTGTCGGCAGCGATTACCGATACTCTTGACGCAATGGGTTTATTTCTTGCACAAACATGCTTCATGGTTTCGCACCGCGTGACGTGTTGGAATCCTTGGGCGATTCTTCGGGCAAATCTTCCTCAAAATCAACCTCGGATTGCGTACCTTCTTCCGCTTCCGTATCGTCTCCGTCAACCCCTGTCTTCCTCACGCTCTTAACTTTCTGCAATTTTGTTTGTCCATTTTTGCCGCGATACAGGACTTTCGCATCTTCTTCTTCGACCCAGACTTCTATATCGTCCCCGGTTTCCTGCAATCCTGTCTGCCGTTCGTTCGGCGATGTTTCCTGATCCTTGCCGGGAATCGCGCCTTCGATTGCGATGGTTTCCTGTGACGACGAGCCATTGATCATTGGCTGCAACACGGGGGCGAGAGCTTTGAGCATCTGGGCCGACAGCGCGCTTGTGAACTTATATTCACCCGCATCCGCGCCAGCCACATGGGCCGTGATGGTTCCGAAGAAGCGATCGCCGATATAGAAGGCGAAGGTTCCTGTGCGGTTGACGACACGCGAGGCTTTCAGGCGTCCTCCCGGCGCAAATTCTTCATAACGATGGTCGCCGGTTCCGGTTTTTCCTCCAACAGCCAGCGGATTGCCCTGCGCATCCACATAGACGCCGCGCACGCGCTTGGCAGTGCCGTTTTCTACGACCTCGTTCATGACGTCGCGCATGACTTTCGCAATGGCAGGGTCGAGGACTTGCTGACGATTCTGCGCCGCATTGCGCGTCAGGATCGTCTGATAGGGCGTGTTCTGCGCAAAATCCAGACGATCAAAGCGCGTGATCGGCTGCCTCACCCCGTCGTTCAGGATGATCCCCACAAGCTCCGCCAACGCGCCGGGGCGGTCGCCGGAGCTACCGATGGTGGTGGCGAGGCTGGGGACAAGGCGGGAGAACGGGTAGCCCAGCCGCGCCCAGCGTTTATGCACACGCGCGAATGCGTCTTCCTCCAGAATAATGCGGATGCGATTGTCCTGCGCGTGTTTCAGGCGCGGGCGGTAGAGCCACGCGTAGCTTGCGACGCGCACGGGTTGGCTTACCTGCATGATCGTGCGGCGCGAGGCTCCGGGGTTGGCCTGAAGATAGGCTGCAAGCCAAAGTTCCAGCGGGTTGATGCCGGCAATGTAGCCGCGATCCGAAAGGCTGTAGTTATCGGCGGCGTAGGCGGCGTAGAGCTGAGAGAGTCGCGTTTCCCCAAGCGTTTCGCGCCATTCGAACCGCGCCATCCAAGCCACGTATTGCTTGAAGTCGGCCTGCGGGCGGACCGAGCGAAACACGACGGTTCGCGCGGTTGCGCCTTTATGTCCGCGATTGGCGAGGCGGTCGAGCGCCTGATCAGGCGAGAGATTCGCGTATTCGTTGATGTAGCGGTCGAGAAAGACGCCGCCTTCGCGCTCCGCGAAGCGTTCGAGGTAGCTTTGGCGCGCTGGCTGGTCGGGATCGTCGATAAGCTCTTCCTTCGTCTGCGCGCCCTGCGCCACAGTGTAGTTGATGATGTCGCGCATCAGCCGGATAAAGACGAGGTTGACCGAGTCCCTGAAGGCCTCGTGCAAATCCATCACAAGGCCGTCTTCCTTGCTTTCGAAATTGACGAAACGGTGCGCACCTCCGCCGGTGAAGAAGACTTCGTACGGGCTGGCGGAATAACGGCGGCGCATGGCCGCTCGCAGCATTTGCTCCAGCGAGGCATCGGTGTTTTCCATTAGCCATTCGATTCCCCAGGCCGTCAGATCGTCGGGCGCTTCTTCCGCCATGCCCTGCAGGTCGGTGGCGGATAGTCCGGCATAGCGGCGATGCAATTCGCCGATGATCTCCAGATACGTTACGAGCGCGCGCATCTTAGCAGTGGAGCCAAGATCCAGCTTCATGCCCTCGTTCATGTCGAACGGCTCGTCGATGTTGTCCGCCTGCACCCGCAGCTTGTTGCCGTCCTCGCCGCGTTCGTACAGCACGACGCTCCATTTGATCTTGGCGGGATCGTTGTCGGGTTTCAGAAGACGGAAGCCGTACAGGCCGATTGATTTGATGAATTCCGGATCGCCCATCTTGCGCAGGAACGACACGACCCTCCGTTGCGTCACCTGATCAAGCGCGCTATGCGCCGTAAGATCGAGCCGATCGACTTCGTACAGACGTTTCAGACCCAGCTGACCCATCAAGTGGCTACGCAGGGCGTTGACGGCTTTCTGTTCGACAAATGGAGGCTGCGGCGGAAGCGGCACTTCCTGAATGAAACGAAAAGAGACTGTTTTGGCTGCGCGGCGCAAGACTGGCGATATGATTTGCGCTTGCTCCAACCGATCAAGCGTCGTGTCGGTCAAATCGTTAAGCGCGGCCCTGTTCGACGCGAGGTAATAACTGGGGCGACGCTGCGCGAGGATGAGGCCTAGCGCCGCGCGGTAGACTTTCGCTTTGACGCGCAAGGAGTCCGCGTCGTTTTCCGGAAGATTGAGCGCCGTCGCCGCATCGACAAGGTCGATTCCGAACCATGCCCAGAGGCCATCGCCGATACTGTTGACCTCGCCGAAGCCAGGTTTAGCCCCTAACGGCGTGCTGTTGAGGTAATCCAGAATTATCATTTCGCGCGCCTTGCGCGTGTCTGGGCCGTCGAGATAGACGCGCAAGGACGCCGAAACGATTTGACGTAACTTGTCGCCCCCGCCGACCGTCTGGCCACCGGGCGAGAAGCGGAATTTTTCAATCTGGGTTGCCAGCGTGCTGCCGCCGCCCGCATGGAACCCCGGAACGATATGACGTAGGAAGTGGCCGATTATCGCATAAAAGAAGCGATCCCATTCGATCACCGGATTGCGCGTCACGGGGCCGTCGCGCAGCAGCTCGCGGTTTTCGATATAGAGCAGCGTATCGACCATGAGCGGCGGGATGGCGGCGTAATCCGAAAAGACGCGCGTCGGGTAACTGGCGCCGTAAAGCTTGCGCTGCGCGTTATCGTAGATCGTCAGCCCGGCGACGGTTTTGGGGACGTAGACCCCGTAAAGTCCATTGTCCACCAACATATCCGCCGTTTCGGACAGGCGCATTTGCGAGGAGATTCTGTAATCGTTCGCCTCCAGCGCCTTGGTGAAATAAGGAATGTAGCTGTAGCCCAAACGGTTGTTGTATGGCCCGTAAGTTGGCGTACGCAAGGCAGGATTAGGGCCGTCTTCAAGGCCATAGGTTGCATGCCGGGCGTACCAGGTCAGCCACTCGGCCTGAATTTTCGAGGTGCGCATTTCGTCGCGAACAAGCGTCACGACAAACGCGAGAATCCCGATCGCTATGAAAACAGGCACTATCCAGAAAATGCGCGGTAGACGCGCTTCCGGTAGCCTGTGGCTGCGACGCGCAATAGGCGGACGCTTCTTGCCGTGAGGGCGAGGGTGTGGCATGTCGGGTCGGGAATGGCTTTTAAGCGGCGGACGCGGATGATCCTGATTGGTGTAAACGAAGGGCTATGCGTTTACAACCTTCTTGGAGGTTGTTTTTGCCTATACCCCTAGCAGTTCAAGAGTTGGGAAAGCACGTGAAAATGGCGCAACCTGATTTCCTCTCCCTTGCGGGGAGGGAATCCAGACTGTCTTGCGTCAATGTTTGCCAGCTCTTCAAGTGCGAGGGGTATAGGTTATTTATTACCCTCCATCTCATTAGCGCAAGTATTTTAACTACAATATTTGTTAGCTGTCTGGTTTTTTATTCATTAATATACTCCGTATGATTGTATATTATCGGGCTGTATCTTTTTTCGCGTTGCATCCATATGTGTTATTCATTTCTTTCAGAAAAATACTCGAAGCTTTTCGACCCTCGCAAGCCTGCACTTGGCACGGGAGCCTCTGCGGATGTTTGGGCCTTGGACGATCGTACTGTCCTGCGTCTTTATCATGGGGGCGCTCTTCGCGATTTCGATCAGGATTTGGTGCAATATGATCAATGGTGCGCGCGCTTTAACGCCCTATTGAAAGCTGAAGCTCCAGATGTTCCCACGCCGAATCTTATCGAGGAAGACGTGTTAAAAGACCCCTGCGTCATTTTCGGCAGGCCCTATTATTCTTGGCAGATTTATCACCGCGTGTCGGGCACACCCGCCAGTGAATTTCTTAGGCAACGAGGAGTCAATCGACCGCTCATCGATTCTCTGTCCAAGTCGTTGCTCGCGTTTCACGCTACCGCTTCCGTGGTGGCTTCGCGCCGCGATGATCTCTCCGTCGTGCAGGCATTTACAGATAGTCGCTTAGGTAAAACACTTAGCCAGATCGTAAATCATGAGGATTCCGCCATGCCCTCCGCACACCTTATACTGAGCGCATTGATGGATCATATCGATCGGAAGTCTTTGAAGAGTTGGCGCGCCATTCATGGCGATGCTCACCCCAACAATTTCTTCGTCAGCGACGAGGGCGTCATAACAGGTTTGATTGACGCGCAGCCTTGTATCGCCCCGGTCGAGTTTGAGTTTTCCAACATGTCAAGTTTTCCAACGGCCATGCTATTGACAGCATCGTCTTACAAAAAAGCTTGGGGGAAAACTTTGGATGTTGACTGCATACAGATGATCAGCGCGGCCATACAGATCGCGTGGGCCATGCGAGGTCAAACAAAACGCTTCCAGCTTGCCACGAACTATCTGGACCTGCTTTCAAAAGGTGGCCTTCCGAAGGCCGTTCGACAACAATTTTGCACCTATGCTAACAACCTGCGCAGTTTATGCCCGGCTTAAGACTTGTTTCAGGTGAGCCGCAGTCTCTCCGCGCGGGACTTCCGTTTGCGTTTTGGCGGCGAGGTCCTTGACGACGACGACGCCTTTGGCCTTTTCGTCGGGGCCGAGGATGAGGGCGTAGGGAATTCCTGCCTTGTCGGCGTATTTTAGCTGCTTGTCGAGTTTGGCCGGTTCCAGATAATGCTCGACGTTCAGGCCCGCGCGGCGGAGTTCCGCCGCGAGCGCGAGGTAGTCGGCGCTCAAGGTCTGGTCAAGTTGGGTCACGAGCGCTTGCACGCTGCTTGTCACCTGCGGCAACAATCCGTTGGCCGAAAGTTGGTCATATAGGCGCGTAAGGCCGATGGAGATGCCAACGCCCGGCAGTTTCGATTTGGTGTAGTAGCCCGCGAGATCGTCGTAGCGACCGCCGGAACAGACGCTGCCGAACTCTGGGTGCGCGTCGATCAGCGTTTCGTAGACTGTGCCGGTGTAGTAATCGAGGCCGCGCGCGATGGCGAGGTTGAGGCGCGTTCTGTTCTCCGGCACGCCGAGCGCCGCGAGCATATCGACCATCTGCGCGACTTCGGCAAGGCCTTGTTGAAACACCGGGTCAGCGCATTCTTGCGCGCGCAAAAGCTCCAGCGTTTCGCGCTTACCGTCTTTGCTGGCCACAAGTCCCAGCAGAATGTCGGCCTTGCTTGGGTCGAGGCCCAGCGCGGTGATGGAGTCGCGCACCTTCCCTGCCCCGATCTTGTCGAGCTTGTCAATTTCGCGCAGGATTAATTTTTGCGTTTCGGCGGAGTCGAGGCCATAGCTTGCCAGCAATCCGCGCAGAAGCTTGCGGTTGCTGAAGTGGATCGTGAAATCTCCGACGCGTAGTTCTTCGAAGATTTGCACGATGATGGCGGGCAGTTCCGCGTCATAGGCCGGATCAAGCTTGTCCTTGCCGATCACGTCGATGTCGCACTGGTAGAATTCTCGGAAGCGTCCGCGCTGCGCCCGCTCGCCGCGATAGACGCGCTGAATCTGATAGCGGCGGAACGGGAAGGCCAGTTCGCGTTCGTGCTCCGCGACAAAGCGCGCGAGCGGCACGGTGAGATCGAAGCGTAGCGCTAGCTCGGCCTCGTTGCCTTGCTGGATCGCTCCGGTGGACTGGACGAAGTAGACTTGCTTTTCCGTCTCGCCGCCCGATTTGGTCAGCAGCACGTCCTTCAACTCGAACACTGGCGTTTCCACTGGCACGAAGCCGAAGCGCTCGTAGCCGCGACGGATGGTGTCGAGCATATGCTGGAACGCCATTTGATCGCGCGGCAGGAGTTCGAGCGTTCCGGGAACGGTGCGGGGCTGAATGATGGCCATGATAAAAAGTCCTTCTCTCTTTCCTTCACTGCAGTTCAAAAGTTGGGAAACAAGGTTCCACAAAACGGGGTCATGCCCGCGAAGGCGGGCATCCATCTCCCGCTGCTGGAACAAGCGTAAAATATGCAAGAGATTCGCTTGCGTTGATGACCGGAGATGGATGCCCGCCTTCGCGGGCATGACGCTTGCGGCCACATCGAATCTTGTTCTGCAACAACGCGATCATGTTTAGTGTCGTGCGATTAAACATCAGAAACCTATCATTTGCGGTACAAAAACACCTTGCCCTGCGGCGGGGGGAAGGTTTTGACGTGAAATGTTTCCTCCGGCTTCCAGTCTCCGTGAAGTGGGAATGTGTTCGCGACGATCACGGTTCCCGGCTTGGTCTCATCCGTGAACTTCTTGCTCAACGGATACATGACGCCCGGCAAGAGAAAAGTCGTGATCGCGTCGGGTTCGGCGAAGTCGTAGCGCATGAAATCCATGCGACGATAGGACAGATTGTTTAGTCTTTTCAACTTTCTTATCAAATTCGACCACGCGACCGACAGGGGCGAGTACTCTAGCCCAACGATTTTCGCGTCCGGGATCGCGCGCGCGATTGCGCGGGTCAGCGCTCCGTTGCCGGACCCCACATCGACGATGGTGTAAGGCGACAGGCTGCGCTTGTCCTTGTCGGCGCGGAGCAACTCGATCATTTTGGCGCGGATCGCAGACGAAGTGGGGAGATTTGTGACGCCACGATGGAAGACCAGATTCCACACTTCCAGCCCGATCATTCCGATCAGGAGCCAGAACAATATCTTATTGACAATGAAATCAAGCGTCATATTCATGTTTCTATCCTGAAAGCTTATGCTGGCATCGTTAACTGGCTCTTTCTTTATCTTGGAAAAGCGGGTTATTGTACAGGGTGTTCATTTTCTTTTGCCTTCGAGGACGAGACTGCGATGACATGGAATAACAATGGCGGCCCATGGGGGCCCTCTCATGGTAAATCCGGCGATAAACAAGGGGCTTCCAAGCCGGGGGCTAATCCGTGGATGCAATCCGGCAGGCCCAAAGGACCTAGTTCAGGCGGCAATGGGGGCGGCGGCGGTTCGCAGGATATCCCTCCTCCTCCCGATTTCAACAAGCTGTTCGAGGAAATGGACAAGAAATTCAGGCAATGGTTCGGGCGTTCTGGCGGATCATCGCGGCTTGTCATATTAGGCGTAGCCGCGTTCATGGCTTTGTGGGCTTTGAGCGGATTTTATCAGGTGGGCACCGAGCAGGTCGGCGTCGTGATGCGTTTCGGCGCTTTCGAGCGCACCGAGAAACCGGGGCTGCATTATCACCTGCCCTCGCCGATCGAGGATGTCTTGCTGCCTAACGTCACGTCGCAAAACGCGATCCAAATCGGCTTCCGCAGTCCTCTGTCCACTCGGATGGCCGCGCGCGACGTTGATTCTCGGTCGCTGCCCGAAGAAAGCATGATGCTCACGCAGGACGAAAACATTATCAATGTCGAGTTTTCGGTGTTCTGGCGCATCAGCGATATCCAGAAGTTCCTGTTCGAAATCCGCGATCCGGAGATGACGATCAAGATGGCCGCCGAGAGCGCCATGCGCGAAGTGATCGGCCAGAACAAGCTACAATTCGCACTGACCGACGGGCGTGGCCAGATCGCGGAGGAATCGCGCTTGAGGCTGCAAAAACTGATGGACGACTACAATGCCGGAGTCATGATTACCCAGATCAATCTCCAGACCGTTTCAGTGCCTGACGAGGTCAAGGCCGCGTTTCAGGATGTCGTCAACGCGCGACTTGATCAGGAGCGTTTCCGCAACGAGGCCGAAACGCATGCCAACAAGGTCGTGCCGGAGGCCAAGGGCGAAGCGGCGAAGATCGAGCAACAGGCGGTCGGTTATCGCGACCAGAAAATCGCGTTGGCCAAGGGCGAGGCTGATAGATTCCGCGAGGTTCTTACGGCTTACAACGCCGCGCGCGACGTGACTTCCAAGCGGTTGTATCTTGAGACTATGGAGGCGGTGCTTGCTAACGCCCGCAAGGTCGTACTCGACAAAAGCGGCGCAAGCGCGGTGCCCTATCTTATGCCGCTGCGCGAATCCGGCGGGGGCGCGGCAGCGCGACCCAGTCCGGCACAGGCCGCAGTCTCTTCAGACGAAGGAGCTTCCCGATGAACGCGCGTATTGTCACTTGGCTGATCCTTGGTTTCGCGGCGCTTATCACGCTGACGAACGCCTGTTTCATCACGATCCAGACCCAGCAGGCCATCGTGTTCCAGTTCCGCGAGAATGTGCGCGTCGTGACGGAGCCGGGGTTGCATTTCAAGCTGCCTTTCATTCAGGATGTCGAGATTTTCGACAAGCGCGTGCTGGCGGTCGACGCGCCGAGTCAGGAAATCATGATGGAGGAGCAGAAGCCGCTTGAGGTAGACGCTTTCGCGCGGTGGAAGATCGTCGATCCGGTGCTTTACTATCAACGCCTGCGCAACGAGCGTATCGCCAACGATAGGCTTGGGACGATCCTCAACGCTTCGCTGCGCAGCGTGTTCGGCACGATCCGCATGGCGACGGTGCTTTCGCCGGAGCGCGACGACGTGATGGCCAAGATCCGCCGCGAGGTCAACGATCAGGTCAAGGATCTTGGCATCGAGATCGTCGATGTTCGCATTCGCCGCACCGACCTTCCGGGCAAGACCAGCGATGCCGTGTTCGCCCGCATGCGCTCGCAGCGCATTCAGGAGGCCGCGCAAATCCGCGCGACCGGCCAGCAGCAGGCGGCGCAGATCGTGGCCGAGGCCGACCGCAAGGCGACGGTCATTCGCGCCGATGCCAAAGGCCGCGCCGAGAAGATGATGGGCGAAGGCGACCGCAAGGCTTTGGAGATCATGGCCGACTCGACGGGGCGCGATCCGCAGTTCTTCGCCTACTGGCGTTCGCTGACGGCCTACCGCGAAAGCCTCAAGCCGGAGAACACAACCTATGTGCTGTCGCCGGAGGGGGATTTCTTCAAGTATTTCGGGATGGGAAAATAGGGTGTCGGCAAGATTGAAGACAGGGTAAGAAAATTTGTGACGAAGACAAGCCCTGATTCCCTCCCCCTTGCGGGGAGGGAATCAGGGCGAGATTACTGCAATAGCTTGAAAGCATATCAATGTTGAGGAACCAACATAGAAATAATGCTGTTGATATTCGTAAAGCTCGCGATTTGCGCTGTAGCGCTTCGCCACCTGAGCAGATGTTATGGTGTGTTTTGAAACAAGCGGGACGGCAACACGGCTTCAGATTCAGGCGGCAGCAGCCGATACATCCTTACATTGCAGATTTTGCCTGTTTGCGCGCGCGGCTATTGATTGAACTTGATGGAGAGTCCCACGGCGCACAGCATGCGTACGATTTTGAGAGGGACAAAAAACTTCACAATATGGGATATACTGTGCTTCGTTTTTCCAACAGCGATGTTATGAACAATGTGGATGGCGTCGTGTTATCTATCTTGAGTTATGCGGAATCGTTGATACGCATGAACTCAAATATTGGACTTGTAGAAACTCCCCCACCCCCCGCCTTCGCGGGGGCAGGCTCTAACCCTCCCCGCAAGGGGGAGGGAATCAGGGCGGGATTTTGGCGTGTCATCGCATTGTACAGGCGGATCAAGGTTACAGACAATGAAACTCTCTCTCTCTTGGCTCAAGCAGCATCTGGACACCACGGCGACGCTCGACGAGATCAGCGCGAAACTGACGGCCATCGGGCTGGAGGTCGAGGGCGTCGCGGACGGCGGCAAGGCGCTGGCGCCGTTCGTCGTCGCGCAGGTCATGACGGCGGAGAAGCATCCGCAAGCCGACCGCCTCAAGGTTTGCTCTGTCAACACAGGCAAGGAGACGATTCAGGTGGTGTGCGGCGCTCCGAATTGCCGCGCGGGATTGAAGACCGTGCTTGCGCGTCCCGGCAACGTGATGCCGGGGACAGGCAAGCCTTTGGAAAAAGGCGTCATTCGTGGCGTGGAGTCGCAAGGGATGCTGTGCGCCGAGGATGAGCTTGGCCTTGTGGACGAGGACAAGCCCGGCATCATCGAGCTTCCCGACGATGCGCCGGTGGGAGCCAAATTCGCGAGCTACGCCGGGTTCGACGATCCGGTTCTGGAAATCAACCTGACGCCTAACCGTCCAGATTGCGCAGGCGTTTACGGCATCGCGCGGGATTTGGCGGCGGCGGGGCTTGGCACGCTGAGGCAGATCGACGCGCAGGCTGTTGCGGGAAGCGAGCCTTGTCCCATCAAGGTGGCCATTGAAACTCCCGCCTGCTCGTTGTTCGCGGGGCGCGTCATCCGCAACATCCAAAACAGGCCCAGCCCCGAATGGTTGCAGCGCAGGCTTAAGTCGGTTGGGTTGCGCCCAATTTCCGCGCTGGTCGATATCACCAACTTCCTGACCTTAGATTTCGCGCGGCCCTTGCATGTGTTCGACGCGAAGAAGATCAAGGGCCATCTGTGGGTTCGCGCGGCCAAGGGCGGCGAGACGCTCGATGCGCTGAACGGCAAGTCCTACACTTTGGAATCCGGCATGACGGCCATAGGCGACGACACCGGAGTCTTGAGCCTTGCCGGGATCGTGGGCGGCGTCGGCAGTTCCTGCGACGAGGCCACGACCGAGGTTTTCCTTGAATCCGCATGGTTCGATCCGGCCCGCACGGCCCGCACCGGACGCGCGTTGCAGATCGTCTCGGACGCGCGTTATCGCTTTGAGCGCGGAGTCGATCCGGCTTCGACAGCGCCCGGCGCGGAAATCGCGACGCGGTTGATCGTCGAACTGTGCGGCACGCCTCAGACGGTTGTGAGCCAGTTGCATGTCACGGGGGCCGAGCCTCCCGCCAAGGGCGCTTACATTCTGCCGCACAAGGCCTGCGCCAAGCGGCTTGGCGTGGATGTTCCGGTGGACGAGCAAGCGGCGATCCTGTCGAAGCTTGGGTTCAAGGTCGCGTCCGGCAAGGATTCGTTGAGCGTCACGCCTCCGTCATGGCGGCCCGATATTGAAGGCGTCGCCGATCTGACCGAAGAGATTATCCGCATCAAGGGCTATGAGCATATTCCGGCCACTGTTTCCTCATGCGGTTTCGTTTCTTCCACGCCTCTTCTCGACACGCTGGACAAACGGTCGAGCGCCGCGCGGCGCGCGCTCGCGGCGCAAGGCTTGATGGAGGCGGTTACGTGGTCGTTCATGCCGGGCGCTCAGGCGGCGCTGTTCGGCGGCGAGGTCGATCATGTGTTGCGGCTTCAGAATCCAATCAGCAGCGATCTTGATGTCATGCGGCCTTCGATTCTCGGCAATCTTATCGCGGCGGCGCAGCGCAACGCCGCGCGGGGATTTGGCGATGCCGGATTGTTCGAGGTCGGGCCGATTTTCTTGCGCGAGAAGAAGGCTGGACAGGTTTTGGTGGCGGCCGCGTTGAGGGCTGGAGCTACCCCGCGCCATTGGGCAGCGTCTTCACGTCCGGTTGACGCGTTCGACGCCAAGGCCGATGCGCTCGCGGCGCTGGCCGCAGCGGGAGCGCCCGTCGCATCCCTGCAGGTCACAACCGATGCGCCAGTCTGGTATCATCCGGGGCGTTCGGGCGCGTTGCGGCTGGGGCCGAACGTGCTGGCCTATTTCGGCGAGGCTCATCCATCGGTTTTGGCGGCGTATGACGCCATTGGCCCGATGGCGGTCTGCGAAGTGTTTCTGGAAGCCATCCCGCAAAGCCGCGCGACGGGAAGCGCCAAGCCCCTGCTCACGCTTGAGCCTTTGCAGCCTTTGACGCGCGATTTCGCGTTCGTGGTCGAGAACGCGGTGACGGCGGCCAAGCTCGTCAAGGCGGTCAAGGATGTGGACAAGGCGTTGATCCGCGAGGTCAATGCGTTCGACGTGTACCAAGGCGAGCACTTGCCGCAGGGCAAGAAGTCCTTGGCTTTAAGCGTCACGGTGCAGCCTGTGGGCAAGACGTTGACGGATGCAGAGATTGAAGCGTTGGGTAAGCGCATCGCCGATTCCGCCGCCAAGGCTGTCGGCGCGGAGCTGAGGGGGTAGGATTGCTATGGCGGCAACACCCACAACTATCTTCGTCGTTCATGGCACGTGCGGAAGCGCGTCGGGGAACTGGTTTCCATGGCTTAAGAGCGAGATGGAGCGCAAAGGCTGTCGTGTGATTGTGCCGCAATTTCCAACGCCGGAGGGCCAGTCTTTTGCGGCGTGGCGCGGGGTGTTTCGAGACAGTCTTGGCGATTGCGATCCTGCTAATACGATCTTAATCGGCCACAGCATCGGCGCTCCGTTTGTGATGCGCATGGCGGAGGAAGCGGAACAGCCCTATCGCGCCATGATTCTCGTTTGTCCCTTTGCAAAGACTTTGGGGATCGCGCAGTTCGATACGCTCAACGCCAGTTTCGTCGAGCATGATTTTGACTGGTCGCAGGTTCGCAAGGGCGCATCCATGCGCGTTTGCTTTGCCGCCGATGACGATCCCTATGTGCCTTTGGCGCTGTCGCAGGACGTTGCGGCCAAGATGGATGCGACCCTGATCGTGATTCCCAAGGGCGGGCATTTGAACGCCGATTCGGGATATACGAGCTTTCCGCCTTTGCTTAATACGCTTGCGCTGGCGGAGCGCACGCCCCACCCTAATCCTACTGCGTCATAAAAATCTTGTGTCGAGGATCTCCCGTGAATCTGCGGAGTCAAACGTCGCAAAAAGGGCCGTCATTGCGAGGAGTTTCCCGCTCGTAAGGCGGGAGACGACGTGGCAATCCAGAGTCGCTTAGGGACAGCCCTATCGACTCTGGATTGCTTCGCCCCCAAGAGGGGGCTCGCAATGACAGCCCTTTTTGCGACGTTTGTCTTTATTCTGTGTCAAGAGAAGGCCGTTTATTGACGCAGTAGAACTAACCCTCCCCACGAGGGGGAGGGAATCAGGTTGCGCTTTCTTTCCAAACCGTTGTCAAAAAAATGCGCCGCGACAGTTGCCCATCGCGGCGCTTTCATTCGCAATGCGCTTAACGCTTACGAGGCCTTACGCAAGTTGACGGCTGCTTCGCGACCGTTCTTGCCCATGGCCATTTCGAACTCGACGATATCGCCCTGATCGAGGCTGGCGATACCTGCCTTCTGCAGTTCGGAAATGTGGACGAACACATCCTTCGATGAACCATCCGGAGCAACGAAGCCATAGCCTTTCGTCGCATTAAACCACTTGACTGTTCCACGCATGATCTTGAACCCTCTGCACTACAACTTGACGATCCCTTGGCCGGACGGACCGTCTCTTCCGGCAAGCTGCTCTGGCGTCTTGCACAGCCGGTTGCCGGAGCTGAGCAGTCTCCCTCGTTTTTTGAAGGATTCCTCCAGATTGGACAACACAGAACACCTCATGGCGCAAAATGAGGAAAAGCGCAAGCCTGAACTTGCGCCTTCCCTATCCTTATGCCGCATCGCAGCGAATCAGTCTTTATCCTAGTCGCGACGCACGCCCGTCAATTGAAGAAGGAACTGGAACGCATTGATAAAGTTCATATAAAGCGACATCGCGCCCAAGACGGCCATTTTCTCGTTCGCCTCGGCGCCCCAGCTTTCGGCAAAGGTTTGCTTGATGCGCTGCACATCAAAGGCGGTGAGGCCGGTGAAGATAGCGACGCCAAGAACCGACGACACCCATTGCAACATCGCGGATTGCATGAAGATGTTCACGATTCCCGCGATCATCAACCCCAGCACGCCCATCAGCAGGAACGCGCCCATGCTGGTCAAATCGCGCTTGGTCGTGTAGCCCCAGAGGCTCATCGCGCCGAAGGTCGCGGCGGTGATAAAGAAGGCCCGCGCGATGCTGTCGCCCGTGAAGACCAGAAACAGCATGCCCATCGACAGGCCCATGGTGCCGCAGAACACGAAAAACAGCGTCCGCAGGGCTGAGGGCGAAAGGCTCTGCATCTTGAAGTTCAAGAAGAACATGAAGGCTAACGGCGATAGAATTGCGACCCAGCGCAACGGCGTGCCGTAGATAACGCCCGCCAACGCCGTGTTCGCAATGACCCACGCCACCAGCCCGGTTACGGCCAAGCCGATGCCCATGTAATTGAAAATGCGCTGCATATGCGCGCGCAAGCCCGCGTCGAACCCGGCGCGTTCAATCCCGGCGACGTTGCCGGAAGTAAAAAATCTCTGATCCATGGCTTGCTCCTTGAGAGAAATTACTGGTTAGCTGTCTTTTCCGGAACCTTTCCGGCTTCACCCACTCACGCATGATATGGGAAGTCCGCATGCCGTTTCAACAGGAAATGGACTTTTCCTTTGGAATCAGCTAACTATCGACTTTAGATTATGTCGATTTCGCGTCATTTTGGCTTTTCTTAGATTGCCGTTTGGTCTTTCGCGGCCTTGCAAGCGTAAGATGTCTTGAATTTGGTCTGGTTCCTGTGGCTTATAGCACATTGCTGGAGCGCCTTGTTTCCGCAGTGCGGGCTTTGACTATAAGCCATGCGATTATGCCGGTTTAGCTCAGTGGTAGAGCAACCGCCTTGTAAGCGGTAGGTCGCGAGTTCAAATCCCGCAACCGGCACCATTTATGTTTTAATCTTATTGCATATAAAGGATATAAAATCATGCAACAATTCGATTTGAAGTTTGTTTCACCCGGATACAAAAATGACCTCGCCAGTCTCGCCACGGCGTTCGAACGGCTGAAGACCCTGACTTGTGATCGGTGCAAACTCGCGCCAAATCAGAACCCATTTGGCACCTACGGTTACGACGAGGCGGTAGAAAAACTGTCCATGCGAGTCGCTTTTGAGGTCGCAGGGGAAGGCTTGCGACAGAAGTTATGGCGCGAATGGCGTAATGAACCACTGCAAGGCCTCACGACAAACGATGTCGCGAAAATGGTCGTAGCGCGGTTGAAACGCGAATATGTCGATGCCGATGTCACGGATGTGGGCGCTGTTTGCATCAAAGGCTTCCGGCCAACGCTCAAGGATCGCCTCGGAGCGCTCGCCCAAAGATTGGGACTAAACTGATCCGCACGGCGGCGGAAGATTCCCGTTTGGCATGACGCCCTGTTTTGCGTCATGATGGGCGTTCGATTCTTTGAAGACGCTCTCCATGCTCCGCACAGGAAGATTGCCAATGTCAGGACTGCTCACCCCCAACCCCGTTTACAAGCCTTTCCGCTATCCGTGGGCTTTCGAGGCGTGGCAGAAGCAGCAGCAAGTGCATTGGCTACCCGAAGAAGTGCCGATGGCGGACGACGTGCGCGACTGGAAGCAAAAGCTGACGGCATCGGAGCGCAACCTGCTCACGCAAATCTTCCGGTTCTTCACGCAGGCGGATGTCGAGGTCAACAATTGTTATATGAAGCAGTATTCGCGGGTGTTCCAGCCGACCGAGATTCAGATGATGCTGGCGGCGTTCTCGAACATGGAGACGGTGCATATCGCGGCCTATTCCTATCTGCTCGACACGATCGGGATGCCGGAGATCGAGTATTCGGCGTTCCTGCGCTATAAGGAAATGAAGGACAAGTACGACTACATGCAGGGTTTTCGCTGCGACAGCCCGGTCGAGATCGCGCGGACGCTTGCGGTGTTCGGCGCGTTCACGGAAGGGTTACAGCTGTTCGCGTCGTTCGCGATGCTGATGAACTTTCCGCGCTTCAACAAGATGAAGGGCATGGGGCAGATCGTGACGTGGTCGGTGCGCGACGAGACGCTGCACACGCATTCGATCATTCGCCTGTTCCGCACATTCATCGAGGAAAACCGCTTCATCTGGACCGACAGCTTCCAACGCGAGCTTTATCTAGCTTGCGACACTATCGTCGATCACGAGGATGCCTTTATCGACCTTTCGTTCGAGCTTGGCGGTATCGAGGGACTCAGTCCCGATGAGGTGAAGTCGTATATTCGCTATATCGGCGACAGAAGGCTCACGCAGCTGGGGTTGCAGCCGATCTATAAGGTCGCCAAGAACCCCTTGCCGTGGATGGACGATATGCTCAACGGCATCGAGCACGCCAATTTCTTCGAGGCTCGCGCCACGGAGTACAGCAAGGCGGCCACGCGCGGCACGTGGGAGGAAGCGTTCGCTCCGGACGAGGAGATCTTGCGCGACGAAGACGCGCAGGAAGGCCAGAAGGTCGAACGCGCGGTGGGGTGATTTTGCGAGGGCTGTCGTTATATTATCAATGATATACTCCTAACAGTTCAAGAGTTGGGAGTAGCCCAAAAGCTAGCGCAATCTGATTCCCTCCCCCTTGCGGGGAGGGTTAGGGGGGGGAGCTTCAGCAAGCAGAACACAGGGATCGGAAGGCATAGTCTTGCCGCAAGGCCGTTCTGATACCTGACACCTACTTTCTGTCTTCTGGTCCCCCACCCTAACCCTCCCCGCAAGGGGGAGGGAATCCAGCCTGCCTTGCGTCAATGTTTGCCTACTCTTGAACTGCAACCGGTATAATATCCATAGTGCAGCGCGTATTAACCATAAAAATCAGCCATCTGCGATGTTTATCTTTTGTTCCTGTTTTGGCTGAACTGCTCATGAAGGGTTATTTCAGTGGACTGCCCCCCCCCAGTCCTGCATAAGGGCTAGGAGAACGATCTTTGTGGAAAGGGCCGTCATCGCGAGGAGCCGCAGGCGACGTGGCGATCCAGAGCCTTCTAGCGCTGTTTCTTGTGACTCTTGATCGGCTTCGCCCCAAGGGGGGGCTCGCGATGAAGGTCCTTGTTTGCGGCTTTTGTCCCTATTTCTCCTGAGGATAGTTTGGCGTTACGGACCATGTGGCTATTAAGAAAGTTTTCATACTTTCTTCTTGCATGTTTCACTAAAATCATTATTGTTGCACACTCGTTACAGATGAAGCATTCATTTGTAGCTTTGCACAACGCACACACTTTGGAATTGGAGAGACATTATGAACAAGACCTTTAAGGGCGTACTCACCGCCGCCGCAATCGCCGTCACGGCCCCCGCATTTGCTGATGGCAGCAGCACGCTGCCCCCAGGCAACTACTTCTTTGGCGAAGGTAATGGCGCCACCAAGGTCACTCAGGTGGTCAAAGGTGAGATGGATGCCGGAGCATGCACAAATTGCCAAGCTCCGATCAACGTGATCGATGTCAAGCACAGCGAAAGCCTTGACGCAAAGCAAAGCTATAATTTTCAGATCACTGGCACAGCTGGCACAACGGGCGCAGCCGCAAATCCGAATCTGGTGCAGGCCGGAAATTATCTGAATGCGCAGGATATGGGGCCGGTCAAGGCAGAACAAAGTGTTAGGTTCTCCTTTGCGGCAGGCAACTGTGAAACTTGTGCAGCCCCCATTAATCATGCGACGGTGAAGAATGTGGCGAACGTTGACATGACGCAAAAATATGACTTCACGGCTTACAAGCCGGAAGGCACGTCAACAACTGCGAAGTCAGCTGCACAGAACAACCTTCAGTAAATATTGCGGTTTGAGCATGCGCGAGTGTGTCTCGCGCATGCTCTTACTCATAAATGTCAGGGTATATATTTATTAGCCACTGCATAAGTTTGAAAATTTCTTTTGGAACATTACAACCCTAGTGAGGAACACGACTATGTCTCGCATTACAAAACCAATTCTACGCAATTTTGCCTGCGCCGCTCTTCTGGTTTCAGCAGCGGGATGCAGCTCGGTGGAAGAACCCATGAACAGCATCAACTTGAATGATCAGGATTTGATGCGGCCTGTATTCGCGCAAGTTCCGCGCTATAACCCGGACCATACCATGGTCAAGGATAAGGATGGTAATATCGCGGTAGAAGTTGTGCAGTTACAAGGGCTGTATATTCAGAAGCAAAAAGGTTTCGGGCGATTTGACCGTCCTGTTATGTGCACCACATATCCAAACACGACCGTTGCAGCCAGCTGTGTCACTATCGACAACAAGAATGAAGCCTTGCTCCGAAACATGCTGGCCGTCGCAGGCGTTGGCGCATATTGGGGGAATGCCATCGCCAATCTTAAAGCCGCATTTGATGCCAAATCGGATACTTGGAATATTTCGGCGAACGCCGCTGGACCTAATATTGCTATTGGAACTGGCGGAAATCCAACATTCAATCAGACGCTGAATTTACAATAATCATATACCTGCAAGCGCGTTCCGAAGGCAATCTACTTGCCTTCGGAACAAATTATAATTAGATTACACTAGTTATTATATTCTTTGTTTTTTGCCACACGATCTCGCGACACCTTAGGTACTGACTAAAAAAGGGGTTCCTTAAAATGACTTTCCAGATCCATACCAAAACTGCTTCTTTTAAATCGCGGTTACTTGCTAGCGTCGCGTTTGTTGCGCTGTCGCTACCCAGAATTGTCTTGGGGGGCTGGAACGACGATTCTTTCCCGCGCGATGAAATGGATAACACATCCGTATCAGCATCAGCGCCAATAGCGGAACGGCAGGTCGTTACAGAAGTTATGGACAGGCATGGTTGGAAAGATTCTCAACCTGTGATTGAGCAACGATATGTAGATGCGTCAGATTCCAGAGCCCCTCAGCCCACTGCGAGATCTGTTGCGGCTGAGCTGCCATCCGTTGCTGCCGCGCCTGCTGCCCCGCCCGCCACCACTTCATTGCCTCCTGCTGCGCCAAAGGAAACTCCGCAGATGCAGCAGCACGGATATCCGACGGTTGGGCCGCAAATAACTCAAGAGGCTCGCTACCCGGCTGCTCTTAACATACCGGGCGATCAGTACACCCCCAATCCTCTGGGATCGTCTGTACAAATTCCAGGCGCTGGCGGAATTGTCATAAATCCTTCACCACAACCCGTTGCGCTACAGAAGCCACTGGCCGCCCCATTGGCGAATACCGTTGCGGCTTCTCACGCTCCCGCAAAATGGAAAGAGCAAAAGCTTACCTATGATGCGAATATGCAGCAGAGCTCTTTGTTCTGGGGCAACTTCGGAGGCGTGGCTTTTTATGTCACTGGAGAAAGAGGCAGCCTTAGCGTTGTAGATGACAAATCACGCCCGCTTATTTTAGGCGAAGGATCTTTTCCTGTTATTGTCGACGGGGTTAATCAACCCGTTATGAAGTCCAAGAACTTTGATCCCGATAAGCTGTTTCCGAAACTCAACTCGGAATATGTTTTGGGCACCAACATAAATGGCAAAACGCAAAGCATTCATCCTGCGGCGGCTCAGGACCCAGCTGCTGCGCAGCAGACAGCGCAGATGCCTCCGACCAAAACGGCCAAGACACCCGTTGTCGATCAAAAGCCTGCTGCCGGAGAAAAATCCGCTAAATCCGAGCTGACTCGCAAAGCTAAAGCCAGTAAAGATTCTGGCTATGACAAAAAGATGATAAAGACTGCCTTTCTTTGGGGTAAGTTTGGTCAAGCAACCTTTTACTTGGTTGAAGATCAGGGACGCAAAAAGTTCGTCGATCAGCATATGCGCCCAGTTATAAGCGGCGCAGGAAAATTCGAAGTTACTGTCGCAGGATACAATGTAGCGCTCATGGCCGCTGAGAATGTTGACGTTGCTAGACATTTCCCGCAATTGAATGCCGGATATATCGTCACAACCAGTCAAGAAGGCATAGCGCAAGATATTACGCCTAAATCTGCGTTTGAGAATCGGCAGAGCGCTCCAGAAGTTCCGCCTGCGGCCCCCGCTGCGCCAACAGTCCGGCAAGCCAGCCCCGAACCTGCGACTCAGGCTTCGTATGATGGACGTATGCTTAATTGGAGGTTCGCATCCAACGACGTTGAGGCTTTTTACCGCAACAATCTCAGGAAGGTCGGCGACGGAAGGCATGACCTTTCATTTGGTGCCCCACACGAATTTTCGTCTGGCGGTCGACATGGGGTAGGCGAAGCTACGGTTTCCGTCGGCTCATGGGACAACGCTTTGCGCAGCAGCATTCAGGAGCGTCCCAACATAGAGGCGCACTATGGAGACATCCATGTGGTTGGAAACAATGGAACCATTTCCACAATGGATCCTGCTGGTCATGGCGTAACTTTCACTCCCAGAACAGATGGCAATGGTTTTGATTTTGTTGCCGGACATGCGGCCGGCACGATCACATCGGATGGAAACCTCGACTGTCCTTACGACGGACATGTAACGAAAACAGTTCGGACTGCGGCTGATGCCGTTGGCATCGTTTATGGCGCGCCGTTCACGATTATCAACATCAATAATGGCGCGGCGACCATACCTGCTCCGTGGCCAACGGAAACAGTCATTGAACGCTGTGTGGACAAGTGTCCGACGGTTAAGGCACCAGCCAAGAATCTGATTGCGAAGAAGCCTTGGAAGCCCCAGAAGCGCAAGGCGAAGGGCGCTTACTGCAATCTGAGGAAACCTACTTGCGTCCAAGATCGAGCGAAACTGCGTAAAGAGAATCAGATACTCAAACAGAAACTCGAACAGATGAAGAGCAATAAGCGCAGCATGCTTGAAGTTCCGGCGAAAGAAACGCAGGCGCAGCAGGGCGACGTGAAGTCTACGCTTCAGGTTGTCGCGGAGCAGCTCTTTGCCAGCAAAGTGACAAATCCCGTCGCGGCGTTCAGGCAGGCAAGCGCTCTGGTTACGGCTTTGAATGCGGGGCAGTATATCACGGGAGTCACAGCGGCTCAGGTGATCGGCCTCATGGTCAAGGCTGCGGACAGCATGACTGATCGTCAGGCCAAGGAAACGGCTCACCGGCGCATTCAGGTTTTGGCCGCTCCGAAAGAAGCATTCAAGCTTGCGGCCTAATCGGCTGACGCTTCGTTATTATATCTCTAACAGTTCAAGAGTTGGCATAATATTACCACAAGGCCGACGTAATTCCCTCCCCCTTGCGGGGAGAGGGCTGCGCCGCGCCATCTGCAAAAAAACTCCCAATCACTCCCAGCGCATGATGAGCTGGGCGGCTTTCATGCCGGAACGCAGGGCGCCTTCGAGGGTCGATGGGAGGCCGGTCGCGGTCCACTCGCCCGCCAGCACCAGATTTTTCCATCCGGTATAAGGGCCGGGCCGCAGGGCATCCTGTTCCGGGGTCGCGGCGAAGGTCGCGCAGCGCTCCTTGAAGATGCGATGCGGTGGGAGCTTTTCCGGGTCGCGATTGAGGACTTTGGCGAGGTCTTTCCAGATGTAATAGGCCATGTCGCGCACGGGATAGTTGCCGTAACGCTCGGCGCAGCTCAAGGTCGCGGACGCGATGCTGCCTCTTACGAAAAGCCACTCCGCCAGTCCGCCGATGATCCCCGTCATGCTGACCTGATCCGCGACAAGGCCTTCGACGCGGTAATGCGCGCTGACGATCGCGCGGAATTCCGTCGGCATGGAAATTTCCGGCAGGATGCTTTTCGTCACCCAGGCAGGAAGCGCGAAGATCACCCAGTCTTTCGGCCCCACTTCCACGGATACGCCGTTGCTGAAATCCAGCATGCGGAGCGTCTTATCGTCCTCCGTCGTGCCGATGCCGCACAGGCGATGGCCGAAGGCCAGCGCGATGCCTTGTTTCTTCAGCAGGTCGAGGCAGGGCTGCACGAAGGTTTCGCTCAAGCCGACTTTGGGAATAAGCGGGATACAGGACTCCCCTCCTGCGGCGAAGCTTTGCACGATCACGCTCGCCAGCAACCGCGCCGAGGCGTTTTCCATTTCGGTGTTCAGCGCCGCGATCGTAAGCGGTTCCCAGAAGCGTTGTGTCAAGGTCGCGGAGGGGTCGAGCAGCGTCGCAAGCTTCGCGTCGGGGCTGGCCAGCAGGACACGGAACATCGAGGCGTAATCCTCAAGCTTCGTGCCGGGAATGCGGCGGTGACGGTCGAAGAGCCACAGCGGAAGCCTGCCTTTGTTGACGCGAACGATCCAGCGCTCGCCGGTTTTCACGTCCATAAAGGGAAACTGCGCTTCGGCTGCGCCGGCCATGCTGTCCCAGGAACCGATCTGTTCCAGATATTCGCGCACCGCGACGTTGCCGGACAGGACCAGATGATTGCCGTTGTCGATGCGACATCCGAGTTCGCGGTCGTGGAAAGAGCGGCAGCGGCCTCCGGCAAACGGCGCGGCTTCGTAGAGCGTGACCGCTTCGCCACTCGTCGCCAGATGCAAGGCTGCGGAGAGGCCCGCAAGGCCAGCGCCCACGATATGGATGCGGCGTTTTCCTTCTTCCGTCATGGCTTACAGTCCGCGCAGCATGTGCCGCAGCACGAGGATAAGTTTGTCGAGTTTCGATAGCTTCACGCGCCGCGCGGGGTCGCGCCAGTCCTCCGCGACGAGGCGATCAAAAATCGCCCCGTACCACGCGCGCATGATTTTGGCTGGGCGCATGGCCTGAGGCGCGCATGACAGCATCGCGGCGTCCGCTTCCTCAAAATGCGCTTTTGCGCGGGCGGCGAGTTCGCGGCAGGCGGCGGGAAGGTTGGGGTCGCGCAAAACGTCCTTGGGCTTACGCGAGGCGATTTTGTGCTTGGAT
Source organism: Bdellovibrionales bacterium (assembly GCA_040275305.1). Classification (GTDB taxonomy): domain Bacteria; phylum Pseudomonadota; class Alphaproteobacteria; order UBA9219; family UBA9219; genus JBEOJY01. The sequence goes on along the minus strand of JBEOJY010000046.1, from coordinate 21,325 downwards.
AGAAGTCGTTCCGGCAGATAGAGCCGATCGCGCAGGGAGTCTTCGGACAGATCGCGGAGGATGTTGGTGAGCTGGAACGCGCGTCCGAGGTGATGCGCGACCTGCATGGCTTGCGCGCTCGAATCCCCGAAGATGCGGACCGAGACGCGGCCCACCGCGCTGGCCACGCGGTCGCAATAGAGATCGAGCGCGGCTTCGTCGGGCGCGCAAATCGCGGTCGCGTCCATTTCCATGCCGTCGATGATGGCCTGAAAATCCGCTTCGATCAGGCCGTATGCGGTCACGGCGGACGCAAGCGCTACCGCCACGTCGCCTTCGGGTTCGCCTTGAAACAGGGCCGCGATGCGTTTTCTCCATCCCTGCAGCGCGGTCGCTCGCGCTTCCGGGGTTTGGCCGTCGTCGTCGGCGATGTCGTCAACTATTCGGCAGAAGGCATAGAGCGCGATCATCGCTTCGCGGCGGGCGCGCGGCAAGACCATCATGCCCGCGAGAAACGAGCTGCGCGATGCCTTGACTTCCTTCTTCAGGCGCGCCATCGCTTCGTCATAAGCCTGCGGCGAGGCGCACGGAGCGCAGGATTCCGGCGGGACAGGACTTCCATCGTTCTGCGCGAGACACGCAGACGGTCGCGATGCGGGCATGGGGGACAATCCTAAAGCCATGCGCGGGCCACACCTTTCGCCACTGCGCCGATCTTGGCTGCGATTCCGAGTTTGACGCTTTCGCATAACGGGTCACGATGGCGCAGAAGCGCGATCAGGCTATCCGCCAATTCCGCGATGACAGACGTCTCGCAGCGCAGGCGCTTGTCCGGTACGCAGCGGGGCAAATCGCGCGCGGTGGGCATCATCGCGTCGAGCCTGTCGAGCATGGCGTCGAGGGTCGCGCGCAGCCCTGCTGTCGAGCTTTCGTTGGAGAGGTCAGCCAGACTTCCGCCACGAGCGGCCAGCATCTCCTGAGGGATATAGACGCGGTCAAGCTCGCGGTAATCGTCCGCGCAATCTTGAATATGGTTGATGACTTGCAAGACCGAGCACAGCGCGTCGTTGGCAGGCCATGCGCTTTCGCCGATGCCATGAAGCGCGAGCACGTGCCTCCCCACGGAAGACGCGGAATAGCGGCAATAGTCCATAAGGTCGTCCCAGTTGCGGTAGCGCAGTTTCGTCGCGTCGCGCTTGAAGGCCGTCAGAAGATCCAGACAGTGTTGCGGCGAAATTCTTTTCGCGCGAAGGCTTGTGCGCATGGCCACGATCACGGGAATATCGTTCGCGGCGTCATCGCCTAGCGCGACGACGAACCGATTCAAGCGTCGGAGCTTTTCGTCCGGATCGAGCAGCGGGTCGTCGCTGATGTCGTCCGCCGCGCGCGCGAAGTTGTAGAAGGCATGGACGTGCGCGCGCAGGTCCGGGCGGATCAGAAGCGAACCAACCGGAAAATTTTCGTTATGGCGGTTCTTTTCGCCATGCTCAAGACGGCCCAGCTTTCCGGGAGTCAGAGCGGTTTTGGGTGAATCGGTCAACGTCATTTTATTCATCTTGCCCATTATCCATGGCTTATTAGCCAATCACACCGATGATGACGCTTTTTTGTGTCTTCCACAAGGCAGGCGATGTTTCGACCTTCGGCTAGTCTTGCGTCCTGCCCTTCCATTGTCCGCCCTGCCCGCGCCATGTCTTCAGCGCGGAGTCGATGGTTGCGCCGATGTAAACGCAGGCGGCGGCGGGAAGCGTGAGCGCCCAGAATTTTTCCAGCCCATAATACGAAACTGTTGGGAGATAGAGAAGGGTCATGACGATCCAGATGACGGCTCCGGCGAGGATGGAAAAGGCTCCAGAACCCAACACGATTAAAAGAGGAGCGGCGAACATGACGAGCATTCCCGCGACGCATCCCGCCAAGCGCCATGGCGAGCGGCGCAATTGCACATAGGCTGTTCGCGCTACCATGTTCCAGACGTCTTCGATTTGCGGGTAGGCGCGGAGGCTCCGCACGTGGTTTGAAAGGGTGAGTTCGATCCGTCCCCCTTTTCCGTCGCCCCCGCCTTTTTGCTTGATCGCTTTCGCCAATGCGCAATCGTCGATCAGTTCGGATTTGATGACGGCAAGGCCTCCTATCGCGTCTAGCGCCGTTCGGCGCGCCAGTATCACGCCTCCAGCGGCGGCGGCCACTTTCGAGTCCGGGCGGTTGGCGAGACGGAACGGATACAGCATCGCGAAGAAGAAGACGAAGGCAGGAATTAAAAGTTTTTCCGCCACGCTTTCACAGCGCAGTTTCACCATTTGCGAAACGAGGGCGAGATCGCGAAGTTCGGCTCGCAAGACCAGTTGGCGCAGGCTTTGCGGCGGGTGCGCGATGTCGGCGTCGGTAAAAAGAATGAGAGGCGCGTGGGTTTGGGCTATTCCCGCCTGCATCGCCGCAACCTTGCCGCTCCATCCCGCAGGCAGGTCGGGGGCCGGGACGACGGACAGGCGACCGGACGCGCCCAATTCGTCTGCCAGTTTCTGCGCCGTTGCGGTTGTGCCGTCGTCGCTGTGGTCGTCGACCAGCATGACACGAAAGTTGCCGGGGTAGTCCTGAGTCAACCATGTCGGCAGGCTATGCGGCAAGACTTTCGCTTCGTTGCGGGCGGGGACTATGATGTCGATATCGGGCCAAGACGCGCGCGGGAGTTCAGGGGATACGAATAACAGGGGTTGCCAGAAACGGCCCGGCTTTATCACCAAATAGAGCCATGAAAGCAATCCAGCTATGGCGACGATGTCCGCAATTCCCACTTCCTCAGGCTCCCTGCCCTGCCGTGTTTTCCGTTATGGTCTTGCGCCAACATCAGGCACATATTCCGGTTCAGGGGCCGCTGGCGCGCGCGGGTTTATCGTAGATGGCGCGTGCGCAAAGGTAGGCTTCGGGTCCGCATCAGATGGCGGGATTATCACGCTAGGCTCAGGCGCTTCCGGCGCTACATAATTTCTGGGCGCCGGGCTTGAGACATAACTCGGCTCCGACGCGTTTGGGGCCACACGTTTCGATACAGTAGCTGGCGGCGCTTTCGCGACCGCTGGCGCGGACGGCGCTACTGGAGAGATGACGCTTGGTCCCGGCGCATCGGGCGCTTTAGGCGAGATCCATGCTCCGGATGAGGCCAGACGGAAAGCCTTGCCGACCAGAAGCGTTGGCTCAAGGGCGCTTTGAGGTTTCTCTCCCTCACTGTTGGAGGGAAGTTCGGGCGATTGTTCCGACGATTTTCCGTTTTTCCCCTGCGGCGCGGCAAATGTCGGCGCACTGCTGCTTTCCCCTGACTTTTCTGACGATAACGCAGATGACGGAGTTGGCGTGTAGTATGGAGAAGCTTCTTGTGGCTCCTCTGTCGGTTCTTGGGTAACTTTCTGCGGCTGTCTTGACTTACGCACAAGGAATTTTCGCATGGTGCTGCCACTGTCATTTTGTGGTTGCATCTGTTCTTCATCTTGACTCTGTTGAGACTTTGCTGCGGCTTTGATTTGCCCGGGCAGAATATAGAACTGTGTCGCAGGCGTTTTATCCTGAGGGATCTTTTCGTCGGATACGGTCGCGTATAGCGGGGTTTCCTCCTCAAGCTTCGCATAAGGTCGATTGTACTCACCTTCTTCAAGCTTCGCGTAGGGCCGACGGCTTTCTTCGTCTCCGTTCAGCGCAAAGAAGAAGTCTCGATCAATTTTCTGGGGTGTTGAAGGGATTGGGACTTGGGTTGCCTTCCCCTGGTCTCCGGGGCCGCCTATGATGACAGGCTTAATCGATTTCAGACTGTCTTCAGGTCCCTTGCTTTTCTTTTGGCTTTTCCTTCCTTGCGCCGTTGGCGTTGCGGGCTTGCTTTGTTGGATGTCGGCGCGTTTCTTTTTCCCTGTTGACGCCTTCACGCCGCCGTTGCCGCGCGCTGGGGTCGAAAGGTATTTCGCTTCGTAGCTTGTGCAACCATTTACCCCTTGAAAATAAGCGCTGAATGTTCTTGTGGCCACGTCGAAGCCACCAACCATTACTGAGTTGGAGAAATCCTTCGGCTGTTGGAGCCATTTTCCGGGATTAATCAGAATGCAATGTGATTTTTGGTCATATTGGCCGTATACTTCGTAGCGCCCTTCCGGCATGGCAGCGTTGCGCGGCGTTGGGTAAAAGTGAAACTCCCCCTCGAAATCCTCCCCCTTCATTCGGGATATTTGTAGCGTCGCGCCGGTATGCCCTTGCGGCAAGCAGGTGTATTCGCCTTTCCAGATGCCAACGGGCGTGAAGGCGCCCTTCATTGGTTCGTTCTTGCCCGTCGGCGCGCTTTGAATTACGTCTTGCGCCATCAAGGACTTCTGATGCGTTTGGCCTCTTCCTGCCGTCATGACCGCACGGCCCGTCAACGGTGGCGAGCTTTCACAAATCACCATGACCAACCCTATCTCTCCGGCTGACCACATAAAGATATAGTGCTGGTTTAAACGATCGGCCGTAAAGATCGTGATGTCCCGCGATACGGCGGCGGGGGCTTCAGACTGAATAAAATATCCCTGATGGCGCATATATTCGATCGTCGTTGTAAAAATCTGGTCGAGGCGCGGCTGTTCGGTAGATCCCATTCGCCAGCCATAGGCCTCCATCTTGCCACAGCTGCGGCCCAGTTCCGTGCTGGCCGAAAGCATGGCCATGCGAAAGTTGATTTGCACCGGAAGCGCCAACGGACGATCTTCGAAAGTTATCCCTGTCATTGCCGAACGGGACGCTAACGGCAATTCATTTGCCTGAGCGCTCACAGTCATGGAGCCAAGAAGCAGCCCCAATATGGCTGCGCATATTTGCCTGCGACATGCTGGCGCAAATGTTCCGGTCATTCGATACAACTCCGCATAAGGCGCGAATCACATAGATTCGCCATTTTCGTGACTATGGCGATACCATCAGATCATCGCAAGCGCCTTGCTAAATGCGATGCCTCATTCTTTGCTCGCTGTGTCCTTTTTGTTGGCGCTCCGCTATATTTCGGCATTTATTCTGAATTATTTACAATCAACACTTAGCTTATACATTTCTTAACTTCGCAGTAACTATCGAATGTCAGCTTTATTATATGTGTTCAAGGTTTCTTCAAAGAATTTAGCCACGCCATGATGCGGCACAAAAAAAGTTGTGGATAACTCGACCCCCTGCCCATATGATAGAATGCTTAACGAATGATTACCCACATGTTAATAAGTTGATAACCCTTTTTAACTCAATTGATTAACAATACCCTCTTTCATCACGTTCGAGACTTATCCACAAAATCTTGCGTCATCTGGCATTGGACCGCCCCCTGTGGTATACACTCAAGCAATGCGGCTACTAGATATGGTTTTTGGCGTTTTCCCATTAGCTATCATTAACAGCCGTTAGTCGTTAAGATTTAGACCTCTCCATACTCAAGCCGTTAACCTTCGTCGCACACACCCTCTAGACTTCCGAATCTCCGCAAGCCCCTGCCAGCGCCTTCACCGCTCGACTTACCCCCTTTTACAAACAACGGGAGAATAATCGCCATGAGTTGGACCGAACAGAAAATCGAGATGCTGAAAGAGATGTGGGGGCATGGCTATAGCGCCAGCGAGATTGCTAAACAACTTGGCGGCCTTACGCGCAATGCCGTGATCGGGAAGGCTCATCGCCTCAAACTCTCGGTTCGCGGCGCCTCCCCCCGTATCGAAGCGAAGTCCCAACAGCGCGGCGTCGCGGCGTCCTCGGTTACGTCAGCTCTTTCCGCTTCTTCCAATCAAGGCGCTGGGTCGGTTAAATCATCGAGCCGCAAGCGCGTTATGTTACGCCCGCTTCCGAGCATGCCCTTACCGACTGAAGTCCCGTCTCACCAAGAAAGGGCTTCGACTTTTCACGCGCTTGACAGCATCAAGCGCAGCGAAGGCATTTCCGTTACCAAAGCTGGCGACAGACAATGTCGCTGGCCGGTCGGCGATCCTCGTTCGCCTGATTTTCGTTTCTGCGGCTGTCCCGCTTACGAGTCTTTGCCTTATTGCATCGATCATGCGCGCGTAGCTTATCAAAATGTTGGGCGCAAGGCGCGCGCAGCCGTCGATCCGATGTCGGAATCGCGGGGTAGCCAGCACGCGCGTTATTAGCCATAAGGCAAGGCGAGGAAGGGACTTTCTTGTCGAGGGTCTCTTCTTTTTTTGCTACATGCGGCCTGTCAACGCGCCGCTTGCCATGCCTTTTCCTTCCGTCAGCGCGGCCAACAGAGTGTCGACAGTGGACGCGACTTTATAAAGCGCGAGGTCAGGTGGTTGCGCGAATCCCTCCCCCACCATTTTTTCGATCAGCTGCAACGCGGGATCCCAATAGCCGCGATCATTATATAGGATGATCGGTTTGTTATGGAGCCGCAGCTTTTTCCAGATGATGATTTCGAACATCTCATCGAGCGTGCCGATACCTCCTGGTAAGATGATAAATGCGTGCGCCCGCTCCGCCATCATGCGTTTACGCGTATGCATGTCAGGCACGACGTGCAATTCGGTAATTCCTTCGTGCTGGACTTCGTGCGCTCGGATATGCTCAGGGATGATCCCTATGACGCGGCCCCCTGCCTTCATGGCCGCATCGGCGATTTCGCCCATCAGCCCCACATGGCCGCCTCCGTAGACAATCGTCATGCCGCGCTGGGCCAGCGCGGTCCCAATGCTGCGCGCCGAATCTTTATAGAATTCGGCGACGTAATTGGACGATCCGCAGTAAACGCAAACTGAGGTTAGGACCTGCGGGCGCTCATGGAGGTGACTTAGGAAGGCCATTAAACCAGATTCTCCTGCTCTGTGACTTCACGTCGGGCATCGGCGATTTGCGCCTGAACGGGCTTTAGAGATAACGTCCGATTAGGGTGATAAAAGGTTTTGCTTCCTGCATAAATTTCATCAACGGAAAGAAAATGAAGTCGGGCGCCACAATCGTTTCGTCAGCAAACCTTCCAACCATGGCAATTTTTCCGGTGCGATCCAGACCAAAGCGCACATTGATCAAGTGTTTGGCTCCGCGCAGGATGTGCAACAACGCATTGCGCTTTTCCATCGATTCGGCCGTGTAGGGCAGATGGCCCAAGACAGCCTGTATCTGCACCATCGGTCCATGCTCCTGCTCCATCCGGTTGATTTCGAACGGTATCCCATCGATGTAGCAGGTGAAGCGTTGCGTCGGGCTAGCCCCCGGCGGCGATATCAAATAGTCTATGTCGTTGATGATATCCTGCACGTCTTGACCGTTTGTTTGCCCGGAATCCACAACAGGCGCCGTTCCCAAGTTCGGAAATTGCGTTGCATTGTTGGCGCACACTGTATTTTCGGCGTAATTCGTCATGACCTTGCAGGAAAAGTTGGGTTTTAGTTCAAGCGATAGTGTAGCAGGCGATACCTTAATGCAGCTTTAACAGAATTTTGCCCCGCATCTTACCGTATGCCTTAGGGCTATAACTTATGGGTTCTCAATGCCCCCTTCGTCCGTTAAGATGCTTTCTGGAACGTGATCGTCATCTGAAAAGGAACGCCAGACATGCTCCCACGGTTATACTTTTCTTCCTTCACGAGTTGGCGTCAGCGCGAGCGGCGCGAAGCGATCCAGAGCAGCGACAATTGCGCTCTGCGGCTCTGGATTGCTTCGTCGGCTTCTCCTCCTCGCAATGACACCTTCGACAACGCTTCACGCGCGATAGGCATAGATGAATTTTTTTGTAAGGCTTTTTACGGTCTGCGCAACAGTATTTGCGTGTCCTTTCTGATTTTGGCTGTTTTCATGCTTGGTTGTTCTCCAAGTCTCGCAGCTACCCCTGCGGCTTCCTCTTCTTCATCTTCCACTATAACTGCAACCGCACCGTCTTCCTCAAAGGCCACTTCCTCTTACAAGGCGCGCAAGAAAGCCAAACCGATTGCGCCTTTGTTTGATATGACTGACTTGAACGGCGCGCGCGTAACGGATACGAGCCTGCGCGGGAAGCCTGTTTTGGTTGTGTTTGGCTACACTTTCTGCCCCGATGCCTGTCCGACTGGCTTACAGAATTTATCGCGTTTGCTCGATCTGATGGGCGAGAGCGCCAATAAAGTTCATGCCGTTTTCATCACACTTGATCCTGACCGTGATAGCGAAGCTAAATTGAAGGATTATCTGATGAATTTTCATCCTTCTATTCTGGGATTACGTGGAACGCCTGCGCAAACGGCGGCAGCCGCCAAGGCATTGCATGTTACCTTTGCGAAAGCCGAGGCTGTTGGCGAACAGGATTATGAGATGGATTATTCACCCGTATTGACCGTAATTGACGCCGAGGGGCGTGTCGCAGAGGCTCTTGATGACGAGAACGCTCCGGAAGAATTACTCAAGATCTTGCAAAAACACATCCCGCTACCGCAACAGTAAATTTTCTCTTTATTTTCTAGCAGTCTGCTGAAAAACGTTTTTGGAAGAGGTTATGTTGAAAGATAAAGAAAATGGGATGCCCGCCTTTATCTGTTGGACGCCTGTTTTTATTGAAAAATTTTTTTCAACTCGCAGCGTCACACCCGTCCCCGCCTCCGCGAGGACAGGCTCCGGCGGGTGTCCCATTTTGTTTTTCCATCTTCCTGTTGGGTTTTTCAGCAGGCTGCTAGAGCTTTATTAGGCGCTCTTGGCGCAATTGAAGGCTTTTTCTGCGGGTATTTCCCTGTCTTCAGGGGTCATGTTCATGACTTTTTGGTGGATTTTTCTTGCATTTTGATTTTTTTCATGCCATAAACTGGTAAGAAGTTTTTGAAATTGTCTGGTGGTTTCGGTTTCGTATTGTATTCTCAAGGAAATTTAGGCACATCTTTTTTCTGTTCATTCTATTTTCACAGTAAGGACCTGTTAAACATGTTCTCGTTTGATCCTTTTGTCGCTCGCCATGGTGAAGTTGTCGCTCAAGCAATCATCGAAAATTTTGAACGTTATCAGGGTATTGAGCTTGACGCATCGGTTCCCTTAGAAGTTCGCTGGCGCCGTCTTGTCGAAGATGCGTCGCCTTGCGATGCTGAAACGCTGGCCGCTTAACTTTAGGGGCTTGCGCGTATGTGTTTTCCTCCTTCCTTGACACCCAAGTCGATCAGCTTTTCCGCGCGCCGCAGAGGGGGCCGCAAAGAATATTCCTCTGCCCGCGCGTTAATGGCCAAAGCTTCTGAGGCTTCAGAGGCTGTTACTAGTCCGAGCGCGCTTGAGGCACATGAGCTTGGGTCCATTCGCGCGCTGACCGCGACAATCGCTCAGCAACAGAACATCGACGAAGCGACAGTTTGCGCGCTTGTCGCAAGCGCCTTCAATGTCAACAACGTCGCCATGCTGCCGCGCAATGCCTTCGACCAAATTGTTGCTTTTCTGGTCGATTTGCGCTGCGATCATCTGATCAACTGATTTTCCTCTCCGCCCACCATTTCGTAACTCCAAGCCATCCTCATACGCAATGTAGCAAAATGGGCCGTCGTCGCGAGGAGCCTATTTCAGGCGACGACGCGATCCAGAGTCGCAAAAACAAGCCTTTAACGGCTCTGGATTGCCGCGTCGTCTCCCGCCTTCGGCGGGAAACTCCTCGCAATCACGGCCCATTTTGCGATGTTTGTCTTTGCGCCCCCAACGCAGGGCTTGGAGGGTAACCCGTTTCTCATACTACCCTACACGCTAACGCATTGTTTGATAACAAAACTTATCTTGGCCAAAAGCGTCATTCCGGCGAAAGCGGGAAACCAGCTTGCGAGCGGCAGCGAGAGGAACAGAACGGATTTACGGCCTACGATTGTGAGCGCGATTGAGAGTCTTTCGCGCCGCAGACGCGGCGCTGCTGGATTCCGGCTTGCGCACACATGACGCGGACGGTCACAACGAATCTTGTTCTGAAGCAATGAGTTAAGGTGTAGGGTAGTGTGCCCGTTTCTTTCATTTCTTTTCGCGCGCTTTGTCGCGCTCCAGGCACTCCTTAAGGATGTCGTGGGCGATTGGCGCGGCGTTATGTCCGCCGCTGCCCCCGTGTTCGACGATGACAGAGATGGCGTAGCGCGGGTCTTCGTCAGGCGCGTAGCCCACAAACAGGGCGTGATCGCGTTCTTTCCACGGCAATGCGTCGTTGGACAACACACCGTCCTCACGCTCGGAATCGCTGATACGGCGGACCTGAGATGTTCCCGTCTTGCCGACCATTTCCATGCCTTCTTCGAGGATGCGCGATCCGTAGGCGGTACCGCCCGGCTCGTTGACGACGGCAAACAGGGCCTCCTGCACGAGCTCTACATGCCGCCGATCCAGCCCTAAAGACGACCACGGGGACGGTTGCGAGGGTTCGCTGTTCGACGACGCGCGCGCCGCCGCCATGCGCGGCTCGACCGCAAGCCCTCCACTGGCGATCCGGGCGGTCATGACCGCAAGTTGCAGTGGCGTCGCAAGCATATATCCTTGGCCGATCGCCGCGACCAGCGTTTCGCCCTGCTGCCATGCTTGCCCTTGGGACGCCAGCTTCCATGTCTTGGTTGGAAGAAGGCCTGGGCGCTCGTGCGGCATATCTATTCCCAGCTTCTGCCCTAATCCGAAGCGTTTGGCCATTGCCTGAATACGGTCTACCCCGATCCGGTGGCCAAGCTCATAGAAATACGTGTCGCAAGATTCGGCGATGGCTTCGCGCATATTGACATGGCCGTGGCCTCCGCGTTTCCAGCAGTGGAAGCGATAGGTGCCGATTTCATAATATCCTGGGCAGAATACTTTATTCGCCGGGTTGAGCATGTCGGCGTCCAGCCCCGCCAGCGCCACGATTGGCTTAATGGTGGAACCCGGCGCGTAGGAGCCAGAAATCGCTTTATTCATCAGGGGCGTATGCTCGTCGTTGTTCAGTTCATCCCAATCTTCCTGCGAAATTCCATAGGTGAACAGGTTGGGATCGAAGCCCGGCTGGGAAACCATAATTCTGACTTCGCCGGTCTTGATATCCATCACGACTACGGCGGCGCTTTCTTCGCGCGCCAGACGTTGCTGCGCATATTGCTGCAAGCCTATATCAAGGCCGAGCGCAATGTCTTTGCCGGAAGACGCATCGTGACGCGCGAGTTCCCGCACTACGCTGCCCCGCGCGTTGACCTCCATCTGCACGTGTCCGGCTTCTCCCCGCAAATCGAGATCGCGCTGCTTCTCGATTCCATTCTTGCCGACGCGAAAGCCGGGGATAGCCAGCACGCTGTTGCCATCGTCGTCGATATCCTTCTTTTCCTTTGCCGATACTACGCCGATATAGCCAAGCACGTGCGACGTGGCTGCGCCGTAGGGGTAAGCGCGCACTTCGTCCACGTCGATTTCCGCGCCAGGCAGGTCGAGCGAATGCAGCGCTAGCGCGTCGATCTGATCCCGCGTCAAATTGCTCTTGACCAACACGGCGTTAAAATTGTCGGCATTTCTGATATCGCGCGCGATGCGTTTACGGTCAGATTCGCTTAATTCCACGAAGCCGCCCAGACGGTCCAAGAGACCATTCAGGTCCTTGACCTGCTCCGGCAACAATACGACCCTGAAGCTTTGCTGATTGACGGCCAACGGGGTTCCGAAGCGGTCTAGAATTTGTCCCCGGCGCGGGGCGATAAGCCTTAAATTGATGCGGTTTTCTTCGGCCAGCGTGCGGAACTTTTCCCCTTCCACAATTTCCAGATAATAGACGCGCCCCGCCAAAACCGCGAACAAGCCCGTCTGCATGGCTCCCACCAGCACGGCGCGGCGCGTGAACAATCGTGACCGTTCGTTATCGCCTAACATGCTCCGGGGCCGCCTTCTCGCTTAACCATTCGTCAACGCCGATTTTTGCATATGAATAAACAGCCAGCAAGGAATTGGGAAGAACGCAATCGCGAGAAGCGTCTGCATCGCCACAGGCAATATTGGCACCATTTGCCAATTCCACAGGCAGATTAGCACCCATTCAATACATTTGCCCGCAAGCGCAGTCAGCACAAAACCAGACCACATCATAAAAAAGGCATGGCCCGCGAAAAAGCGGCGCTGATGCAGGAGGAGCTGATGCAGGCCGACGAATAGCAAAGCCGACAGCCCCGGCGGAAGCCCTTGCACGAGATCGTTCATCAAGCCTATGACGAAGGCCATGCCGGGCCGGAACAAATCAGGGCGGTGGATCGTCCAGTAGTACAGCGCCATCAGCGCCAGCGGCGGCGCGACTGCGCCAAGATAGGGCAGCGGCCACGAGACAACCCCCAGCAACACGCAGACAAGCGCCGTCACAAACGGCAGGGCCGTTCGCAGGCTGTGATCGAGGCGTTGCCAGAAAGAGTCAAGCATGTTCGGGTTCAGACATACATCCTTGCGTGAGGAATTGCAAAATTCGCCTTGGCATGCTTTACGAGCGGTTCAGGTTTTCATGTCAGCATTTTAGGAGATTTCCATGGGTTATGGCGTTGATGCGGATGATGACGAGCCGTTCGCAGCGTGTCGCATGGCACCCTCGGATTCTCTCGATAGAGAAGAGCAAGAGATATCAGACGATCTGGATAGATTCGCGGCTGCGTTGGAAGCCAGCAAGCGTCCTTGTCTGGACCCAAAACAAATCCATATTCCGGAGATAGGAGCAGGAATTGCGTTGGCGGGTCTTTACAATAACGCCCTCTTTTGTTCGTTTAATCTCGACAGGGTTTTAACTCCGGAGCGAGCGGATGCTATTTTCGGCGCTATAAAGGACCACGGCTTGAAGCCTCGCATCTCGTGCATCGATGATCGCTTTATTCGCAGCACAATTATGGGGCACGGGTCCGGGGCGCTTCTTCGATCGTCTGAATATAGTTTGTCGTCGGGATATGTTTCCGTTTTGTTGGTCGTCGGGCATCTCCTCAATGGGAAGCATAACCGTATGACCCTTGAAGAAATCGCGCCAGCTTTAGAGACTGCGTTGAAGTTTCGTAATACGTTTCCAGATGCTGGCAGCCCGCAATTTCCTTGTTCTGAAGGCGATTTGCGCGAGGGGGCAGACTATCTTCGAAAAAGGTTAAACACTGAGGGTTCTGCCTCACACGGAGAACGGCTGACATTCAACCCTTTTCCTCATCATTTCCATGTCAATTGGGATAACGGCGCTTCCTTGTTCGTTCCTTGCGATGTTAACACAGGACATCAGGTGACGTATATTCCTGTGCTCCGCAGAGGCGAAACAAACGCGCGGCCTGTTTGCGCTGCGACAGCTACACCCCGGTAAACGGGCTTCTTATCGCCATGTTTCGCGCTGCGTCGGTTCTGGACAGTCCTTACGGTTATATACTCCGTATGATTGGAAACCCAAAAAGCAGCAAGGGCCGTTATCGCGAGGATCCCCCTTGGGCGGCGAAGCAATCCAGAGTCGGGAGCGATGTTCTGTGGGACTCTGGATTGCCACGTCGCTTCGCTCCTCGCAATGACAGTCCCTTCCGCAAGGATGCCCTTTGCAACCTTCAAGAACGGGTTTGAAGTTCCCCATGTTCTTTACTTTAACAGTTATGCAAGAAGTCTACTTCTCGCAATGACGGCCCTATTTGCGATGATTGTCTTGCGCTTTCAATAACAGCTTTGGATATACATACTTTTTTTCTTTTTTTCTTTTCTTCCTTTCTCTTTGTTTTTCTGTCTTTTCCGTTCCGCCTTCCAATCCTCGTTTTTTGATCTCTTCCTTCTTAGTCTGGAGAGCTCTCCACCATCACAGTCCGGTTCCCTGTCTGCCCCGGCCCCCGCTTAGGGTGGCCTACCCGCCTTTGAAACCTCCGGTTTTCTCCTGCATGCTAGCTAGTCAGCAGGCCCGCCGGTTTCTCCGGCACTCCTTCAAATTTTTCAATTTCAAGAAGTGGGACAACCTTACCATAAGTGGGATTATTGCGTCAACGGATATTTTGGGATTTTTCTAATTTTTCTTTTCTTGTTATTTTTCAGGGGTGCGCTTGCGACTCTGGATCGCCGCGTCGCCTTCGGCTCCTCGCGATGACGGACCTTTCCGAGACTTTTCTCCTCTCGCATCCGGGGGTGCGCTACCCTGCTCTTCTCAGGCATTCCTCGCGGCCCAATATCGCGGCCACGGTGAAGATTGGCGGAGAAACAGTGGAGCCGGAGAGGGCGGCGCGGAGCGGCTGGGCGACGGCGCCCAGTTTCAGGCCCTGTTCCTCGGCGTAGGTTCGCGCGGCGGATTCGATGGCTTCGGCGGTCCAATCCTGCTCCGGTAGAGCTTTTAGTTTTTCCACCAACGCGGCGAGGCGCTGCTTCGCTTCGGGCGTCATCAGCTTTTGGGCTTTTTCGTCGAGCTGGATCGGGCCTTCATGGAAGTAAAACGCCGCCATTTGCGCGATTTCCACCAAGGTTTGCGCGCGCGGTTTCAAGTCCGGCATGGCGCGCGCGAGGAGCGCGATTTGCTCAGGCGTCGGCTCGCGCCCCAGCGTCTGCGCGACGAAAGGCGCGGTGAGCTTCGCCAGTTCCGCATCGTCTTTTTGCTTGATGTAGTGCGCATTGACGCTGCCCAGCTTGGCGAAGTCGAAACGCGCGGGAGACTTGCCGACGCCATCAAGGTCGAACCATTCAATCGCCTTGTCGATCGGGATGATCTCGTCGTCGCCATGCGCCCAGCACAGGCGCAGAAGGTAATTATGGATCGCCTCCGGCAGATAGCCTTTGTCGCGATAGTCGCTGACGGCTGGCGAGCCGTGGCGCTTGGACAGTTTCGCGCCGTCGGGACCGAGGATCATCGGGAAGTGGCCGTAGGTTGGCACTTCCCAGTTCATGGCTTTGTAGATCTGCACCTGACGGAAGGTATTGGTTAGGTGATCGTCGCCGCGCAGGACGTGCGTGATTCCCATGTCGTGATCGTCCACGACGACCGCGAGCATATAGGTCGGCGTGCCGTCGCCGCGTAAGAGGATCATATCGTCGAGCTGGGTATTCTGAACCGTCACGCGGCCCATGACTTGATCGTCCACGACCGTTTCCCCTGTTTGCGGAGCCTTGAGGCGAATGACGGGCTTCACGCCCGCAGGGGCTTCGCTTGCAGGACGGTCGCGCCAACGTCCGTCATAGCGCGTCGGCTGGCCTTTGGCTTTTTGCTCCGCGCGCATGGCTTCGAGTTCCTGCGGCGAGCAATAGCAGTAATAGGCCATGCCTTTCGCAAGCATTTCGCGCGCGACTTCGGCGTGGCGCTCGCGGTGGGCGTATTGGGAATAGTAGCCTTGCTCGCCGTAGTCCTTGTTGTCCCAATCAAGGCCCAGCCAGGTCAGGCCTTCGAGAATGGTTTGCACCGACTCCGGCGTTGAGCGCTCGCGGTCGGTGTCCTCGATGCGCAGCAGGAACTTGCCGCCGTGGTGTTTGGCGAAAAGCCAGTTGAACAGCGCAGTGCGCGCCCCGCCAATATGCAGGTATCCGGTGGGCGAAGGCGGAAAACGGACGGTGACGGAGGGCATGCAATACTCTTTCCGGACGTTACAAATAATCGCCCCTATCGGATATCAGATCGCGGGAAGCAAGCGAAAGAATTTTCGCGCACTTTACTGAATAATTCCGTTTTTACACGTCGATCAGGATCATGGGAATCCTGAGACAATGCATGAAAGCTACCTAAAAATCACTAAAATACGCTTATTTGTATAGTATGGTTGCATTAAATGCGTACTTATGTTATATTTATTGTATGAAAATACAAAAAGACGAGCTTGTGGCCGTGCTTGGCCCGTTTAATCCTTGGTGGCTGGGCGAGTCGATACCGGACCTGCCCGCATGGCAACGCGCCGCTTTCGGCGAGCTTAGGAGCTGGATCGTCACCCCTCCGGCGGCGCGGGCTGTTTTCTTATCCGGCGCGAGGCAAGTCGGGAAGACGACGCTTCTCATGCAAGCCATCGACAACCTTATCGCGTCGGGCGTTCCGGCCGGGAACATCCTTTACGCCACTTTCGACCATCCCATCCTTAAGCTGGCCGGCATCGAGGCCGTTCTTGACGCATGGAGAGAGAGGGAGCCAAAGCGCGAGGGGCCGGAATATGTTTTTCTCGACGAAGCCCAATTTATCCGCGACTATGGAACATGGATCAAACATCAGGTCGATTTCGCCAAACACAGACGGGTCGTTTTCACGGGTTCGTCCATGCCGATCTTGCAGGCGGATCAGGAATCCGGCGTCGGACGCTGGCACACCATACGCTTAACAACTCTTTCGTTTTACGAGTATCTTCAACTTAAAAAGGTTTCGCTTCCGGCTTTGCCTTCGCTGCGTTCCTTAAGGGAACTTTCCACATGGCAGCCCGACGCATGTCGCAGGGTTTCGGAACTGGCGCGACCCTATGCGTGGCATTTCCATAATTACTTGATCCACGGCGGATTTCCGCAAACGGCTCTGGTGGACAGCTTTACGCAAGCGCAGAAGCTGCTACGCGAAGACATTATCGACAAAGCAATCAAGCGCGATATGACGGCCATGTTCGGCGTTCGCCGCATTCTCGATCTTGAGCAGACCTTTCTTTACCTATGTCGCCACGACGGCGGCATACTGGACATGTCGGCGTTGAGCAGCAACCTGCAGGTCACTCGCCCCACCGCGCAGCATTTTATCGATCTCCTTGAAGCGACCCATTTGATCTACAGGCTTGCCCCCTATGGATATGGGAAGGAAGTCTTACGCGGGCGCTATAAGATTTATCTTGCAGATGCGGCCATCGCGCCCGCCGTGATGCTTAAAGGCCGTTCCGTGATCGACGATGCCGACGCGTTGGGCATCGCCGCAGAATCTTCGGTCCTCAAACATCTATTCGCGCGATATTACCAACAAAACGTCCGGTTTACCTATTGGCGGCAGGGCCGGAAGAATCTGAAAGTCGACCTTGTGGCCGAAGTCGCGGGCCAAATCGTTCCTTTCGAGGTTAAATACCGCTCAAATCCCGTCCAGCTTCGTGAACTGAAAGGACTGCTTGCTTTCTGCGCGGAAAAGAAAACAGATCGCGGCTATGTGATTACGAAGTCACTTGATGATTTCGGCCTGCTTCCCGTAGATCATCGCGATGCGGCGCTCATTTTGCGCATACCCGCGACATTATTGTGTTACTGGATGGGAGAGATGGAACTTCATCAACAATGCGAGAGGGATTGACGCAAGATTTTTTTGCCCATCATGGCCGTGCTGTCGTTTCATAGTTTTGCCGAAGCCTTTGCCGCCGAGCGCGAGCGGTGGTTTTTGTGGGTTCCCGCAGGGGTCGCGGCGGGGATCGCGGTTTACTTCGCCCTGCCCTTTGAACCTTCGGGATATTTTCTTTGCGCCGCGCCTGCGCTGGCGGCGGGATTGTGGCTGGCGAGGAATCATCTGGGTTCCTTCGTTCTGTGCCTTGCCGCGCTGGCGCTCGCGTTGGGGTTCAACGCCGCGCAGCTTGAGACGCGCATGGTCGCTGCGCCGATGCTGGACCGGATGATTGGCCCCGCCCCGATTGAAGGGCGGCTTGTCACCACCGAGGCGATGCCGGAGGGCGCGCGGCTGACGCTGAAAAATCCCGTCATTCCTCGATTGTCAGACGAGAAGACTCCGGCGTTCGTCCGCATTCGCATGAAAGGTCTGGCATTCAACGACGCGCCTCCGCCCGGCGCCTTGATCCGGGCGATGGCTCAGATCGGACCGTTGAGCGAGCCGGTCGCGCCGAACGCCTATGATTTCCGCCGTCAGAGTTTTTTTCGGAATCTCGGCGGGACCGGGTGGTCGCACAGCGCCATTGAGATTCTCGATCCCTCGCCGCCCGCCACGCCATGGGAGCGGTTTCTTCTCATGTTCGAACGCGCAAGGCGGCTTGTGACGCTGCATGTTCATGCGCATTTGTCGGGCGACAAGGCGGCGATGACGGCGGCGCTTTTGAACGGCTTGCAGAGCGGCATTTCCAAGAACGCGCTAGAGGCGATGCGCGTGTCAGGGCTTTCGCATCTCCTTTCGATTTCCGGCGTACATGTCAGCATGATGGGGCTGCTGATCTATGTGCCGCTGCGCCTGTTGATGGCGTTGATTCCTTGGGTGGCGCTGAACTTGCCCGCGCGTAAAATCGCGGCGGTTGGCGCGATTGTCGCGACAATTCTTTACACGTTTCTTGTCGGTCCGCAGGCCCCTACCCTGCGTTCGGCGCTTTCAACCGGGCTTGTGATGTTCGCGATTCTCGTCGATCGCCGCGCGATGTCGATGCGGCTCGTCACGCTCGCGGCGGCGGCCGTCATGCTGATTCAACCTGACGGCGTGATGGGGCCAAGCTTTCAGATGTCGTTCGCGGCGGTGCTGGCGATGGTCGCGGCGTTCGAAAAGCCGTTCGACGAGGCGTTGGCGCGGGGCCATCTTTTTGTCTCCTCTGCGCCGGAAAATCCTGAGTCTTCCGACGAGCTTCTCCCGTCGTCAACGCGCCGCCCGTGGCTTAAGATTATCCCGCAGCATTTGCGCGACGTGATCTTAACCTCGCTGGTCGCCACGGCGGCGACGACTCCTTTCACCATCTTTCATTTCCAGACTTTCAGCTTCTATGGCGTGATCGCGAATATGATCGCGATACCTCTTACAAGCTTCTGGATCATGCCGTGCATCCTGCTGACCTATCTGACGGCTCCGTTCGGGCTGGACAGGCTGTTCATCGTCGGGGCCGGATGGGGGGTCGACGGGATTATCTCGATCGCGCGGTTCGTCGCCGAATGGCCGTTCGCGCAGCTGCATATGCCCGCGATGCCCGCATGGAGTTTTGTCGCCATTATTCTGGGCGGGGTATGGCTGTGCCTGTGGCGGCGGCGCTGGCGGTGGCTGGGACTCGCGCCGATTCTGATCGGCGCGATGTATCCTCTTGTCACGCCTCTGCCTGATCTTCTGGTCGCTCCGGACGGCAAGCAGTGGGCCGCGCGGGTGGAGGATGGAAGGCTGGCCGTCGCCAATCTCGACCGCGAAGCGTTCACCGTCACGCAATGGCAACAGCGGCTTGGCAATCCTGAGACGCTCGATATTCACGATCTGCCCGCCTCGGAGCATGCGTTGCGCTGCGACGAGGCCGGTTGCGCGTTGCGACGCGCGGGGGTCACCGTCGCGCTGCCGATTTTGGAGCCTGCCGCGCTGGAAGATTGCGAACTGGCCGACCTTGTCATCGCGCCTTTCGACATCCGCGACTGCGCGGGCAAGCGCGTGATCGACTGGAGCGCGTTTCGCGCGCATGGCGCTTATGCGCTTTACGTCGAACGCGGGGCCTTGCGGCTTGAGGCTTCTAGACTGGGGCGCGGCGCTCGCCCATGGTCGCCGGGGTGGAGAGATCCCCGTTTCGGGCGCTTGGAGGCAAGCGAGTGATGTTGCCTCGACTCAGTGAATGGTATATCCATCGCACCTGAAGAGTTGGGATAACATCTCGGCGTACGCAGCGCAAAGCCCCTCGCCTTCCATAGGAGGGAGAGGGGTTTGGGGTGAGGGTGGAGTCTGGATTCTAGCGATAGACTCGCCCCCTCACCCAACCCTCTCCCCCTCACGGGGGCGAGGGAGTCGTGCCTGTCTTTTGGCAATGACTCGCCAACTCTTGATGCGCGATGGGCCATCCCCGTTGTCATTGGTTGCAGAATGGGGATAATGTCACGTCATGATTTCCGCCCTGTTGTCCGATTCGTCCTCACATCCCATGCCAGACGCTTCAGCCGAGTTCGATTTGATGCCGCTCGCGTTGCAGGCGCATGCCGCCAATCATTTCGTGGAGGCCGAAAAGCTATACCGCGCAATCTTTGCGGCAAACCCGCATGACGCGAAGGCGCTTTACCATCTTGGCCTTCTTTTCGCGCAGCAGGATCGCGTGCCGGAAGCCTTCGCGGCTTTTGGACAGGTCACGCAAATGCGGCCCGATCTCGGTCCGGCTTGGTTCATGTTGAGCGAGTTCGCGGACCGGATGGGAGAGAGGGAACTTCAACTGATCGCGGGCGAGCAAGCCGTCAAGCGGATGCCGCACACTGCCCGCGCGTGGTTGCGCCATGGGATCGCGTTGGCGAGGGTCGAGCGGCATGAAGAAGCCTGCGCCTCTTTTCGTCGCGCGGTTTCGCTCGATAGTTCTCTGGTCGCGGCGTGGGCCAATCTTTGCGTCAGCAGCAAGGCTTTGGGCCGTTTCCGCGAGGCCGAAGATTCCATCCGCCGCGCGTTGTCGGCTGCCGGAGCGACGGCGGGCCTCGCCGAGCAAGACGAGAATTCCTATTCGTTCCTGCATTGGCATCTGGCCTTGCTGGAGCTTTTGCGCAACGACTATCGCGCGGGGTTCGCGCATTTCCGCGCTCGTTTCGTCGGAGGGACCGACTGGATCCGACATAAGTTTTCTCAACCTTTGTGGCGTGGGGAGGATCTGCGCGGCAAAACCTTGCTCGTGACGACCGAGCAAGGGCATGGCGACGCGATTATGTTGGCGCGGTATCTGCCCCTGCTTAAGGCGCGGGGCGCGCGCGTGTTGTTTCAGGCGCATCCGGCTTTGGCGCGGTTGTTCGAAGGGTGGTCTGGCGCGGATAAGATTATTCCGCTGGGGCAAGCTCCCGACGAAGGTTTTGATTATCATACGGCGATTTTCGATCTGCCCTATCGTTTCGGCACAAGCTTCGAGATGGTTCCGGCAAGCATGCCCTATATATCCCATCTTTCTCCCGACTCCGCGACGCGCCTTCAACCGAACGGCTCGCCTGCGGTGGGGGTGATCTGGGCGGGGCATCCCGGCAATCTGCGCGGCCTTAACCGCAGCGTGCCTTTGGCCGATTTCGCGCCATTGTTCGGGGTTTCGGGATTTCGGTTCTTTAACCTCACGCGCGATATGCGCGAGGGGGAAGCCGATCTGCTCCCGCGCTATCCCATGACCGATCTTTCTGGCCGTTTAAGCGATTTTGCCGACACCGCGCGTTTTATGCAGCAAATGGATTTGATCATCACGTGCGACACCGCGACGGCTCACCTTGCCGGGGCGCTTGGCAAGCCGGTTTGGACACTCCTGCCCTTCGTGGCCGATTGGCGGTGGGGGGCGCAGGGGGATTCTTGCCCATGGTATCCGACCATGCGCCTGTTCCGGCAGGAGGTTGCGGGAGATTGGGGGGCTGTGGTTCAGGCTGCGCGGCATGGGCTTCTGGCGAGCGGAGGGAAGTTGGGGGAATGCTTTGTCTCATGAATCCATACCCGCCCCCTCACCCCACCCCTCTCCCCCTCACGGGGGCGAGGGAGTTGCATTCGGCTTTCGTCATAGTCTGGCCAGTTTTTCTGGCGCTATAAGCGCATATTAACTGCGTGTATATCCTTTTTTCCGGTTTTCTGTTACGTCATGCCTCCATGTCTACTTTGCGCCGC
>JBEOJY010000045.1:0-30018 GCA_040275305.1 Bdellovibrionales bacterium | reverse complement strand
ATATTCCCCACTGCTGCCTCCCGTAGGAGTCTGGGCCGTGTCTCAGTCCCAGTGAGGCTGATCATCCTCTCAGACCAGCTATGGATCGTAGCCTTGGTGAGCCATTACCTCACCAACTAGCTAATCCAACGCGGGCCCATCTTTTGGCAATAAATCTTTCCCCCATAGGGCTTATTCGGTATTAGCACCAGTTTCCCGATGTTATCCCGAACCAAAAGGTAGGTTCCCACGCGTTACTCTCCCGTGCGCCACTAACGTATTGCTACGTCCGTTCGACTTGCATGTGTTAGGCCTGCCGCCAGCGTTCGTTCTGAGCCATGATCAAACTCTCAAGTTTGACTTTGGTTCTTTTTGCTGGATTGTCTTCTGATTGCTCATCAACAATCCAAAACCAACTTGGTCTTGTTGTACGCAAGACCTCTTATCGAGGGTTCTCATACTCAACACCTTCTGACTTTCATCAGAAGACGCGCGATTGTTTTGTTACCAACAAAACAATCCCGTGTCCCAATCCCGTGAGGGCAGGGACACGTCGAACTTGTCGACTTAAGGATGCGTAACAACGACCGATATAGTGGATACCACCGACCATCTTTCCAACATGCAAGCATGTCAGTCCGACCATCGCGGAGCGCCGTCTGCGCATCCCTTCTCATCTAGGTTTACAATGTCCAAGATATTCACCGGATTATCATCCAGCGTCATCACAAAAAAACGAAACAGAGACAGACTAACCTTCTTTGGCTTAACCTTCCGGCCTAGCCTTCGAAGGATGGTTTGTCGCTATGTTTTTGTGATAGCTCCCGACAACGGCTCGTCGTCGGTGAGGACAAAGTACTCAAGTTGCCCCGGCTTGTCTAGAGGTTTTTTAAAAAAAATTTGACCCCCTAAAAAACCTATCTTTTGCATATAGATATGGGGATTAGTTTATCCTTTGCAACAGGAAAGCAGTGACGCAAGCGACGGGTTACGGCTCCAATTTGATATCAACTCTGCGCCGTTGCTGGCCGGGCAAGCCAGCTGGGCCATCAATAAATCTCGTCTTGCCATTTTGCAGATTGATATAAACGCGCACTGGGTCGCTTCCCGACCCCGCGCCGCCACTGTACGCAGCGCCAGCGGGCCTTGTCATGGCGCAGGCCCACCCTTCACATGTTTTCTCAGCTGTGCCGCCATCTGCGTTGCGCACGTTTTCGCGTGTGTTTGCGCACCCGGCTGCGGTAGCGCCGACCACACCCGCTAACAGCAGGCCTTTAGCAGTTTTTCCGAACAATGGTTTCAGCGACTTCATGTGGAAGCTCCAAATTTTGTGTTTTTAACAACTAGTTCCGCAGGATGAATACTACACTATCCTCCATACGGGCGACAATACTTGCGTAGGCGATTTGGGTATTATTATCACTTAGCCATGGTTTTCGTACCCGCAAGTATTTCGCCAGCAGATTAACCTTGAAATAGCTTTATTTGGTAACTTATTGTCTTTTTATGTTAGTACTGATCGGCAGGGAGTAAAGATGAGCACTACGGCGACAATGTCTCAGGCACAGATGAATTTTAGCGATCTTGAGATGCGTTATGGGTATGACGCGGCGGTCGCGATCGTGAAGACGTTGGAACAATTCGAAGGCGTTGTTGAATCACGCGTTTCACGCTTGTCTCCGGAGATGCGTTTGGAAAATGTAATGAAGCTTATGAGCGAAAACGTACGTCCCCAAACAAGGCATTGATTTATGCGTATGGAATTACGCCATATTCGCAACGAAAGGCAGGCCATTATGGTGTTTGACGAGCTTGTTCGGCGCTATGGCGAGCATGTAGCCAAGCGCGTTCAACAGGAGCTTGGTTCCTCTGAGTTCAGCCATCTTCGTCTGGAAGAACTTTCCCCATACCTCGTTTTGAGAGCGGAAGAAGCGCATCGCGAATATCAGCGCAGACTTGACCGCGCGACAATGAATCTCGGCGCCTGCACGATGCGCGACGAGACGACGGAAGTGCTGTATGACCGCTGGCGCACGGCGGAAGAGCTTTCGTATCTTCTGGCCATCGCGGAAGATGCCAACCATTCGCGCGTCACGGAAACCACGTAACCCCTCCTACACAAATAGGGACAACGAGAACGACGTTTGTGGAAAAGGATGTCATCGTGAGGAGCCGCAGGCGACGTGGCGATCCAGATTCGGTGCCAGATTCGGTGCCAGATTCGGTGGGGGTGTCGCTGTGGGATTCTGGATTGCTTCCGCCGTCGTTGCTACGCAACTATGGCGGACAGGTCGCCCCCAAGAGGGGGCTCGCAATGACTATCCTTGCGGATAGTCCCTCGCGATTGACGGCGCTTGTTGCTGCTTTTGTCTCTATTCCTTCTGAGAATAGCTTCGGCGTCACGGTAACCGCGTCTGTTTAAGGCTCAACTTCTTCCCATTCGGCGCGCCATTTCAAGGTGCGCGCGCCAGTTTTCCTGAAGTCCCCAATTGCCGCGAAGGATGAAGCTTGGATGATAGGTTGGAATGACTGAACATCCGGTTAACAAGCGGCAGGGCAGGGATTTTCCGACTTTATCCAGCAACCCGTTTTCGCCCGTGAGCGCCCAGAGCGGCGTGCGGCCTAGCGCGACGATGATGGAAGGCTTGAGCTCGGCCAAAGACGCGGCCAGATGGTCAATTTCTGGCGCATAGTCGGCGCGGCACCAGCTTCCCGCGAAGGCGCCGAATTTGTCGGCTAGCGATATTCCTTGCGTCTGCGCGGCGCGGCGCGAGAGGAAAAACAGGCCAACCTTATTGCCGGGCGGCTGATAGCGAAAGACGTTGGCGACGAGGCATTGGGGACGATCAAGGCCAGCGCGGGCGAGAATCGCGTTGAGCAGCTGGCCGGAACGTCCACAGAATGGGCGGCCTTGGCGCACTTCGTCAGCGCCGGGCGCTTCGCCGACAAGGGCGATGCCGCTCCAGTTCTTGCGGTCGGCTGGATAGTCGTAGGGCACTTGCGGGAGCGAGGCGAGGCATTCAGTCATCTGTGGGCCTTCACGAGAACTCTAGGTAACAGGGCGATGGCGGAGGAGCGGCGGAAGTGGTGGGCAGAGTATGGCGGCGTTGCGAGGAGCTGGCAATCGTGTTGGCGTGGCTCCGCTGTAGCCATAGTGTTGCGAGTGTTGCGCGGGACGCAGCGATTGCAGAAGTCCCAGAACGTTACAACCGTATGTCAGCTGTTTGTCTGGTTAGTTATTTGACATAATATATCTTATGCGACTTTGGTTGTGTTAGATTTTTTCTTGCGCTTGGCCACATGAATAATCAGGACTATATGCATACAAATGTTCTGCCTGCGCGGCGAGCAGAGTAGATATGGATACGGGTTCTTTCATTCTGACTTTGTGCGCGCGCAACTTAAAGGGAGCTTTAGATGAGCGCTACGCTTGAGCGATTACTTTCGGTTATGACGCGTCTGCGCGACCCGCATAAGGGGTGTCCATGGGATCTGGAGCAGGACTTCAAGTCCCTGACCTCCTGCACGCTTGAAGAGGCCTATGAGACTGTTGAAGCGATTGAAAGTGGCGACCCGGCGGCGATGAAGGACGAGCTTGGGGATTTGCTGTTTCAAATCGTTTTCTATGCCCAGCTCGCCCGCGAACAAGGGCTTTTTGACTTTGAAGCCATCGCGAACCACGTCGCGGACAAGATGATCGAGCGACATCCCCACGTATTCGGCGACCGCGAGGCCAAGACCGCGCATGCGGTTGTCGTCAACTGGGAGGCTGACAAGGCGGCCAAACGCGAAAGACTAGCCAAGGACAAGGGACACAACCATAGCGTGTTGGATGGGGTTAGCCCTGCCCTGCCCGGCTCCACCCGCGCCGTCAAGCTCCAGAAACGCGCATCACGCATAGGTTTCGACTGGAACGACCCGTTGAAGGTGCTGGATAAACTGGATGAAGAAGTGGAGGAGCTTAAGGCGGAGATGCGGAAAGCCCCCTGCCCCGATCCTGCCGCGCTCGCGGACGAGCTGGGCGACGTTTATTTCGTGCTTGCCAATCTGGCGCGGCATCTGGAGCTTGATCCCGAAACCTGTATGCGTCACGCGAACGCCAAGTTCGAGCGCCGATTCCGCTATTTGGAATCGC
Source organism: Bdellovibrionales bacterium (assembly GCA_040275305.1). GTDB lineage: Bacteria > Pseudomonadota > Alphaproteobacteria > UBA9219 > UBA9219 > JBEOJY01. The sequence goes on along the minus strand of JBEOJY010000045.1, from coordinate 25,904 downwards.
GGATGCAGGAACAAGGCCTGCTGAAGTCGGGAGAAAAAGCCCCGCTCGACGCGATGGAGTCGCTGTGGAACGAGGCGAAAACGAAGGAGAAGGACAAATCATAAAATAATTTTATTTTTCCCACAATTGCGCTTGACGTAGATATTTCCCTTGTGATAAGGATTGTCCCACTTCTCCTGTGGAGGGGGAAGCGTGGTAGAGGAAGAAGGTCCCGTGGTCCGCGCGGTAAGCGGGAGAAAAACCGGAAACCTCAATCACAGAAGGCGCAACCCGCGCCTCCGGGATTGGCCCGGAAGCGCGAAGGGAGCGGGGCCCCACTCTAAAGCAGGAAGTCATCAAGGATCAGATGTTAGAGGGAAACGGAAAGGCAGGGACAAGATGAAGAAGGCGGCAACTTTTCGGAAAGGTCGACAGGCGATATAAGCATGGTATCGCGGCTTCAATCGGCCAATGCGTAAACTGTCATTTTTTATGACCGCCCTCTCCGCGTCATGCTGGACTTGATCCGGCATCTATCTGCGAGCTGCGGCAAGTGACATAATATATCCATCGCGCTTGAAGAGTTGGAATAACATCTCGGCGGGCGTAGCGCAAAGCCCCTGCCCTCCTTGAGAGGGGGAGGGGGTTGGGGTGAGGGTGGAGTCTGGATTCAAGCGATAGACTCGCCCCCTCACCCCAACCCTCGCCCCCTCACGGGGGCGAGGGAGTCGCGCCTGTCTTCTGGAAATGACTCGCCAACTTTTATAGTCCACTACCTCGTCGGGAATCGGAGGGTGGCAATCGCTTGGGCGGCGATGCCTTCTTCGCGGCCTGTGAAGCCTAATCGTTCCGTCGTCGTGGCTTTGACGCTCACGCGGTCCGGCGAGATTTCAAGCAGCTCGGCGACACGCGCGATCATGGCGGCGCGATGTGGGCCCATTTTGGGGCGCTCGCAGATGATGGTGATATCGACGTGGGAGATGATGCCTCCGCGCTCGCTGACCATCCTTACGGCATGGCGCACGAAATGGCCGCTGTCTTTGCCTCTCCACTGGGGATCGGAGGGGGGGAAGTGCTGGCCGATATCTCCGGCGCTCATGGCTCCGAGCAGCGCGTCCACCAACGCATGCAGGCCGACATCGGCGTCGGAATGGCCCTCTAGTTTGCGGTTATAGGGTATGGTAAGGCCGCAGACGATCACGCCCTCGCCGTCGATGAGGCGATGCACGTCGAAGCCCATCCCGGTGCGGATATCGTCGAAGCTTTGGCCCAGAAGGCGCGTGGCGCGGTTGAGGTCGTCGGGGTTGGTGATTTTCATATTGTCCGCATTGGAAGGAACAAGGAATACGGGAATGCCCGCCTGCTCGGCCACGGCGGCGTCGTCGGTTAACTGCGCGCCAATGGCGGCGCGGTGGGCGGCGAGGATATCGCCGAAGCGGAAGCCCTGCGGGGTATGGGCCTGCCACAACGCCTTGCGGTCGATGGTGATTTCGATGACGCCATTTCCTGCGCCGCGCTTCAGCGTATCGACCAGAGGCTTGGCCGCGATAGCTCCTTTTGCTCCATCCACAAGCTTTTTGTGGACTTCCGTGATGGTGGCCGCGTCGATCAGCGGCCTTGCCGCATCATGGATCATGACGAAGTCAGGCTTCGCCGCGTTGTCGCTCCCCTGCCCTTGCGCCAGCGCTTCCAGCCCCAGACGGACGGAATCCTGTCTTGAAGCGCCCCCCGCGACGGGTTCGACAAGGTTAAGATCGCCAACGGCCTTGTCATAATGGCCGCGATGGGCGGGGTTCAGCACGACCAGAACGCGGTCGATCAAGGGGTGGTCGCGGAAAGCCAGCACGCTGCGGCGCAGGATGGGCGCTCCAGCAAGATCCTGATATTGCTTTGGAATCGCTCCACCAAAGCGCTCGCCCGATCCGGCGGCGACGATAAGCACTGCGCAAGTCGACATCGTTTTTCTGGCCCGGTTTTTGAATGATGTTAACTATCAAGAACCTACATAAGGCAAAAAAGAATGCAAGGTTTCCGTTACCCAAAGAATTATGATATGATTAAATAAGAATAAACGATGTTTTTATTAACCAAATTTAATTTTTAGGATTTTAGACATGCAAAATGTGGAGGCTCTTAAGCAAGGCGATCAAATTATCAACCACGTGGCTTGGTGCGTGAACCCGCTTATACTGGCAAGCCATCTTTTGAACGTCAGCGCGATGCTGATGTCCGTCAATCTTCAGGTTTCCCTGACGCGCGATTTGAATGCGGCCAAGCAAGTCGCCAGCGATGCCGAACGTTATCGCGCCGCCGTCGAGGCTTATCAGAAGGCCTCCGCACGTGTGAACGAGATGCTGCGCGATCCTGCCGAACTGCATAATCTGGATGTCAAATACGGACAGGCAAATTTCGAGAATGTGCTTCCCTATGCTGAGGATTACAAGAGCGCGGCGCTCGATCTGATTATGGCGGTGCTGCGCATCACGCCTGCGCAAAATCCTACGCACATCTGGGCGACGCAGACGTTTGAAAAGCTTAAGGCTCTGCCCAGCATCTACGGCCTTCCGATGACGGCTCAGGCCATCTCGGCCGCTGACGCTCGTAAGAAAGCTCGCTCGCGTTTGACCGTGATTCAGGGCGGGAGAGAAGCGTAACACACGCCACTCAATCGAACGCCGCAAGCGTCATGCCCGTCCCCGCCTTCGCGAGGACAGGCATGACGCTTGCGGCTTATTCTTCCTGAAATATCAAGAAATATGTCTGTAGGTAGCATTCTCAGTTATAATTATTTAGAAGGACATTGCGTATACAATGCACGAACCAAAAAACAGTGGGCGGACGATCTGGAGCAAGATCAATCTTGCGTGGAAACTCAGCTACTACGAAGTGGCTGCGCTTAAACATCATTGCTCATATTACAAGTTCAGCGCCAAGCTAGCGCTTCACAGAGCGTCTATAAGCCAAGCCAGCAAGAGGGATTCTAATCTTGTTTTACCGCAGGGCAGCGCACTTTTCGCTCAGGCCGCCATCGCCAAGAAACTGGTAAAAAAATGCAAGCATGAGCAGGATTATTTGCTTACCGGGCGTTATTATTGGTTCACTCATGACAGGTTTGCCGCCGCAAGCAAATTATGTGATTTATCTCCTGACGGCGAAGAGAAGATGAATGACGCTCAGGCGCTGACATTCAGATTCATCACAGCGGAATTGCCAGACCATGCGCTTGAGTCCTTAAAAGAAGGGGTCAAGTTGCTGCGCGAAGCGAGAGCGCTCAATAGAATGATGGATCAGTTAAAAAGCGCTATTCTCCGCCTCTGAGCGTAACGCCCAAGCCGCGACGCGGCCCAAGACTGGGTTAGGAAAGCATAGCAGCAAGCGTCAATCGCGAGGAGCCTTCTTCAGGCGACGACGCGATCCAGAATCACAAGCGCTGTTCTTTATGGCTCTGGATCGCCACGTCGCCTTCGGCTCCTCGCGATGACGGCCCTTCTGCTTCTACGTAAAACAAAACCCTCTCAGCACGCGGAATTCTCCGGCAATTGGCTCCACGAGCGCGACGGGGATTCCTTCGAATTCGGCCCAGATGGGAGCGCCGGAATCCATCAACGCTCCATGGTAAGGACGGATCAAGACACCCTGCCCGGCTTTCAGGCTGTGGGATTCCTGCGCGGTCAGATTCCAGACCACCATATCCGCAGGCAAGGCGGCGCGGAGCGGCTGCAAAGCCTCACGGCCCTGTTGTTCGAGCATTTCTATGGTTACGGCTTGTTCGAGCGTGAATGGCCCGACCTGAGTACGGCGCAGCGAAGCGACGTAGCCGCAGGTTCCCAAGGCCGTCGCGAGATCCTGCGCCAGCGCGCGCACATACATCCCCTTGCCGCAGCGGACACGAAACGACGCCGAGTCTGGTTGGGGTTCCGGCAATAGCTCTAGACTATCGATTCGCACTTCGCGCGGTTCGAGTTCTACGGCTTCTCCGGCCCGCGCGAGGTCGTAGGCTCTTTGCCCTTCGACCTTGATGGCTGAATAGGCCGGAGGCCTTTGCATGATCGCGCCGACGAATTGCGGCAAAGCCGCGCGGATGGCGCTCTCGGACGGCCTTGCGTCGCTGGTGGCAATGACGCTTCCCTCGGCGTCTGCGGTGTCACGCGTTTCGCCCCAGCGGACGGCGAAGTCGTAAGCTTTCTTGCCGTCCATCACATAAGGAATGAGCTTGGTGGCTTCTCCGAACGCGAGCGGCAGAACGCCTGTCGCGAGCGGGTCGAGTGTGCCGCCATGTCCCGCTTTTTTGCCGCCGAGGATTTTGCGCGCCTTACCCAGCGCTTGCGTCGAGGTGAGGCCTAGGGGCTTATCGAGCGCGATCCAGCCATGCGGGAGGAGGCTCGCAGGGGTTAACGGCATCAGCGTCTCTGGTCCGTTCCGCCACGCGGCGGCGGGTGGATATCGTCGTCGTCGTGGCCTTCCTGCGGCTGTTCTTCATCGAGATCTTTCGCGACGACGGGATCCTGCAGAAGGCGTTCGATGCGTTCGGCGTAGGCGAAGGTTTGGTCTTCTTCAAATCTAAGGCGCGGCGCGTAACGCAATTCTATGTTCTGCGCGATGAAATGGCGGAAGAATCCGGACATGTCGTTCAAAGCTTTGACGGTTTCCTTCAGCTGCCTGCCGCCCAGAGGCATTACGAATACCGAGGCGTGTTTGAGATCGGGGCTGACTTGCACCTCGGTGACGGTGATGGTTTCCAGCGTCATGCCAGCTTGCGGCGGCACATCGCCGCGTTGAAATAGCTGCGCTAGCACATGGCGAATTTCTTCGCCTACTCTGAGCTGCCTTTGGGAACGCATGGAATTCTGTCCTTAAAATCATCACTGGTTGTTTCCACATTACCCTATACTGCAACGCATTGTTTCAGAACAAGATTCATTGTGGCCACAAGCGTCATGCCCGCGAAGGCGGGCATCCATCACCAGATATGGGCACAGGCATATTTGTCAACTTTTTTCATTTCTGCCATTGCTGGAGATTGGGTGCCCGCCTTCGCGGGCATGACGCTTGTGGCTCATTATTCCTATAATATCAAAGCGTTATAGCCGCGTTTTTTGCAGTATTTATTGGCGTTTGTCTATGGAAACCGCCTAAGTCTTCGCGTATTTTTGTTTATCGGCTCTCGTCCCGTCGGCGATTCATGGCGCGGTAGGTTTCGTTAACCAGAATGCGGAAGGTTTCTGGCGAGGAAGTGGCCAATTTGCTCAAGGCCAGTCGCGCTTCTTCTAGGGCGGAGTCTTTGGCCTCTTTCTTGATCTTGTCGATTTGCGCGGCGGCGTTGGCGAGTTTCTGCATGGAATCTTTGGGCAACGCCTCGTCACGCGCCATCGCCAGAACGATGTCGGAGAGCCATCCCAGCTGGCGACCGTAGCTCGCGACTTCGCGCGTCACGCGCTCTTCGATGGCGGGGTTGCCGTTGTAATTGTTGGTGACGGTGGAGGAGGGCGAGAACCAGCTTGTCGCCATACGCTGCCACACGTCGCCACTAAGCGGCAGGCGCAGCAGGCCAAACGGGTCGAAAGCGAACGGAAACGCGGGCGAAGGCGAGGGCGATGATGGCATGGCGATAGCGAAATTGGGGGGGCAGGAAGGGGCAACAAGACGGGGGAGAATCGCTTTCTTGGCGCATTATACACTCCTCCCACTTCAAGAGTTGGGAAATCTTTGGCCGCCTTCGCGGGTGTGACGCCGCGCTGTGGCGCATTATTGTTCCTCCTCTACATGCGCGATGGGGACACACGCTATCGCCGCGCGAGAAAGCTTTTCCCCCTGCCCTGTCCTTTATGCTATGATGCGCCCCGCTGGCTTGCCAGCTATGGCGATAAACGCCATGTGGAATAGACGCTGCGGACCCGGGGGCGGTACCCGGCGCCTCCACCATTTATGGGGGCGAAATAGGATCGACGCGCGTGGTAAAGGCATGGTTTTTGCCCGGCATGATACCGCCGTTATCGGGTCAAATCTACAAGTGCCAACGACAATGTTGACACTCGTGAGGTTGCCATCGCTGCCTAATGTTCGCTTTGCGGACAATGGGTAAGATGTGACTTTACGCGGCTCGGGGGGCGCCGGGCAACAGAAGTCCCCCCAATTTCTCTTCCTCTCAGCGTTATGGTTGTGCGCGACGCAAAGGCTTGCTATCTCATGCGAGAGACGCAACCCCAAGATAACGTCCCTATGCATGTGGCCGCCATGAACGACGATCTTCTTCGCTATGATCTTATGATCGAAACCGCGTTACGCAATGTCGTGCGCAAAACGCTTTCCGCAGTTGCGCAGAACGGGCTTCCGGGCGAGCATCATTTCTATATCACGTTCCTGACCAACCATCCCGGCGTCGAGATTCCCGATTATCTGCGCAAGCAATATGCGGATGAAATGACGATCGTTCTGCAGTACCAGTTCTTCGGGCTGAAGGTGGACGAGGAAGCTTTCGGCGTGACCTTGAGCTTCAACAACATCAAGGAACGCTTAAGGATTCCGATCGAGGCGATCACGACCTTCGCCGACCCATCGGTTAATTTCGCCTTGCAATTCCAATCGGCGCATGAGCAAGACGACGACGAGGAAGAGCCGACAGTGGCGCGGTCGCCGCGCGGTGGCGGCAAGCGCAAGCAGGGTGTGACAGCGCAGGATACGGCGGCGATAGACTCCGTCAGCGGCGCCAAAGCCCGCAAGGACGGCGAGAAGGACAAGCCCGCCAAAGATAAGGGGGGACCTTCCTCCGACGACAAGGACGGCGATAAATCCTCAGGCGAGAAGCGCGGCGAGGTCATCAGCCTGGATCTGTTCAGGAAGAAGTAGTGCCCTGCAAGGCCCGTCATCGCGAGCGAAGCGATCCAGAGCCGCAGAGGGCGTTCGTAACTCCCAAGTCGTTCTTTGAAGTCTAAAGACAAGCGTCGCAAAAAAGGGCCGTCATCGCGAGGAGCCGCAGGCGACGTGGCGATCCAGAGTCGGTGGGGGTTGTCCTGTAGGATTCTGGATTGCTTCCGCCGTCGTTGCTGCGCAACTATGGCGGACAGGTCGCCCCCAAGAGGGGGCTCGCAATGACGGTCCTTGGGGGAAACTCCTCGCAATGACGCCCCCCCCCTGTGTGAATGGCTATAAAGCTCATCTTTCCAGCATGTTAGCGGCCATGCAAGTAATGGTGGTGTTGCATGGCGGGCGTATATTGTGTATTTTGGGAGGCGGAATGATATGTTTTATCTCTTGTTTACAGCACGTTAACCATTATTTGGGGTTTTAAAATGGCTGCCGACGTTTCCACTCAGAAGTCACCTCCCACCGATCCTCAGGCACAGATTGCGGAGCTTAATCGCAGGTTGGAGGATATGCAAAAAAACGCGGCGAAGAGGGAGGCTGAGAATGCTGCTTTGAAGAACGCCAACGGAGATTTGGAGAGCAAATTAAAGGTGGCGGAGGCAGAGAAACTAGACTTTTTGTCACAAATTAAAAAATTGGCTGAAGAACTTGATGATTTAAAGAATAAGAAGATTCCTGCCCTTAAAGATCATAAAGATGAAAATGATCAATTAAAGGGGGAAAATGCTGTCCTCAAAACCACAGTAAAGGGGCTAGAACAGGCATTTATTAATGAGAAAATAGCGAGTGGGATGGCTCAAAGCGAGATTAGCCACGCACATCAGCAAAGAGACGATGCGGTTCAGTTTGCGATAGACTACAAGAAGGCTAATGACGATTTGTTCAGGCAACTCAATGATTTAAAAGCAAGGCAAACACCGAATCCAGTTAACCTGAGCAAGGGAACACCGTCCACGTTTGGCAAAATCGCCAAGGAGCTCAAACCATTGGGAGTTGGGTTAGCGGCTGGTGTCGCTGCTTTGTTGGTGTGCACCAAGGCAGTACCCATTTATAAACAGTTTTTTCCGGAACCCTTTGGTCTTATTGCCAACATTTTACCCGATGTTCTGAAAAATCAATCATACGATCAATCAACACTTAATGGCGTTGGATTAGTTGTTTTTGCTCCTCTCTTCGCGATAACCGCAGGGCATATTACTCACTATTTGCAAAAGAAGCAGTATGGCAAGACAGTGAAGCATTTCGCATGGGCCACAGTGATATCACTTCATCTTCTTGCTTTATTTGCGGCCAACAACTTCATACCGCCCGGGGTGGCGGCTAGCCAGACATCGCGAACAATGTCACAAGTTATGCCGTCAGCTAAAAACGAGACAGTTGCTCCGGCGACGCCTCAGCAGCCAGCTGCTGACCCCAAAACTACTTTTCCCAAGGTAGGGGCTGTTTGCACACTTAGGAAGGGTTTTCCAGCGACTTCGGACGGTAAAGATAATGTCGAGATTGCCTCAGGCACAAAAGTTAAATATGTAGGCAATACCGTGTATGAAGGATATGCATACCCTAAGTTTGAGACAAAAATTGCTGGGAAGGTTTTTCAAGGAAACGCACACCTTAAGAGCCTAGATTGCGACTGACAGCGCTAGTTTTGAAACATAATAGTGCCTATAGCGCTTGCGTCTCTGGATTGCCGTGTTGATTCCCGCCTTACGGGTGTGAAGTTCCTTGCGATTGATGCCAACTTTTACGCTTTCATTTTTCTGTCTTTAGTTACGCTGCGACTTTGCAGCTACGATATCGCCATTCATTAACTGCTTTTTGGTTTAGGCTGTGTAGGAGACGGGAGCGGCTTGCTCTCGTCTGCTGGTGGTGGCGATGCGGGCGCTGTGAGAGGCGGGAGCGGCTTGCTCTCGTCTGCTGGTGGTGACGCAGGTGACGACGCTGCTAGTGGAGGTGGTGTCTCTGCTGGTGTTGGCGATGCGGGCGCTGTGAGAGGCGGGAGTAGCTTGCTCTCGTCTGCGGCTTGTGGCGATTCGGGCGCTGTGGGAGATGGGAGCGGCTTGCTCTCGTCTGCTGCTTGCGGAGTTTGGGTTTGATCCTTAGGGAGGGCCTTGTTTGTTTCTTCCTCTGTAAATCCAAGCACCCGCATCGCTGCTTGCGCTTTATCCTTACCAAATTCTTTCGAATAGAGCAGCGCGACCGCTGCCGCCTTTCGCTCTCTTGACCAACCATTGGGTCCCGTTCCCTCGTGTGCCATGATATCTTCTGCTTGCTTCACGAATTCTCCGGCACTGCGGATTTTTGTTACCCCGGAATCCACGTTTTCATTATCGAAAGCTTTACTTGCCGCATTAACCAGAGGCTTGCCAATTGCGTCCGTCGTGGCATCTCCCAACTTACGCGAACCATCGACCCATTTGTCCATGCCTTGAAGCACATGCTTATTATCATCTTTCAGGTACGACTTGAGGGCAGCAGCCGCCGGGCCGTTCAGGTGGCCTACAGCACCCATAATCTCCTTGGAAACATAGCCTGTGACCATGCCGACAGAACTTGTCAGTTGACTTGGGTCGCCCATGTTCTGGAATTGCATGCTCTGTCCGCCCATCCATTTCATCGCGTGGCCGGGAAGCCAATCGATGATCCGGAACGCGCTGTTCGCCGCCATATAAATTACGGTGCAATAGAGGATCGAGTAGACGAGGCGACCAAACATCGCGTGACCGTAGGCTATGCCGCCCGCGCCGACGATCGCCTGAATATAAAAGAGGTTCAGGATGCTGGCGGCGAGATAGAAGATCAGGAAGCCGAGCGCGAGCGCAAAGACCATCAGGACTGGGCGCAGGAAGATGTTGAACAGGAAGTAATAGGCTCCCACAGCCTTGGCTCCCGGCAGGCCTTCCCCTTGGGGGGTTAGATGCGCGAGCGCGACAAGCGGAGCGCAAACGATGGCTTCAAGCAGAGAGACCAGCCATGTGATCACGCCGAAGATAAAGTAAAAAAACGGCGTCATGGGCAACAAATAGGCCAGCGTAACCCCGGCCGTTAAAAACACGGTGCAAATAATTCCCACAACGCCGCTAATGGCCTGTCGAGCTTGCCCGGACAAGTTGGAGAACAATGTCTTCAGGGAGCCTTCTAAATTAATAGCGCCGGATGCGAGAGCCGACTTCCATCCTGCCCCTAGTTTGCCTATTCCTTGTCCAATGGACGATTCCAAGCCGCCTTCTGCGCCATAAATGGTCTGGGCAACACCCAGCACTTCGTTGGTGTTGTAGTAAGCGTCGAAGATAGTGTAGGCGGTTTCGATATTGGCGTGCCCAAGACGCGCGACTTCGGCCATGGGATTGACGTCGGTGAATTGCACACCCAGCGTAAACGCTTTCGAGCCAGGGCCGCCGTATTCCTTGCCGCCGTAGGTTCGAATTTCCGATTCCGTTGGGCTTTCCCCCATCGCCGACATCCAGACCTTATTGTACGACGCAATCACGTCGATGACGCCCAAAATAAGATCCAGCGTGTTTTCCGATGTCTCTCGAATTCCGCCGGCTTTATACTGGATTTCTCCTGCCGCCAGAATCGCCTGTTCTTCGATGGTTTTCCCGCTGGAGCTTGGGATCGGCGGCCCGGCGGCCAGCCATTTTTCGAACGCTTGCAAAGCCGGGTGAACGTTGGCGATCATAATGGGGTCGCCGGACAGACTGAAATTGGGGGCTTTGGTGGCGGGCAGCAGGCCGGAAACTTCCATAATCGCGCCTTGCGCACGGGCGACGGTGTTGAACCATGCTCCGGCGGAAACCCACCCCTGAGATCCGGAGACTTCGGCGATTTGCTTTAAAATCTCGCCAAAGTCTTTTGTTCCCTTGCTAAATTCATCCATTAATTTGGTGCTGTATTTCAATGAAATATCAGTAAGTTGGTTCTTGTCGACTTTTTGTATGTAGTCCTGATCTTGACCGCCAACGCAACTCTTGATGAAATACTTCAGATTATTCTTAACCAGCGCAGTCGCGTCTTGCTCAAGCGCCGCGTAGGCAGCTTTTCTTGCCACATTCTTTGCCGACTCCACTTTGCCTTCCATTTCCGCATTATTGGTCGGCTTAGTCGGGGCAAAAGAGTAGCTTCCGCAGACGCCATCGTTGGCGAGCTTGGCGTTTCCAAAATCATATACTTTGAATACGGCATCCTTGGGTTGGTCGGGTATGTTCTTTTCTATAATTGCATCTTTCAGGGGATTCAAAGATTTCTGAACCGGTGGGGTGGCGCAGGTGTCCTTATCGTCACCGCTGGATCCGCTCCCCTGCGTATACATGGTATACGCTTCCACGCAGGCGATGCGCATGACGGTGTCGTAGACGGCTTTTTGCGCCATTGGCGGGGTTCCGCTGTTGGCGGTGCTTACGTCGTTGGCGAGTTGCAGGACAAATCTTTTCCAGACTTGGCTTGCGAGGTTGGACCCCCATTCGGCGATTTTAATGACGATGTACTGGCCGGAGTTCAGTCCCGCCGAGGCGGAGGCCGAGAATCCGGGGCACTGCGGAGCTTTGTAGGTCGCGATGGGGACCAGCAGGCCGATGGCCACGACGAGGCGGATCGGCGCCCAAATCTGGTTCGCCTGCTTGCCCATGACTTGGCCATGATGGGCGGTTTCCACGACCATCGATGCCAGATGGTAGAACAGGATGACGGCGGCGACGACCAGAATGGCGTTGCTGTAGAAGCCAAGAGCCACGATCAACGCGCTTTGGATGATGCATGACTGGGGAACGGTCTGTCCGAACTGATCGAGGTAATTCGGAATCTCCTTGCCCTTAAATAAAAAGCCGATCCAGCCGAGCGACAGGTCGTTCGCGGAATCGACCGGGCTGTAGTAGTTTTGCGTCGGCACGGCGGCGTTCGCGCTGCCGAGCATGACCGACGCGATCGAGAAGAAGAAGGCGATTACGGCCGCAGCCATGCCAGCGACGATGCCCAAGAATAGGAAAATTTGCGGGATGTTATCGCGCGTAAATTTGAGGCGGCTCCAGGCGGTCGCCATGACCATGCCTACTGTCGGCACGGTTTCCCTTCCGCCGCCCTTGAAGACCGGGTGGTCGGCGGGAAACAATCCGTAAGTCGCGAAGATGTAAGCAAGGATTCTTGAGAAATAGGACAGCGTTTCGCCAAGCGGGCTGAATCCTGAGCCAAACGGGTTGAACATGAAGTTCAGAACTTTGCCGGTCGTGACTCCGTTCTCGTCCTGCTTCTTTTTTTTATTCCCAAAGAATAACATGCATTCCTCTCAGCGGGCCTTTGCCTACTCTATCCTTTGTAATCGCCATATCGAAAATATTCGTTAACTTCGCGATAACAGCCCGATAAATCCCGCATTCATTTGTGTTCGCTCTTGGGGCGATCTTGGTTAACGCTTTGCAAACGGCTTTTAGCCTGTTGTCGCACGAAACTAGACGCTTTTTATTGAGTTGTTAATGCTAAAATGATACTTTAATGCAAGCTATTTATAGGGATGGAGCATTATATGGCCGATACGTCGCTTGCTTCCTTGAAAGCGCAGCCGACAGGGAGAAGCCCTAACAGGTTAACGTCCACGAAAGTCGCGTTTGTTCCTACGAAGTTTGGAAACAGCGGTCCAAATACAACCATTCCTGCGGAAAATAATCCGAATTTCAATGATCCAGCGGTTGCGGCCCAGCAGGTTCGTCTTGGTGGCGCAAAGCCTTCGGTTAAGGCCAGCAAGGAGCAACCTCAGTTACCAACGCTTTCCAATGAACAGATTTATGAGATTTTGGACGAAGCCAGGGGCGATCCCAAAGACGCCATCGCAAGCCTCAATAAGAAATATTACAATGATAAGCCTCCCCAGAGAGGCGAGGAAGGCTATGACGATTATGTCAAGAACCGCGAAGCGTTAAAAGCTGCGCGTATGAAGGATAAATCTCGCCAAAAAGAAGAGGATGCGGAAACCACGAAAGAAGACGACAATATTTTGCCGCTTGTTGGCGGGGGGGCCGTTGGCGCCAAAAAAGCGGAAAAAGCTGCGCAGAATATGGCCGCGAACGCTTATGATCGGCATTTGCTCCGGCGGCGGCGCGGTAGAAGAACGCCTGAAGAGGCAGCGAAGCGCAAAAGGCTGGAAGAAAAGGCTAAACGGCGCCTTGAAGCGAAACAGAAGCTTCATGGCGGCGCAGTTGGCCGGAACGCGGCGGCAGAGGGAAAATCCGCATTAACAAGCGGAGAGGCCGCGCTCAAAGGGGGCGAGCGCGCGCTTAAAGGCGGCAAGAGCGTTGTGAAGGGTCTGGAAACGGTCACCAAAGGCTCAAAACTCCTTCGTTTTGGCGCTGCCCTGACGGTTGGCGCGGCGGGGTTCGTCGTGGGAACAGCGGCGCTGGTCGGCGGCATAGCGGTGATTGGCGGCGCGGCGGTCGGGTGGCTGGCTTACAAATATGGCAAGGCCTCCGGCGAAAAGTCGTTGTCCAGCGCGTTGAATGTTGGCGGCAAACTGCTTGTGCCGCAGGAGGCAAGAGACAAATTTTCTCAGGCTGGCGATGACTTTAAGAAAGGCGATTTGTGGGGCGCTGTTAAAAATGGCGTGAAGGGATGCGACGAAGTGCTCGGCATTTCAAGCTTTTTTGGGTGGGCGAAGGATCAGGCCGTAGATTTCGCGAAAGACCCCAAGGCCAAAATGCAAAGCATCGCCAGCGGCGTGAAAACCGGCGTGGAAGTCGCCAGCGTTCTGGCGAAGGACTCTAATCTTCTTGATAAAACGCTGACGGTCGCGGGGAATATGGCGGCGGGTAACGACGAGACGCAAAGCATGGTGGACCTTAGACAGGCCGCCATCGGCAACAAGGATGCGGTGGCCCTTGCTCAGAGAAATCCGGAAATGTTCGGTTTCGGCGCCGTGCCACAGTCGGCAATTCCGGCTCAACCTTCACAAATGGTCACGAAGACGAGCGATGCCGTCGACGACGAGCGTTACGGCGTCGCCTCCACTTGGGTTCCCGAACCGGATGCTGGCTAGTCCTACTGCGTCAGTAAATCCTGAGTCGAGGATCTTGTGTGAATCTGCGGAGACAAACGTCGCAAAAATCGCCGTCATTGCGAGGAGTTTCCCGCCGAAGGCGGGAGACGACGCGGCAATCCAGAGTCGATAGAACGACCTCTGTGGCTCTGGATCGCGTCGTCGCCTGAAGAAGGCTCCTCGCGATGACGGCCTTTGTTGCGACGTTTGTCTCTTTTTGTGTAAAGAGAAGGCCGTATATTGACGCAGTAGGACTAATAATTGTCTGTTACGTCTGCTCGCGTTCGAAGGGGTTGTCGCGCGAGGGGTTCTGTGTCGTTAGAAGGACGGCGCATTCTTCGGCGAGGGGTTGCGAGCTAGCGGCGATGAATTTTCCGTCGTAATCTGCTATCAGATTTTTTTCGGCCAACGCTTGACTTTGCCAATCCCATGCGACGCCGCCTGCTCCTGTCACGATCGGGATGACTCCGGCTACGTCGTGGATTTTCAGGCGCTTTTCCACCACCACATCGCACCAGCCGATTGCGAGCAACCCATAGGCATACACGTCGCAAGCGTATTGCGTGAGTTTGGCCGCGTGGCAAAGCCGTAGATAGTTCCAGATATCCTCGCCCCGGAACATGTCCAGCGAGCCTACGTAAAGCTTCGAAGATTCAAGCTTTCGCGGCGGCGCGACGCGGGCGGGCTTGCCGTTGCAGGTGGCCGATTGGTTTGTTACGCCCAGCCAGCGCTCTTTCGTGACGGCTTGGTCGACTGCGCCCATGACGGGTTTGCCCTCGCGCAGCAGGCCGATAATCGTGCCGAACATTGGACGTCCGGTGATGAAGGATTTCGTGCCGTCGATGGGATCGAGGCACCAGACGAATTCAGCATGTTCGTTTTCGCGGCCAAATTCCTCGCCGATGATGCCGTGGTCGGGGAAAGCTTTGTTGATCATGCCGCGCAGGACCTGTTCGATCTCGCGGTCTGCTTGCGTGACTGGCGATTTGTCCTGCTTGTCATCGACGGGGATGTCTTGCCGGAAATATTTGACGACGATTTGTCCAGCGGCGTCGCAGAGTTGGTGGAAGAAAGGGGTGTAAGCTTGTTCAAGCGTTGGCATAGCGTGGCTTCTTTCTCTTGTGTTGGTGCGCTTCATATCGGGACTGCGGATGGCCCCCCTCCCTATCCCTCCCCACAAGGGGGAGGGGACTGCGCTGCGCCGTCGGCAAAAGGGGTTCTCAGCTTTTCAGCGTCATATGTATCACTTCCCGGCGCGGTGGGCCAAGACGCGCATAACGTCGAGCCAATCGGTGTCGCGGGATTCGAGCAACACAAGAAGGTGATAGAGCAGATCGGCCGCCTCTTCTGCCAGTTTGGGGCTTTGCGTCGCGGCGGCGAGGGCGGTTTCCACGCCCTCCTCGCCGACTTTTTGCGCGATGCGCGTCACCCCTTCCGCGAGAAGCTTCGCCGTATAGCTTTTGTCTGGTTGGGCTTCGGTTTTGCGTTGATGGATTGTTTTCGCCAGTTCCGCCAGCGTGGACAGGCTCGGCGTTGCGTCGTCGCCGAAGCAGGATTGCGCGCCTGTGTGGCAAGTCGGGCCAGCTGGTTCGACGAGCGCCAAAACACTGTCGTTGTCGCAATCGTTGCGCAATTCGAGCACGCGCAGCATGTTGCCTGACGTTTCGCCTTTACGCCACAGGCGCTGCTTCGTGCGGCTGTAGAATGTGACAAAACCGGATTCTAGCGTCGCCTTCATCGCTTCGCGATTGACGAAGCCCAGCATCAGGACGCGCAAAGTCCGCGCGTCCTGCGCGATGAGCGGAAGCAGACCGTCGCCCTTGTTCCAGTCGAGGGTGTCGAGGTCGAGTTCAATGATTTTTTGTTGCATGTTAGCTTGCGGCGTGCCCCCCACCCTAATCCTCCCCACAAGGGGGAGGGAATCGCGTTGCGCTGATTTCCAGATTATTCATAGTCTTACAGGAACTCCCTGCTCGCGGAGATAGTCTTTGACTCCCCCGATACTCATGATGCATTTGTGGAAGACGCTGGCGGCGAGAGCGCCGTCGACTTTGGCTTCGCGGAAGACTGCCGCAAAGTGCTCTTTCGCGCCCGCTCCTCCTGACGCTATTAGGGGTATGGTCGCAACCTCGCGGACGGCGGCGAGTTGCGCGATGTCGTAGCCTTCGCGCATGCCGTCCTGATTCATGCAATTCAACACGATTTCTCCCGCTCCGCGTCGCACGACTTCGCTGGCCCAGTCGAGCGTATCGCGCTTGGCGGCTATGGTGCGTTTTTCGTCGCCTGTGTATTGATAGACTTTATATTTTCCCGGCGCTTCGCTGCGGCTATCGATTCCTATCACAACGCACTGGCTGCCAAACTCGCGGGCCATGCTGTCAATGAGGGCGGGATTTTCGAGCGCCGGGGTGTTGATCGATATTTTGTCCGCGCCATTGGCAAGTATCTCCCGCGCGTCGTCCTCCGTTCGGATGCCTCCCGCAACGCAGAAAGGCAGGTCGAGGATGGCGGCGATTTGCGACACCCAGCCACGGCCCACCGTGCGATCTTCGCCGCTGGCCGTGATATCGTAAAAGACAAGCTCATCCGCGCCTTCATCGCGATAGCGCTGGGCAAGATCGAGAATATCGCCGACAATCTCGTGATTACGGAATCGCACGCCTTTGACGACTTGTCCGCCGCGCACGTCGAGGCATGGGATGATACGTTTGGCCAGCATGGCTTTATTCCTTTTCCACGCTGCGAATGGCCTCCGCGAGATCGACTTTGCCTTCATAAATCGCTTTGCCGACAATCGCGCCCGCTACGCCTGTCGCGGCAAGAGATAGAATATCGTCCTGTTTTCCCACGCCCCCGGAGGCAAGCAGCTCAATCTGCGGGGCTTTTTCGAGGATCAGGCGATACAGCCCTTCGTTGGGACCTTGCAGCATGCCATCGCGGCTGACATCGGTGCAGAGGATCGCGCGTAGGCCGGAGCCTTCGTAGGAGTCGAGAACATCCCACAATGTCTGTTGCGTGCCGCTTTGCCAGCCTTGCGTAACGACTTCCGGCTGGCCATCGTTTTCGCGCACATCAAAGGCTAGCACGATGCGTTCCGGGCCAAATTTTCTTAGCCAACCACGGACTTCCTGACGGCTCTCCACGGCGAGGCTGCCGATCACCACGCGGCTTACTCCCGCGTCGAGTAGATTCTGGATTGCGGCTTCCGAGCGGATGCCTCCGCCCGCCTGTATTCTCAACGTCGTTGTTTGGGCGACGCTCTTGATTGTTGAAAGCTGCTTCATCGCGCCGTCGCGCGCGCCGTCAAGATCGACCATGTGCACCCATCTCGCGCCAGCGGCCGCGAAGCCTTGCGCGACTTGCAGCGGATCGGCGCTGTAGGTTTTCGACTGGTTGAAGTCGCCCTGTACGAGGCGCACGCAGCGCCCTTCTTGAAGGTCGATGGCTGGGAAAATCAGCATAGAGCGTTATTCTCCGGCATTAGGTTGTTGTGAGGCGGCACGGCAAGGCTCGCTGCGAGGACGCTTGCGGCGCGATCCGAAGTCGCAATCAATTTCCTTCGCGGCTCTGGATCGCCACGTCGCCTGCGGCTCCTCGCGATGACGTTCTTGATTGCGTCGCTTCGCTTTCATGTGTTTTCCAGTCTATATCTTTAGAAAATTTTGCAGGATGCGGCTTCCTATCGCGCCGGAGCGTTCGGGGTGGAATTGGCAGCCATGGAAGTTACGTTCGCTGGCGATGGCCGTGAACGCATTGGCCGCGTATTCGCATGTGGCTCGCGTCGCGTCGCCAAGCGGCGCGGCATAGCTGTGGACAAAATAGACATAGCTTTCTTTGGGAATCCCTTCCAGCAATGGGCTTGCCGGGCCATATGGCGCGAGCTGATTCCAGCCCATATGCGGAATGGGCGAATCTTTTGCGGCCTGCATCCGTTTGACGGTTCCTTTGATCAGGCCAAGGCAGGGCGTGTAGCCCCCCTCCTCCGCGCCTTCTTCGGATTGATCGAACAGCATTTGCATGCCAAGGCAGATACCGAGAACCGGTTGCGTCAGGCCACGCAGGGTGTCCACAAGTTTCCTTTCGCGCAGTTTCGCCATAGCAGCCTGCGCCGAGCCTACGCCCGGAAGGATCACGTGGCCTGCTTCACGGATGGTCGCGGGATCGGCGGATATCATGGCTTCCGCTTGCAGCCGTTCCAGCGCCGCCATTACGGAAGCGAGATTGGCAACACCGCTATCGACGATGACGATCATAAAACGCCTTTCGTCGATGGTATTGCGTTTGCGTTTCCTTCCTCATAGCGGATGGCCTGACGCAGCGCGCGCCCAACAGATTTAAAGCATGCTTCGATCATGTGATGCGCGTTTTTTCCCTTTACGGACACGTGTATCGCCGCTCCTAGCGTTGTGGCAAGCGAGCGAAAGACATGCGGCACCATTTCCGTGGGCATGTCGCCTACATTCGCGACGGGCAAGGTTCCTTCAAAGATGGCATAAGGACGACCCGAAAGATCTATGGTAGCGCTTGCAAGCGCCTCGTCAAGCGGGGTTGAGAATCCATAACGGCCAATGCCGCGCTTGTCGCCCAGCGCTCCCTTCAGCGCTTCGCCTAACGCAAGGGCGCAATCTTCAATCGTATGATGCGGGTCGGTTTCAAGATCGCCTTTGCATCTTAGCACAAGGCCGAATCCGCCGTGGTTTGCGATTTGCGCCAGCATATGATCGTAGAATCCTATTCCGGTGGAGATGGAAAGCGTTTCCGGATTGTCGAGATTTATCGTCACATCAATTTTTGTCTCATTCGTATTGCGTTTGACGCTGAACAGACGCGGCGTAGCTTTCGCGGAGTTCCGGCGCGTGTCGATGTCCAGCGCTTTCAAGAGCGCGTCGTTTTCTTCCGGCGCGCCAATCGTGATCCGCACTGCGTCCGGCACATCGGCGCTGCGGTTGCGGATGCGGATGCCGAATCTGGCGAGTTTCGCCATAAATGCTTTCGAGTCAGTCGTTTGCACTAATAAAAAATTGGCGACGCTGGGGAATACTTTTACGACTTGTGGGCACTGCGTCAGGGCTTCCGCCATACGTTCGCGCTCGGCAGCTATCAGCTTGCGGCGTTCGAGGCTTAAGAATAATCCGTTCGGCGAAAGCGCATCAAGCGCCGCGCGGATGCCGCTTTGCGTCAGGGGATAGGGCGCGACAATCTTGCGCATAAAGGCGATGAGTTCTGGCTGGCCCAGTGCGCAGCCGATGCGCTCACCCGCCAAGGCGTAAGCTTTTGACATGGTACGCAGGATGACTAGGTTGTGATATCGTGACAGTTCCTTTGACAGTCCATCAGGATCTGGCGAAAACTCCACATAGGCTTCGTCGATCACGATGAGGCTCTTTTCAGTACGCGCCTCGCACAAAGAGAGGATATCCTTTCGCTCTAGCGCATGGCCCATCGGCGCGCTCGGCGCGGGTATGAAGATCAGCTTTGTCGTGTCTTCGCATGCCGCAAGTATGCCCGGAATATCGAGCTGCCCATCATCCGACTTGAGCGGGACTTTGATCGTTTCCGCGCCCTGTATCCTCGCATAGACTTGATAGACTCCGAATGTCGGCGGGCAGATGAGGATCGAGTCTTGGCCCGCGCGACACAAGAGGCGGATCAGAACATCAATCGCTTCGTCGCTGCCACGACCGACAAACAGTTGGTCCGGTTCCATGCCATAAAGTGTCGCAAGTTTCGTGACAAGCTTCAGCGGCTGAGGATCGGGATAGCGGTTATATTGATCTTCTTTCGCTTGCGGCGCGCCGAAGGGAGGCCAAGGCGATTCGTTGGCGTCTAGCGCTATGCTTGCGGCCATCGCGCCCGCTTCGTTCCGCGCGGAGCTGTAGGCCGCTAGGCCACGCAGGTCTGGGCGGATGAGGCGATCGAGAAAATCTGCTGTCATGGCTGCTGCCTCATTATGGATTGACTGAAACTATACTCAGCGCACATGAAGAGTCGGGTAGAATCGCGAGGCGAGCGCGATGTCATTCCCTCCCCACGAGGGCAAAGGTATCTACACAAGTTGAGCAAGCAAACCATGCCGAAAGCGTCATGCCGACGAAAGTCGGCATCCAGTTGCGCCGCGTCTGCGGCGTGAAAGAGACTAGAATCCGAAGATGGCCACATGCTGTGAATCCGTCGTGTTTTCGCTCGCTGCCGCTCGCAGACTGGATGCCGACTTTCGTCGGCATGACGCTTGCGTCTGCATATCACTGTATTGCCAAATAATGGGTTGGCGTGCCATTCAACTTGTGTAGATACCTTTGCCCTCGTGGGGAGGGAATCAAGTCGGGCTTAATGTTTAGATCAGCCAATTCCGGATTCATCTTAGCCTCACTCTTACGGCTTCGGCGTGGGCTTCGAGGCCTTCGGCTTCGGCCATCGCGACGATGGCGGGGCCGAGCGCGTTGAGGCCTTCGCGCGTGAGCGTTTGCACCGAAAGGCTTTTCATGAAGGCAGGCAGCGACAAGCCGCTATAGGCTCGCGCGTAGCCGTAGGTCGGGAGCACGTGGTTCGCGCCGCTCGCGTAGTCTCCGGCGGATTCCGGAGTCCATGGCCCTACGAAAATCGCCGAAGCGTGGCGTATCTCAGGCACGAGCTTTTCAGCGTCATTTGTTTGCAGGATCAAGTGTTCCGGCGCGTAGGCGTTGACGATCTCCAGCGCGGTCGCGCGGTCCGGGGCCACGATGATGCGGGCGGATTCAAGGCTTTTACGCACGATGTCGTGGCGCGGCAACCTGCCCGCTTGCGTCGCGACTTGTTCGGCGACAGATCGCGCAAGCTCGGCGGAGGTCGTCACGCAAAGGACTTGAGACAAGGTATCGTGTTCCGCCTGCGCCAGTAGATCGGCGGCGACCCATGCGGGATCGGCGGGAGGGTCGGCCCACACAAGCACTTCGGAGGGGCCTGCGGGCATGTCGAGCGCCGCGCCTTTGGGATCTTGCGCGACTTGCTGTTTAGCGCTTGTGACATAGGCATTGCCGGGGCCGAAGATTTTATCGACCTTGGGGACAGATTGCGTGCCATAGGCCATAGCCGCGATGGCTTGCGCGCCGCCCATGGCGAAGACTTCTTCCACGCCGCAGAGGGTGGCGGCGGCCAGAGTGGCCATGTGAATTCCCTTGCCGTTTTTTTGTGGCGGGGAGCAGAGCGCAATGCGGCGACACCCTGCCAGCTTTGCGGGAACGGCCAGCATCAAGACGGTAGAAAACAACGGCGCAGTTCCACCCGGCACATAGAGTCCTACGGTATCCAAGGGCCGCCATTGCATCCCGCAGCGCACGCCCGGCATGGTTTCCACTTCAATCGGGCGTGGTTTTTGAGCTTCGTGGAAACAGGCGATGTTTTGCTTCGCGCGTTCGATGGCTTCGCGCAACTCTGGCGCAAGTGATTCCACGGCTTGTTTAAGCTGCGTCTGGGGCACACGAATGTCAGCGCCCGACGCTGCGCCATCGAATTGCGCGTTGTAGGCTCGCAAGGCGTCGTCACCATTTTCCTGGACCTCGCGGAGGATTGACGCGACGCGCTGCGCAAGCTTGGCATCGTGTTTCATCGCAGGGCGTTCCAGCGCTTTTTTTCTCGACGTGTCGTCAAGAGCCTTCCAATCAAGGATTTGCATTGGCGTTTACCCCATCATTTTTTCAATCGGGAGAACAAGGATCGCGCTGGCGCCCGCCGCGCGGAGGTTTTCCATGGTTTCCCAAAAAACAGTTTCGCGGCAAACGGCGTGGACGGCGACTTTGTCGTTCTGGCCCTGCAGAGGCAAGATGGTTGGCGACTCTGCGCCGGGGATCAGCTTTGTGATGGCCGCAAGGTCGTCTTTGTTCGCATGCAGCATGATGTATTTGCTATCGCTTGCTTGCAAGGCTCCGCGCATACGCAGGCGAAGGCGGTGGATGATGTCTTCCTTGTCTTGCGGAAGTTTATGCGCGGAGCGGATTAACAGCGCTTCGCTGCGCAGCACCACCGTCATTTCGCGCAAATTGTTGGCGGCAAGGGTCGCGCCGGATGCCACGATGTCGCATATGGCGTCGGCGATTTTCAGGCGCGGCGCGACTTCCACCGATCCGGTCATCACAAGAGTTTGCGCCGTGACCCCGTTTTGCGCCAGATAGTCCTTGAGCATATTCGGGTAAGAGGTCGCAATCGTTTTTCCAGCCAAGTCGCTTATCGACTGGATCTCTCCGCTTTCCGGCACTGCCAGAGACAGGCGGCATTGCGAGAATCCCAGACGCTCCAGAATTTTCGCGGAAAGCTTGTTCGGCGTCGCGTTGCTTTCCGCAAAGACGTTTTCTCCGACTATTCCGAGATCGCAGATGCCGTTGCTGACAAAGTTCGGGATATCGTCGTCGCGGACAAGAAGCACGTCAATCGGCAGCTCCTTGATGCGGCAAAAAAGCTGGTCGCTGCTACGTTCGACATGCAGCCCGCAATCCGCTAACAATTTCTGGCTGTCTTCGGCCATGCGTCCAGATTTTTGCAAGGCGATGCGTATGCGGTCGGAGGTCATGCCGTTGGCTCCATCAGCTACTGTATTAGCGTTAGCTACTGTATTAGTGCGCTGATACAGTAGTACATGGTTTAGGGAAGGGTTGCAAGGGGGTTTAGCCGTCTTGTGAAAAACATTTTAGGAGGTGGCCATGATGATTTAAACCCCGAAAAAGCAACAAGCGCGGTCATTGCGAGGAGATTCCCGCAAGGACCGTCAGTGCGACCCCCCTCTTGGGGGCACCTGTTCGCCATAGTTGCGTAGCAACGACGGCGGAAGCAATCCAGAATCCCACAGGACATCGCTCCCGACTCTGGATCGCCTAAGTCGCCTACGGCTCCTCGCGATTGACGGCCCTTCCGCAAGGATTGACGCAAGCAGGCTGGGTTCCCTCCCCCTTGCGGGGAGGGTTAGGGTTGGGGATTAGAAGACAGAAAGCAGGATCAAAACGGCCTTGCGGCAAAATTCTGCCTTCTGCTCCCTGTCTTCCGCTTACTGAATCCCCCCCCTCCCTATCCCTCCCCACGAGGGGGAAGGGACTGCGCCGCTTTTTTTTCGAAATTGTTTCCAACTATGGCTAGGAGTTACGACTGCCCTCGCAAAAAAGTCGCGGTGATATTAGTATGCGTACGGATGACACAGCATAATCTTGATCTTTGCGCGATGGAGGCGCGGCTTGCGGAAGCGGGCGTCATAGCTCCACTGCGCGAAGCGGAAAGAATCGTTAGGCGCGAGATCGGGCTGAATGACGACCGCGACACTCTTCCGGCGCAGATTTCTCTTGACGGCGTCGCGCTTGGGCGCGTTGAGAAGATGATGAAGGGGCGCGTTGCGCGCGTTCCGTTCGAGCGGCTTGCGGGAGAGGTATCGTTCGCGGGCGTTGATATCGAGTTGGCTCCCGACGTTTTCAAGCCTTATCCTGAAAGCATCGCGCTGGTCGAGCATGCGACGCTATTGCTGGAACGCCTGCCGGGGTCGTTGCGCCTTCTTGATCTTGGTTGCGGGACTGGCTGTTTGCTGCTGGCGCTGTTGCAGGCGTTGCCACGCGCAAGCGGTGTGGGGATTGATCTTAACTCTTCCAGCGTGGCGCTGGCACAGAAGAATGCGGCGCGTAACGGCTTGCAGGACAGGGCCACGTTCAGGATCGCTTCGTGGTCGGACGATGCAGGAGAATCTTTTGATTTCGCCATCTGCAATCCGCCGCGCGTGCCGACGGCGGATATTCCGCTCTTGATCCCTGAAATGCGCGACCATGATCCGCATTTCGCTTTGGATGGTGGGCCGGACGGTTTGGCATTCTATACGGCGATGGCGGAGAAGCTTCCGCTTCTTGTCAAAAGCGGCGGGTATGGGTTGTTCCAACTTAGTCCTTCGCAAGTTGCTGACGTTCAAGTTCTTTTTGCAAAGTCAGGATTCCGTGACGTCATGGTTAAAAGCAATTTTTATGGTTTTCCCAATGCGCTGCTCATCCCATGCTGAGAATGGCATGGCTTTTGCAATGTAGTTTTCTGGATTATTAGTTTTTAACTGATCCGGAGAATTCTGGCCTATGCAAAAGTTTGTGATTCCGGCCTCTTTGCGTCCTTACATGCGCGCTCCCCTCATCGGCGCGGCTTTCGCAGGCCTTATGGTGCTCAGCCCGATCGCTGCGGGTGGGCATATTTTTCTTTTACTGTTCAGCATCGGCGGACTGATCGTCGTGGTCGGAGGCGTGGTCACGGTCGCCTTCATGAGTTATGAGACGGCGGAGGTTCACAAGGCGCTTGACGCTATTCGCAGGCTGTTTAGGGAGCCGCGCGTGGTTCCCTCTAATTCCAGCCTGCAGGCCGATGTCACGGCGATTATGTATTGCGCTAAACTCGTCAAAGAAAAGGGCATGCGCGATTTGGAAACTATGATTAACAAGATTGGCATTCGCGACCCATTCATCAAATACGGGCTTGAGATGGTGGTCAGCGATTATTCGGCGGAAGATGTGCGCTCGATGCTGGAGACGGCTGCTGAAACCTGCTTTGAGCGCGACAACAAGCCGGTCGAGATTCTTTCAGCTATGGCAAGCCACGCCCCGGCTTTCGGCATGGTCGGAACACTGGTCGGGATGGTGGCAATGCTGTGCAGTCTTTCGGACGATGTGTCCGGCGTCGGCCCCAGTCTTGCCGTGGCGTTTTTATCTACGCTTTACGGCGTGTTGTCGGCCCGCATGGCGTTCATGCCAGCCGCTTCGAATATTAAACAGGAAGTGATGCAACGGCGCTCGCGTAACTACCTGATCACAGAGGGCATGGTCATGCTGGTGAGCCGCAGGGGGCCAATGTATGTACAGGACCGCCTTAACAGCTTCATGCATCCTCACAGCTATGAGGGCATGAATTCTGGTTTGACATTGCCACCGCGCAAACTGGAGGCCGCATGAGCTATCGTTCGCACGCCTACGACGAACAGCACGGGCACGCCGATGATTGGCTGATAACCTATGCGGACATGATCACGCTGCTGCTGTGCTTTTTCGTGATCTTTCTGATCGTCACGCTCGCGAAGAAAGACGCGCAGCACATGACGATGGCGGACAAGACTACGGTAGAGAGTCAGGTTGAAGCTCCTCAGTCTGGTTCCGGGATTTCTCCTCAGGAAATTGCGCAAGCGCATTGGAAGGAGCCTTTTCAGTTCGACAAGCCGTTCCGCGAGCTGCTACCGGAGGATTTCGCCAAGGAGAATCGCGTTGTTTCTGTGGAGACTTTGCCTGTCGAGCAGGTTGACTCCGACAGGATGCCTCTGCAAGACGCCAATGGGCAACTTGTCGATCTGGGGCCTACGAAGGGCGAGTCGATTGCGCCGCCTTTAGTGCCTACGCATGGACATGCTGATAGGCAGGATGCCGAGGCTAAAGTTGCGGCGGTTGAGCCTGTTGCTCCCGCGATTGCGCCTTCCGGCGACAGAATTCAAATCGTCGAGATGGATAGTTCGGCTTTTTTCGATAAAGCCTCGGCGACGGTCAATTCCAAGGGGGCGATGCTCTTGAAGGCGTTGGCCGAGCGGCTGAGGTCGCAAGAATATGCTGGTTACCAGATTACGGTCGAGGGGCATACGGATGATACGCCCATTCGCACGCGGCAATTTCGTTCCAACTGGGAGCTTTCGACCGCGCGAGCTGCGGCGGTCGTGCATATGCTGATCGAGGATGGCATTCCTCCCCAAAAATTGCGGGCCGCCGGGTATGCTGACACGATGCCAAAGTCTCCCAACCGCGACGCGCAAGGTAAAGAGCTACCCGCCAATCAGGCGCATAACCGCCGCGTCGTTATCAAGCTGGAGAAGATCGAGAAGATGGCGCGGGCGGATAGCGAGAAGGTTCTCGCGGCGCAGTGAGCGCCGGTTTATTGCTATATACGCATATACTTATTGCACTTCAAGAGTTGGCAAGCCATTGCCAAAAAGGCAGGCGCGACTCCCTCGCCCCCGTGAGGTGAAGAGGGTTGGGGTGAGGGGGCGAGTCTATCGCTTGAATCCAGACTCCACCCTCAC
>JBEOJY010000044.1:0-47957 GCA_040275305.1 Bdellovibrionales bacterium | reverse complement strand
ACCCCTTGATGAAGTTTGACCCGCCAATTGCCTCACGAGCAATGTCGCCAAATCCCGCACGTGCGAGATATGAAGCAATGCTTAACGGCCCTGATGGCTCAGTTCGTTCAAACAATCGAAGGAATAGAGAATGGTTGTTTGCAACTTCCAACCGAAACACGCTGTCTTCAACGCCATCTGCAATAGGAAGTATTTTGCGAGCTTGTATTCCGTAATGCTTTTTAAGCCAAGCATTGGCATCACCCAAAACTATCTGAGTCCACACCGTCATTATAATTCTCCAGAAAATATTGTTATTCACATTTTTAAATTAAAAGCTGATCTAATGGCTGGCACCAGATCGGTTCGTTCCCAGGAAAACGCTCCATCACTTTCGGGAACTCTGCCAAAATGGCCAAAAGCAGCTGTTTTTTTATAAATTGGACGATTAAGCTGTAGGTGCTCTCGTATACCACGCGGAGAAAGATCCATGAGTTCGCGAAGAACATTCGGTAATTTGGCAACACCGATTCTGTTCGTGCGATGGGTGTTGACGTAAAATGACAACGGTTCGGACACGCCTATCGCGTACGCAATCTGTATCGTGCACTCGTCTGCTACTCCGGAAGCAACGACGTTTTTTGCAAGATATCTGGCTGCATAGGCAGCTGAGCGATCAACCTTTGTGGGGTCTTTTCCAGAAAATGCGCCACCGCCGTGTGGTGCTGAACCACCATAAGTGTCGACAATAATTTTGCGTCCCGTTAATCCCGCATCACCATCTGGACCACCTATTACGAAGCGCCCTGTTGGATTGACGTACAGGTGTTTCTCCTGCGGCATCCATCCATCTGGCAGCGCTGAAAGGATGTAGGGGCGAACAATTTCACGCACATCGCCTTGGTTAATTGTCTTGTCATGCTGGATGGAAACAACGATACGATCGGCTTGTACAGGTTTGCCATTGACATAACGCAGGGTAACTTGGCTTTTGGCATCTGGACCAAGCAATGGTAATTTTCCTGCGCGGCGATCTTCGGATATGTTCCTTAGAATCGCATGTGCAATCGTAATTGGGGCTGGCATATAAGAGGTTGTTTCATTCTTCGCATAGCCAAACATTAATCCCTGATCGCCCGCGCCTTCGGCCTTATTTACTGCTTCGTCAGCCGCACAGATCGACAAAGCCTTGGTTCTGGCAGGTGTGGAGTCTCCGCCCAAGAACCTGCAGCGGTCGCGCACCGTAAAGGGCGGACAGGCAGCTACGGCGGCAACAGTCGGTCTCGGCGCGTTGGAATCCATCAGGGACGGCCTTGATCCGGCACGAGACGCGCTTCAAACGCTTGTCCCGTATCTCGACATCGCCAAATGGCTCCTCTTGGCCATCACGCTGATCGGCATCGGAATTATGGTCTGGGCGCGTATCGATGATCACAGAAAGGGGCTGCGCTAATGTGGACGATCCTGATAAGCTGGGTATCCAGCAATCTCATTAAAATCATTGGTTGGGGCGCATTAGCCCTGTCCGTCCTCGCCATTCTGCTCGGCGCAAAGCAATCAGGCCGCACCGCCGAACGCTATGACCAACTCAAAAAAATAGTAGAGGTAAAAGATGCCCAACTTCGTGCCACGCTCGACGCTCCTCGTACTCGCGCTGATCTTGTTAAACGCTTGCGGGACGGCAAGTTCTAACCCCGCCTGCGTCTGCCCACCAACCAAGGAATACAGCCGAGATTTTCAAAACAAGCTGGCCAAGGAAATTGCAGTATTGGATGACGATGCCGCTGTGATTTCGGCGATGCAAGATTACGCTTCGGTTCGAAAACAGCTAGAAAAGTGTCGATAACAGAGTTTAGGGCAAGATTTTGTCGTCAAGCGCAAGTCTTGCATTGGGTTCTCCCATTGCCCAGCTCAATCTGGATAGTGACATGTCCAATACTATAGTCATCGCGCAGTTTTTCTCTCAATTCCGAGAGAAAATCGTCTCCGGGATGCGCGCCGCAAAAAATCAGGTGAGCCGACAGCGCAGCTTCCGTGGTGCTCATGCCCCAAATGTGCAAGTCGTGGACTTCCTTCACGCCGGGCAATCCGGCAAGATATCTCCTAACTTTCTCATGGTCGATATTCGCCGGGACGGCATGCAGGGCAAGATTGGCAGAGTCGCGCAAGAGCCCCCAAGAACTCCATGCAATCACAATGGAGATCGCCAAGCTGACGACTGGATCAACCCAGAGCCAGCCCGTTTGAGTGATGATCAGACCGGCAATGACGACGCCAAACGATACCGCAGCATCGCTTGCCAAATGCATGAAAGCGGCTTTGATGTTTAAGTCATTCTGTCCCTTGCTGAACATCCATGCGGTTACGCCATTTATGAGAATGCCTAATACCGCAACCCACATCACTACATTGCCGTCCACTTGCTGGTGAACACCCAGCCTTTGAACGGCCTCCCAAGCAATGATGCCAGTCGAGATCAGCAACACGATGACATTAACCAGCGCTGCCATAATGGACGAACTGCGCAATCCATAGGTATAGCGGCCAGATGGCGCTCGTTTTGAAAGCCGCCATGCGCCCCATGCAAGCAGCAGCCCTAAAACATCGCCAAAGTTATGCCCCGCATCGGCCAGCAACGCGAGAGAGTTCGCCTTAAGGCCATAAACAATCTCCGCAATAATGAATGCGGCGTTGAGCGAGGCGGCTACAAGGAAGCTTCGTCCGAAGTTTGTGGGAGCATTTGCGTGATTGTGCCCGTGGTTACAGTGATCATGGCTGGACATTGGTTGTTGACACCCTAACATCGCGAAAGAATGCGTTATTTTACTGTTTCATTTTCCGGTAAAGCAACCCCGACTTTTTTGCCTGTCATTTCCTCACAGATTTGCTTCATGGCTTCGACGTGACGCGCGTTGGATGGATGTTTGTCCTTTAATCCTTTGGCAATTTCGCTTCCGCACTCTTGTGCGAGAATTGCGCGTTTTTCATCCGGCGTCCTTCCCTGCATTTGGTTCTCGACGGTCGTTCTATAGCTGGTGCAACCGCCAAGAACGGCCAGCAGCGCAGTAGCAACAAATATGGCTTTAGAGTTCAGCATGATTTTACTCCCGTGTGTCAGGCGCTGAAATTGTCGATTTGCGCTGGTTTGGATCGTAGTTATCGTCAATTAACTGGCAGAGCGCTTTAAGGCGTTTTGTTTCCTCTGTCGTGCCCAAGCGATGGCGCATAAAGCTGCCACGGTAGCGATCTTTCCTTCTGATTGTGCTGTCCCGCGCTTCATCCAGACAGGCTTCGCGCAAGATTTCCTTCTTTTCCTCCAGCGTTTTCCCTGCCAATCGTTCAGAAAGCGGCAAAGACGGGATTGCCGGGTCTGAGGCACATGCGCTCAGCAGCACGGCAAGAAGGCCGATACAAAATACCTTTCTCATAGTTCCTCCTTTTCGGTTACTTCTTCAGCAAGGTGAAAATACTTATAGAGGGCGGGCAGCACCAAAAGTGTCAGGAAGGTCGCCGTCATTAGTCCGCCGATTACGACGATAGCGAGCGGCTTTTGCACCTCAGCGCCCGCGCCGTGAGAATACGCCATAGGTACATAGCCAAGCGACGGAACCACAGTCGCCATAATCATGGCGCGCAATCTGTTAAGCGTACCTTTGCGAATGGCTTCATCTTCCGGCACTCCTTCCTTCACCAACTGATTGATGCTGTTGACCATGACCAGGCCGTTTAAGACCGAGATGCCGGAGAGCGCGATGAAACCAACGCCTGCCGAAATCGAAAAAGGCATCCCGATCAAGAGCAGTGTAAAAATGCCCCCGATTACCGATAACGGAATGCCGCTGAAAACGAGCACGGACTGTCGCACCGAATTCAGCGCGGTAAACAGCAGCAAGAAGATAAAGAAGAAACAGGCCGGAACGACGATCATTAAGCGTTCACTGGCTTCCTTAAGGTTCTTAAACTGTCCACCCCATTCGACCCAATAGCCTGCTGGCAAATTGACCTGAGCGCCGATTTTAGCTTGGGCTTCGGCTACAAACGATCCCATATCTCGTCCGCGTATGTTTGCCTGCACGACCATGCGGCGCTTGCCGTTATCGCGGCTGATTTGGTTGGGGCCTTCCGTGATCTTAAGGCTGGCGACTTCCTTCAGCGGCAAATAGCGTGGGCGGACATGCGGGATGCCTTCCTTTTCATCAGCGGTTTCGCTTTCTTCCGGCAATAAAATCGGCAGGTTCTCGATGGTCGCCATATCACCGCGCAGGCTATCAGGCAGGCGAACCATAATATCGAAACGCCGATCCCCCTGAAAAACAAGTCCGGCTTGGCGTCCGCCGACTGCAATCGCAATGACGTCAAGCACATCGCTGACATTGAGGCTATAGCGCGCGATGGCGGCTCTATCGAGCACAATTTCCAAGAAAGGCAATCCCTCCGTTTGCTCCATTTTGACGTCGGCTGCGCCTTCTACGCCTTGCAGAACACGCATCATCTCGCCTGCCGTTTTGCTCATAACCGAGAAATCATCGCCAAAGATTTTGATGGCGACGTCGCCGCGCACCCCGGCGACAAGTTCATTGAAACGCATTTGAATAGGCTGCGTGAACTCATAGTTATTGCCCGGAATTTTAGTCACGGCCTCTTCGATACGCTTGATAAGCTCCGCCTTCGATAGCTTAGGATCGGGCCAGTCTTTATTGTCCTTCAGGATGATAAAGGTATCCGTCGCATTCGGTGGCATGGGGTCGGCGGCCATCTCTGCCGATCCCGTTTTACTGTATAAGAAAGCGACTTCCTTGAACTTGCTAACCGCCTTTTCGACCTCGAACTGCATGAATTGCGATTGAGAAAGCGACGTGCTTGGAATACGCAACGCCTGCATGGCAATGTCTTTTTCATCGAGCGTGGGAATGAATTCCCGCCCAAGAAAACTGAATGTGATAAGTGACAGAGCGAACAAACCTGTGACAATGCCGGTTGTAAGAAGAGGTTTCTTCATGGCTCTTTCCAGCCAAGGAAGATAAAGCCTCTTGGCCTTTTCCACGATGAATCCTTCGCCTTCTTTCACTTTGCCCGTCACGAAAAGCGCTATCATCGCCGGAACGAAAGTGATTGAGAGGACGAAAGCGAAAGCCAATGCAAGAATGACGGTAACCGCCATCGGCTCGAACATCTTGCCCTCAACACCTGTAAAGGTAAGCATGGGGACATAGGCCATGATGATGATCGCTTGTCCGAAGACGATGGGCTGGATAATTTCCGTTCCGGCCAGCCTAACTTCGTGCAGTCTTTCCTTAAGCGTAAGAACGTGCCCTTTTTCGTTTTGAGCGCGCGCCAGTCGATGCAGACAGTTTTCCGTCAAGATAATTGCGCCATCGACAATGAGTCCAAAGTCGAGCGCGCCCAAGCTCATAAGATTTGCGCTGACTCCGAGCTTTATCATGCCGATAAATGTCATCAGCATAGTAATGGGGATAACAAGCGCCGTAATCATGGCTGCCCGCATATTGCCGAGCATCAGGAACAACACAACGATGACAAGCAAAGCGCCTTCGGTTAGATTTTTCTGTACCGTCCCCACCGTGCGATTGACAAGATTTGTCCGGTTCAGCACGGGCTTGGCTTCGATATCCGGCGGAAGAGATTTCACCATTTCCTTAAGTTTGGTGTCCACAGCTTCCGAGACGGTGCGGCCATTCGCGCCGATGAGCATAAGTGCCGTGCCTACTACGACTTCTTGGCCGTTTTCAGAAGCCGACCCCGTGCGCAGTTCCTTGCCGATGCCAATTTCAGCAATTTCTTTCAAATAAATGGGAACGCCTCGTCTTGTCGCCACAACCGTATCGCCGATGTCCTTCGCCGAACTGATGCGCCCGTCCGCACGCACAACATAAGACTCGCCGTTTTTCTCGATGTAGCCAGCGCCTACGCTCGTATTGTTCTTTTCAAGAGCGTCAACGACTTCTTTAAAACTCAGATTAAGCGCAACCAGCTTTTCGGGATAAGGCTGAACATGGTACTGGCGAACATAGCCGCCAATACCATCCACACCCGCAACGCCAGAAACGGCCTTAAGCTGCGGGCGAATGATCCAATCCTCGACGGTGCGCAAATACGACGCCAGCTCGACATCTCCCTTCAGCTTCTGCCCTTCGGGCGTTAAATAGCTGCCGTCGTCTTGCCATCCCGGTTGCCCGTTCTTGATATCCGCGCCCTTGCCGTTTGGATGCAGATAGCTCACGGTCCACATGTAAATTTCGCCAAGTCCCGTCGAGATGGCCCCCATACGCGGTTCGGCTCCAGCAGGCAAATTTTCCTTGGCCTCTTGCAGGCGCTCATTGACTTGGGCTCGCGCAAAATAAATATCGACATCATCACGGAATATGGCCGTCACTTGGCTGAAGCCGTTACGCGAGAGCGAACGCGTGCTTTCAAGGCCGGGTATGCCTGATAAGGCCGTCTCGACCGGAAAGGTCACCTGCTTTTCAACTTCCGCCGGGGAAAGAGCAGATGCTGTCGTGTTGATTTGCACCTGCACGTTCGTGATGTCGGGCACCGCATCAATTGGCAAGTTTTGCAGGGAATATATCCCGAATGCCGCAATAGCGACGGTCAGCAATCCAACGAGATAACGATGGTGGAGAGAAAAACCTAAGATGCGTGCAATCATTGTTTTTAATCCTCATCCTTCGCACCGGCCTTGCCGATATCTGCCTTGATAAGAAAACTGTTCTCGGTCACGTAAGACTCGCCGACTTGCAGCCCATCGAGCACTTCCGTCCACTGATTATCGCTGAGGCCCGTCTTGATTGGGCGCATGGCGTAACGGTCGCCATTTTGCACAAACACCACCGTGTTGTTTTCCATGCGTTGAATTGCCGTTGTTTTCACGGCAAGCAGCACTTCTTTTGCGCTCACTTCAACATCGCCGCGCACTGTCATACCAGAATGCCAAAGGCCTTCGGGATTAGGCAGCGTCGCACGCGCAACAATGGTTTGACTCGATGCCTCGGCGATAGGCGACATGATGGCAATCGGAGCTTGGCCAGTATGCTCGCCCTCAAAGCTCGTTACATGTACCATCTGGCCGCGTTTGATCTGGTCAATATCGCGCGGGAAGACATGGAACTCCGCCCAAACATCGGAAACATTGGCGATTGTAAATAGCGGCTGGTCTCCTGCCACATCGCCGATATTCGTATTGCGCGCCAGAATGACCCCGCCGATAGGAGCCTTGACGGGGTAAACCTGAAGGCTGTCGTTGCTTTCTACCAACGCAAGAACATCATCCTTATGGACGCTTTCTCCCTGCCCTTTTTTAACTTCGCGAACAATACCGGGGAATCTGGCTTTTACCTGTGCTGTTGTGTTTTGGTTAAGCGTAATGCGCCCGGTTAGCATAATGGTTTCACGCACGGTTGCGCTACCGACTTCTTCAGTCTTAATGCCTGCGGCATCCGCAGCATCCTTTGCAATCTGAGTGCTGTCCGCAGGTGCGTTTTCACTTTGCGCCGAGTCACCGGGATCTTTGTCGCGACTGATCCAGTAAAGCCCGCCGCTCAAAATGAGTCCGGTAAGGGCCAGCAAAAGAATTGGTTTATTCTTGATCATGGGTTTCCTTTAATGCGGTTTTTGTGGAAAGATGTGTGGCAGTCAGGCGTTCCACATTCGAACGCTGAATGTGAAATTCTTTCAGCGCTTCAATGTATTGGAGCCGCGCGTCGGACAACGTGCGTTGGGCATCCAGAACTTCCAGATAGGCAAATTTTCCCGCGAGATACCCTTGGCGCGAAAGGGTGAAGGCATGCTCGGCTTCGGGCAAAATGGCGTCCTTCAAAGTCGTCGCTTGGGTGTATGCCGTTTTTTGAGCTTGAAGGCTTTTTGCAAGCTCTGAGCTGAGTTGCAGTTCACTGACTCTTTGATCGACAGCCGCTTTGGTCAATTCGGCCCGCGCTTTGGAGATGTTGCCCTGATTTCCGTTCAGGACAGGAATAGGAATGGAAATTCCCACCAGAAAAGCCCTGCTATTGCTCTCGCGGAACTCCCGCACGCCCGCGTTGATGCGCGGGTCTGGAATTGCATTAGCTTTTTCCAGCTCTAATGCAGCCTCGCTTTTGGCAACAGCCGGTTTCCAACGCGTAATGTCAGGGTTGCGTTCGAGCATTTCCTTGATGGCGGCGGTCGTCACCGGAGAAGAGATCGCATAAAACCCGCTTGTATCGAGTTTGTTGACAGCGTCGTCATCGTTCGCGCCCATCAGGTTAGCCAAGACCTTGCGGGCAGCATCATGGGTGCGTTCCGCTTTCTCCAAAGCGATACGGCTGGTCGCCAACGCTACATTTGCCTTGCTTTTCTGTATCAGAGGCTCCCGTGCCGCTTCAACGCGGCGCGAAACCGATTGCAGAACGTCGTTGGCAAGACTTTGTTGCTCACGCGCTTGCCGGACTTCTTCGAAGGCCGCCACGGCTTCCACAAAAGCTTGCGT
Organism: Bdellovibrionales bacterium; assembly: GCA_040275305.1. Classification (GTDB taxonomy): domain Bacteria; phylum Pseudomonadota; class Alphaproteobacteria; order UBA9219; family UBA9219; genus JBEOJY01. The sequence continues at coordinate 39,493 of JBEOJY010000044.1, read as the reverse complement.
AATGTCCCTGATTAAATCGAGTTGCGTAGCCTGATGATCATAGTTGGCAAGGTCGACTCCACGCTTTGCCATCTCAACGCGGGCGTCGCGTTTTCCGCCGATTTCCACCAACTGCGACACGCCATAGGTAACTTCGGCGGAATCGAATCCTCTGTAGTCGCCTTTTCCGGCAATATTTTCGGCGGCGACTTCCAATTCGGGATTTTGCCAAACGCCTGCTTGGCGAAGTTCGCCTTGGCTGGACTGGCGCGATGCCTCGGACGATCTTATCTTCGGCGACTGCGTTAAGGCTCGCGCAATAGCGGCTTCAAGCGTCAGTCCGCCTTCGGATTTTGGGTAAGACAGCGCGTCAGGTGTCGACGACTCTTTCGTTGCCGAGCCACGGTCACGACTGACCTGCATGGCCTGCGAGTTGTCTCCTGCAAAAGCGCTATTAGATACAATCGTTGCGCAGACAAGTGCTGCGAAAAGGTTTCGCGTCATTACAATCTCATTCGTTTGGGAAAAACATGCACACGACACGCCCTACAACTTCGCAGTTGAGGCAATGTCAAACGCCGAGAACGGCAGTAATTAAACGTGCATAGGTGGTTTTAAGGGGGGGCGTGAGCCGAATGAAGATACGACACTGTCAGCCAAAACCGGCATCTTGTCAGACTTCCGGGGCATGTACGTGAAATGACCCGACGGAAGACGAGAAGCAACGCTATGCTGACAGGAACAATGTCCACAGTTTATGTTCTTCTCAGTTTGGGCGTTTCCATCTTTGTGCGTGTCCACTTTAATCTCAACTGCATGCGATGAAGAAGCGGGGACAAATTGACACGCGTCTGCCGCCATGGCTGTTGAAACAACCAAGCTAAAAATCATTATAAGCAGTACGCCAACCTTCTTCATGCATTGCGGTCTATCATAAGAATTTTTGGAACGCAACGGATTTGGAAGATTTGCGAAGACCCTTTGTCAAAAATTAGAAGCCGCCTTATTTTTGCCTTTTTCCATTTCCGAAAATCGGGAATCTCGTCCAGTCAGTTTGAATCTCATGCTTATTTGGGTTAAGGAGCAATCAATCGATTAGTGCAGAATGCAGGCCATAACTTTTTGCTATAAAATTACTTTTCTTGGGACTGCCTTTAATTTCTTGATCGGTCGATTATCGCGGAGCAATGCGTTTCACATACGCCGGCACGATAAAGTCCGGGCGCGAGGCTGGTGGCATGAGGGCTATCTCGGTCTCGATCAAAAGCAAATCCTGCTTCTCTCTTGTCTCTCGCAGGAATACGCGGATTGAGATTGAAATAGTCAAACGTTCCCATTCCTTTGTAGTGTGTTAGGAATTTCCCAATGGGACTATCGTCAATAATCATCGCCCCGTGAGCTTTCGCCCAAGCTATAGCGATTTCATGATTCTTTTCTTTCGGATCGGCGATGAGATTCCAAACAGCGGGACTGGGGCCGGAATAATAATGGAGATGACCGTTGTGCGGAAAAGCTCGTTCCTTAAGCTTATTTGCTTTGCGATCAATTTCAGCGATGACGTCTTCGGGAAGCACCCAAACGCGCGGCATAGTCGTTCTCCTAAATGAAACGATTAGCCGAGCGTAAAGTCTTTTGCGGGGGCTGGTGCGCCGCCTTCACTCTTTAAGCAGCGTTCTACCCATGCGCGATCCTTGGGGATTGCTAAACTATCGCGCCTTTTCCCTACCTCAGAATAATAACCCGCGAAATTAGGCGTCTTCTCAGCAGACGGCTTTATACGTCTTGCTGTTTCGACGTAATCTAGAGGATTGAGGTTGAGGTAATGCGTACTACCGAGATACGGCTTCCCGTTCGTTCCGAACGGGGTGAACATAAGCTTGTTGCCGTCCTCAGATGTATAAACGACCCCGGCCCACTCTCCATACCCGGGAACGTGTTTGTCGTCTTGAACAAGCCAAGCGAGAGGCTTGCTTCTCCACTCCGTGGGAATAGGCCGGAAGGGGCCGGACAATTTTCTGACAGAAGCCAAAATTTCCGCCACGTTTTCTTCACCGTGATAATCGCTAAGCATACCTTCTCTGTCTTCGGCAGAGATAATATCGCCAACCTCACGGGTGTCATCAAAAGCGACTGCGTGGCTCTTCCTTCCTTTCGGAAAGAGTTCTGCGGGTGTTTTTTTGAGATAACGTGCCTCAAAAGCGTATTTATCTGCCGCTTCATCCCAATGGATGGCCTTGCCTTCCGCTGTAACGTAAACCGCCCCGCCAATTAAATCATCCGGACGCACGGGCGTTGTCCCATCCCATGTAACGTCATGGAAGCGGTTGGAGCACTCTTGGGCGGTCAATGGGCGCGTAGACTTGGTCACCCTGAAAAAGCTCCAAAACTTCCCGAAATCAATCGTGGGAAGAAAATAAAAAACGCGATTTAACGCGACTGCTTCCAACATAACGCCCTCCAATGGCTTTCTCAAATAGTTTCAGAAATATTAACGGGTTAAAATGCCCTGCCGATGAACCCGTACACGAGATGCATCTTACCAGAAAATGGCAACCAAAACAATTTCATCAATACTTTCAACCACATAGTTACTTTTGTGTTAACAGGTTTTGGGCGTTAAGGAATATGCGCAGAAATTATTGCGTTTTTCTCGGGCGGATTAACCATACCGCCTTCTCTTGCTGTGCTGGCGTTGCCATTTTCCACAAAATCATCCAAGTCCGCTCTCGTGTATCGCACGCTGTTTCCAACTTTGACGTGCTTCGGCCCTGTTTTTCGCCAGCGCCAATGATCCATCAGGCGCGGGTTCACGCTCAGGTATTTTGCGGCCTGTTCGGATGTCATGAAGCGCGGCAGGTCGCTGGTATTTTCGATGCAGAGCATGCCTGCGAGAGGGGCTGAGATGGGAGGCGCGACTGGTATGGCTTCAACATCGATGATCATCGGATCACTGGGCGGTGGAAGCGCCAAGAGGCCGCCGAGTTCGTCGGTGATTTTGCTGGCGGCTTCAAGCGCCGGATCTGTCGCAAGGTGTGCGTAGCGCGCCGTCGTTTGCGTTTGGGTGTGGCCGAGCAGCTTTCCTATCATCGGCAGGCTCATGCCCATTGCTACGGCGTTTGAAGCGAAGGTGTGCCGAAGATCATGAATGCGGACATCTTCAATCTCCGCCCATTTACGGATTTTTTGCCATGTGGTTTGCAGATCGTAGATCGGTTCCTCCGGCTTGCTGTCAGAGCAGATCAAATATGGGTTGCCGTTCCTGTGCGGCAGATGACGCAACAGGTCGATAGCTGTCCGGCCAAGGTGAATAAATTTCGGGCCGGTTTTGGAATCCGGCAAGCGGATGATCCCGCGATCAAGCAGCACATATTCCCATTTGCAGCACCGGATCTCTCCAAGACGGGCACCGGTTAAGATCAGTAAGCGGAAAGCGGCAATGGCATAAGGCGAGCAGAGCGTCGCTTCTTCCGCCATGCGCAATGTCTCGCCTAGTCGACGCATCTCGGCAGCGGAGAGATAGCGCTCGCGTTTGACCTCCTTAAACTTTTTCAGGTGACGGCATGGATTCGATCCGTCTTGGCGCAGCCCCCATAGCTCTGCCAGATTGAACATCTTGGAAAGCACAACCATGACTTTGTTCGCCTTGTCCGGACTGCTCGCGAGTTTGTGCTGAAGATTGGCAACGTCCGCGCGCGTGACGTTGGCGACTTTCATGTGACCAAGTTCGGGGATGATGTGTTTGTTCAGGAGATGCGTGTACTGAGCGCGGGTGCTTGGCTTCAGATGATCCTTGCAATGTACATCCTGAAATCTTTGCCCCAGATTGCGAACATCCGGTGCGACGGCAAGTGCCTGCTTCTCGCCGGACGGGTCACCACCGCCCCGCACAACGGCCAGAGTCTTTGTTGCCTTGACGCGAGCCTGCTCGACCGTGAGGATGGGATAATGACCAAGCGTGCAGCGTCTTGCTCTGGTGCCCACGCGGTATTGCAGAACGAAGATCCTCTTTCCCGATGGCATAAAACGCACACCGAAGCCCGGCAATTCATCGTCGAAGATGAAATAGTCCTTGACCTTGATCTCGGCGGATTCCAATGTGCGTTTCGTCAGTCGTGCCACGGCGTTCGAGCCTGTCGTTATTATGGTTCTCGTCAGCCATGCGCGCCGTTTCATGGAAGCACTGTGGAAGCAAGAGGCTTCAAACCGGTGCGTAAAGCTGATAACCTGACAGTCGCTCTTTAGGTCGCCAGAAGTCAACTAACACATTGATATAACGCAATAAAAAGCGTTTCTTCGCATTTCTGCGAAAGCGTGCAAAATAGTCCGAGCGCAGTTTGGTAAGGACGGGGTCGTAGGTTCAATTCCTATCGGCAGCACCATTAAATCAAATACTTAGCTGTTCGACCTCGCCTAAAAAACACAGATGTAATAATTCAGCCGATTCATTCGCAACTTCCTCATGGTTCAGGGCATTTATTATACCGTCTTGAATAACGTTCGTGCTCCCTGTACAATGCGCCCCACGATCAACCCTTAACTTCAGGAGGCCAATATGACTGTAAAGCGGCAGCATGTGACACGCGGCCCCTGTTTTGCCCTGCGCCTTTGTGCCGCAGGGCTGGGTGAAGTGTGATCTTCTAAACCTGATCCTCTCCAGCTTGTCCTGAACGGCGAACGCATTGGCGGCTAACGCGCCCGTGCGTCTTTGTTATTTGCCCAAGTTGTATGAGAGAAAATCATGAGCTTTATCAACCTTCGTCAGGTCGACGTTTTTGCGCCCGAACCTTTGTTTCAAAATCTTAGCCTTACCATCGGGGAAGGCTCTCGCATAGGTGTCATCGCCGGAAACGGCGGCGGCAAAACCACGCTGTTGCGCTGTATCGCTGGCCTTGCTGAACCATCGGAAGGCGAGATCACTTGTTCGCGCGGCCTGCGCCTTGGCTTTGTCGAGCAAGATGTGCCCGCCGCGCTTCTTGATCAGAATCTTTATGAGAGTCTGCGCACGGCCTTGCCAGCCGATCAGCAAGCGGATACATGGCGCGTTGACGTTTTGCTGGCCTCTTTCGAGGTTCCTGAAGAATTTCATCACCGCGTCATCCGCGCCCTCAGCGGCGGATGGCAGAAACTTGCGCTGATCGCACGGGCTTTTGCGGCGGAGCCGGAGGCTTTGCTTTTGGACGAGCCGACAAACCATCTGGATTTGTCTAAAATCCAGTTTTTGGAGCGCTGGCTAGACGAGAACGCCGGACGGATGCCGATGGTGATTGTAAGCCATGACAGGCGTTTTTTGGACGCTTGCACGACGCACACCTTGTTCTTGAGGCCGAAAGTCTCGAAACTGTACGCGCATGCCTACAGCACCGCCAAACCGCTTCTTGTGGAAGACGATGCGGCAGATCAAACGAAGTTGGAACAAGATTTGAAGGAAGCCAACCGTCTGCGCCGTAGCGCCAATGAACTGAAAAACATAGGCATCAATAGCGGGTGCGACAATGCGCTGAAGAAAGCGAAGCAAGTTGCCGCCCGCGCCGCCGAGATCAAAAATAACTTGAAAGAGCCGCACAAGGAACGGTCGGGACAAATCAGGCTGAGCAGCCGCGACACGCATGCGCGAGTCTTGTTGTCTTTAGATGATATGATCGTGCGGACGCCGGATGGCAAGGCGCTCTTCAAGACAGGGAAACTCAAAGTCTTTCAGGGCGACAGAATCGTTTTGCTCGGCGCGAACGGGGCGGGCAAATCGCAATTGGTCAAGCTGATCCATCGCGCCTTTGCCGATTCCGCGAATGCCGAAGCCGTACAGTTTAGCCCGACCGTCGTTGTCGGCTATGCCGATCAACAAATGTCGCAATTGCCAGATCATGAAACGCCGTTCGACATCATTACAAACCGTTTCCGTTTGGGCGATCAGCGCAGCCGAACGCTTTTGGCTGGCGCGGGGTTTCCGGTTGATCGGCAGAACTGTCCGCTCAAGGCATTCTCACTTGGCCAAAAAGCACGGCTTGGAATGCTGGTTTTGCGCTTGACGGAGCCGAATTTCTATCTGTTGGACGAACCGACCAACCATGTCGATATTCCTGGTCAGGAAAAGCTGGAAGCTGAAATCTTGGCGCAAAACGCAACCTGTCTCCTCGTTTCGCATGATCGATGCTTTGTTAAAGCCATTGCGACGCGTTACCTGAAGATCGAAAACGGCAAGCTATTAACAATCGCGGATTCAACTAGCCAACGCATAAATTAGGAAGGCAGAAAAGGAGTAACATCTTGAGATTGCAAGGGGTTACCAATGAAGAAGTTTCGACGGATCAATAACGAAGATCGTTGCCAAATATATGCGCTAAACAAGCAGGGGAGCAGCCAGCAAAGCATCGCCGCGCAATTAACCACCCTCCACCACACTTAAAGGCGCTGGACCATTAGAATGCGCATAGGCTATGTCGAATTTGTGACCCCTTCATCTCAACCAACACAGAATCACGCCACCTTGGCCTTCATCTGCGTGCGCGCAGGCCGCAGCATCGACTCGTAAAGCTCGGTCATGCCATGAAGCCATGCGTCGTGCGGAAATCTCCCGGCGATGAAGTTATGTGAACGCTCCGCGATATCGAGATGCTGAGAGGTGTTGAGCCGCGCCGCCTCGCGCATCGCCGCCGCCAGCGCCGCAACATCCTCCGGAGGCACAACCCAAGCCGTCTCGCCGCTTAGCACCATCTCGCGGTTCGCACCCACGTCGCTGACGATCACGGGCCTACCAATCGCCTGCGCCGCCAGCAATTCCGGATTAAGCCCGCGCGGCTCGGTATTAACGGCCACCACCACATTGGTCAGCCAGCACGCCGCCGGAAGATCGGGACAATATTCAGGCATGATGACTTTGCCGTTGAGATCCAGCTGCGCGATCATCTTTTCGATCTCGCCGCGCATACCCGGAGACTGGCGATCATGACCGACCAAAACGGCGAACACATGCTCGTCCCGTATAGACGCCAACGCCTCCAGAAACACGCGGTGCCCCAGATTGGGCGCAAGCGGCATTGGCGCAAGGATAATGGAAGCCTGCTCAGGCAACCGCCACAATGCGCTCAAGGAATGCAACCTCTCAGGACTGATGAACCCAGCCCCCAGCAGCTGCAAATCGACGCCGGGAGGAATGTGGTACAACCGCTCCGGCTCGACCTGATACTGCTCCTGCAATTGCCAGCCTATATATTCGGACGCGACGCGAATCGCGCAGGGCGTAAAGTTAACCTGCGCCATCAAACGCCGCAGACGCGGTTTGTCGGGCAAAGGCTGCGTAAGATCGACCACAAGCGGCATGCGCCGCACGCGGCTCATGGCGAAGGCTATTGGAAAAGTCTCGGCCCCGTGCGCATGGATCAGGGAAGGTTGTTCCCTCTGAATCAAAGACTCCAACTGCATGCGCGCGCGCCACGCGCTAAACGAGCCACGGCCATTCAAGGGAATCTTCTTATGCCGCACGGCGGCGCGTTCGGATTCCTTGACGAGTCGCCCGCCCGACGAAGCGATCAGCGTACGCCAGCCAAGCCCGGATCTTTGCGTCTGAATAGCGAGATCAAGCGTCTCCCGACCGGGATCGCAAGGTTCCAACTCCGGACACAAATGCAGAATAGCCGTGCGAGAAGCTCGGTTTTTGCTAGAATGAGAGAGAATGATCGGTGCAGGCATAACGAAAGGAACCCGGAATTTGACCCCAGATTTTCTCACCTTACCGGATAGACGGCTAGCGTATCAACGACTTCGTGGCAGTCCGAACAAAATAGGTCTCCTTTTTCTTGGCGGCTTCGCCTCTGACATGATGGGAACCAAGGCAAGTTTCCTTGCGGAGCGCTGTAAATCAGCTGACTTATCCTTCTTACGCGGTGATTATCGCGGGCACGGAGCCTCCAGCGGCGACTTCCGCGACGGCACCATCGGCGCATGGCTTGACGACGCCTGCGCCTTGTTCGATCACTTGACCGAAGGCCCTCAAATCGTTGTCGGCTCGTCGATGGGCGGCTGGCTGGCCCTCAAGCTTGCGTTGGCACGCCCCGACCGCATCAAGGCAGTCATCGGCATCGCCGCCGCGCCAGATTTCACCGAAGATTTGATCTGGCAGAATCTGTCCGAAGAAAATCGCAAAACCCTCGAACAAAAAGGCGAGCTCGAAGAATATGGCCTCGTCTACACGAAACAATTGATCGAGGAAGGCAGAAAGCATCTGGTCTTGCGCGGAGCCTTAGCCAACCACGCCTGCCCAGTGCGCCTCTTGCAAGGTCTGAAGGATGAAAGCGTCCCCCCAGACTACGCCTTCCGTATTGCCGACTCCATTGGCCACGACGATGTGCGCGTCACCTTCATCAAGAACGGCGACCATCGCCTGAACCGCGAACAAGACCTCGCCGCGCTCTGGTGCCTTGTCGGAGAATTCGTTTGAGGGTATGAAGAACCCAGACGCAGCTCTACGCCCGATATTCAAGGAGAACCCGCCATGCGCAGAACCCCTCAATTCATTGCCGCCGCAACCTGCCTTCTCGCGCTTTCCGCCTGCACAGGTATGAACGACACGCAACAGCGCATGGTCACAGGCGGCGCGGCCGGCGCCGCCATCGGCACCGTCGGCACAGTCCTGACGGGCGGCTGCATCGCCTGCGGCACCGCCATCGGCGCGGCAGTCGGCACTGGCGCTGGTTACGTCATCGACAAGATGGACAAAAACAGCAAGTAACCGCAGCCGATTTACGGCAACACCCCTCCAAAAGCCTTGAAACGGCTGGCGCGTCCACGTATTGAAGCCGCATGCCTGTAACGCCACAAACCTCCCCCTCCCTATTCGACGCGCCAACTTCCGCCAACGCGACGCCTTTGATGGCGCAATATCTAGCCATGAAGGAGCAGCACAAGGATTGCCTCCTTTTCTTCCGCTTGGGCGACTTCTACGAACTTTTTTTCGACGATGCGAAAGCCGCCTCGCGCGCGCTCGATATCGCGCTCACAAGGCGCGGCCAGCATCAAGGACAAGATATTCCGATGTGCGGCGTGCCCGCGCACGCCTATGAAAACTACCTCGCCAAACTGATCCGCAAAGGCTTCCGCGTCGCCATCTGCGAGCAAATGGAAAACCCCGCCCAAGCGAAAAAGCGCGGCAACAAGTCCATCGTCGTGCGCGAAGTCACCCGCATCGTGACGCCCGGCACTGTGACGGAAGACACGCTGCTCGACGCGCGGACCGCGAACTATCTCGCCTGCCTCGCGCAGACAGGAAGCGGCGATCAGCAAAGCTTCGCCTTAGGCTGGATCGACCTCGCCGCAGGCAAACCCGCGACGCAGCCGCTGCAAAGAGCCGATCTCGCGAGCGCCCTAAGCCGCCTCGACCCCTCGGAAATCCTCGTGCCTCAAAAAGTCGTCGAAAATCCAGAACTGTTTGAAATCCTCACGCCATGGAAACATGTGCTCGCGCCGCAACCCAACCCGCGCTTCGACGAAACCAACGCGCGACGCAGAATTGAAACCGTCTACGGCGTGCGCGAGCTGGATGCTTTTGGAACCTTCTCGCCCGCCGAAATCATCGCGCTCGGCGCTTTGCTTGACTACGCGGAACTCACGCAAAAAAGCGACCTGCGCCATCTTGCCCCCCCCAAACAACTCAGCGCCACGCAAACCGTCTCCATCGATCCCGCCACGCGCCGCAATCTCGAACTCATGCGCACGCTCTCCGGCGACAAACAAGGCAGCCTGCTCGACGCCATCGACCGCACATTGACGGGCGCGGGGGCAAGACGGCTTGCCGCGCGGCTGGCCGAACCCCTCATGAATCCCGACGCCATCAACGCAAGGCTCGATGCCGTCGCCTTCATGGCCACAACGCCCGCCCTGCGCGATAAGCTGCGCGAGGCTTTGCGCGAAGTCCCGGACATCGAACGAGCCTTGGCAAGGCTCGCGCTCCAGCGCGGAGGTCCCCGCGACCTCGCCTCCATCCGCGACGCGCTGCGCCATGCGGAAAATGTCCGTAGCGCCCTGCTCGCCATCCCGGCTTCCGCTCATCTACCGGACGAACTAATGCAGTGCCGAAGCGACCTCGGCGAGCACAGCGCTCTAATCGACCGCCTCGAACGCGCGCTAGCGCCAGAGCTTCCTTTGCTCGCCCGCGACGGCAACTTCATCGCCAAAGGCTACGCGCCGCCGCTCGATGCGCTCATCGCGCTAAGGGACGACAGCCGCCGCGTCATCGCGCAGATGCAAGAACGCTATGCCGCGCAAAGCGCCACCCCCGGCCTCAAGATTAAGCATAACCAGGTCATCGGTTACTACATCGAAGTCACCGCAACGCATGCCGACAAACTGCTCGCCCAAAAGAACATCTTCATCCACCGCCAAACGATGGCCAACGCCGCGCGATTCACCACCGTGGAACTCGGCGAGCTGGAACGCAAGATTACCGAGTCCTCCGACAAAGCGCTGGCGCTGGAACTCCAGCTCTTCGCCGACCTCTGCGGAGAAATCATGAATAGCCATGCTGCGCTGCGCCAATGCGCCGAAGCGCTTGCCGCGCTCGATGTCGACTGCGGCCTAGCAGAACTCGCCATCGAACAGAACTACGCGCGTCCCGTCATCGACAATTCGCTGACCTTCGATATCAAAGGCGGACGCCATCCGGTCGTCGAGCAAGCGCTCGGCGCAAGTCCTGACAAATCAGCCTTCATCGCCAACGATTGCGCCCTCAATCCCAATGACCGGGTGTGGCTCTTGACCGGCCCTAATATGGCTGGTAAATCGACCTTCCTGCGCCAAAACGCGCTGATCGCGCTCCTCGCCCAAACGGGAAGTTTCGTGCCCGCCGCTTCCGCCCATATCGGTGTCATCGACCGTCTTTTCAGCCGCGTCGGAGCCTCGGACGACCTCGCGCGTGGACGCTCGACCTTCATGGTCGAAATGGTCGAAACCGCCGCGATTCTCAATCAGGCTGGCGAACGTTCGCTCGTCATTCTCGACGAGATTGGACGCGGCACAGCGACTTACGACGGCCTCTCTATTGCCTGGGCGACGCTCGAACATCTCCACAATCATAACCGCTGCCGCGCCCTGTTCGCGACCCATTACCACGAACTGACCGCGCTGACCGAAACCCTGCCTGCCCTGACATGCCACAGCATGAAAGTAAGAGAATGGAACAACGATATCATCTTTCTGCACGAAGTCGTGGCCGCAATCGCAGACCGTTCTTACGGAATCCATGTCGCGCAGATGGCCGGACTTCCCCGCCCGGTCATCGCCCGTGCGCAACAAATCCTGACCATGATCGAAACTTCATCGGAAAAACCCTCCGCCCGCGAGATCATGGACGCTCCGCCACCACCATCCCCACAACGCCCCGCAGCGCCTGCTATCCCGCCAGCCCTGACCGCCCTGCTATCCGAGCTTAACCCCGATTTTCTCTCGCCTAAAGAAGCGCTGGACAGGCTCTACCGTTTAAGGGAAGTATGGAATGATATGAAACAGGCTGGATAGGAAAAGAGTAATTATGCCGCGCTTGCAAGGCCTCATCTTCGATCTTGAAGGAACGCTCGTCGACGGAAGTTACGACCTGCGTCAAGCGCTCAATGCGGCGCTGAAGTCAATGGGCCGCCGCGAAGTCTCGCTCGACGAAGTCAAAGCCTTCTCAATCGACGGCATGTTGCCGATGGTCCACCGCGCTTTTGCCGCGACCGGAGAACCCATCGCGGAAGCAGATTCCTATGCGCGGTTTCAGATCTTCATCAAACATTATCGCAACCAAGCGCCAGATCCCGCGCAGATCCTTCCGGATGTCGTCGAAACGCTCGAACGCTTTGACGCGCAAGGCGTGCTGCTCGGAATCTGCACCAACAACGCCGAAGCCGCGACGAAGAAACTGCTCGAAGGCCTCGGCCTATCCCGCTATTTTGCCTGCATTGCCGGCGGCGATACTTTCCAGTTCCACAAGCCCAACCCCGCGCATGTGCTCGGCGTCATCGAACGGCTTGGCGTGCCTGCCGAAAACTGCGCTATGATCGGCGACAGCGAACGCGATATCCTCGCGGCCCATGGCGCGAAAATCCCCTGCCTTGCGCTCCACCTCCCGCCAGATTGCGGCGCGGACGGCTTCATCAAAGGATTCCGCGAAATCCCAGAATCCCTGACAAAACTGGGCTTTCAGTTCAGTTGAGTCTGTGGTTCGTAGTTCCATCCCGTCAGGTGGATGACAATCCGCCCCCAGATGCTATTGCTCTCTAACCGCACAGGAAGTTCAGGCAACCCCGGATCAATGCTCGCAAGCCAAACGCGGAACGGCTCCCGCCCCTGCTGCGTATCGCTTTTCTTCCAAAAGCCGCTTTTCTGGCGATCCGTCCACTGGCCGGACACCATGCGAAACCCGGCTTGGCACACCCGCGCCTTGCCCTTGAACACGCCGTAATCGCCCGCGTCGATATCCTCCTCGACCTTCTCCGCGCCTGAAGCGTCAGCCCCCATCACATCAAACCTGCGCTTGCCGTCAAAAACCGGAACCTCAATGTTACAGTCATGCTCAACCGCCAAATGGGCCAACATTTGTAACAACGCCGTAACAGGATCGAGCGCGCCACGCCGCTGATCAAGCGTCACCTCTTCCGAAGCCGGAACCACGCCTGCGGGCGGCTCAAACTCAGCCCTAGCCTCCCCGTCGGGCGCGAACTTCAGCCGCGTGACCTTGAGTTTATGCCCCCAAACGTCGCGCGACTCGAAACCGATAGGAACAAGCTCATCGCCTCTGATGCGCCCCACCGCCTCCAGCGTCGTATTCCACGGAAAGAATCGGTGCCAGATCCCCAACGTGCGTCCCTCAATGCGCGAGGTATAGCCCCCCTTCGTGGCGCTGAACCTAATATCGGCCCCGATCAAATGCGTGCCGCCGACATAGACCTCATAGGCAAGACGGATCGGCTTTAATTGCGGAATTCGTGAAACCGCCTTTTTCGCGGACGAATGTGCGCTAAGCGAGCGGTTCTTTTGCGCGCCATGCGCAACAGGAACCAAAACAGCGCCCCCGGACCTGACGACTAGGTCAGAGGAATACGCCCCGGCAAGCGGCGCAGAAACAAGCAAAACGACCCAGACAAACGCCACACAGCGCCGCCAATCGCATAGCCAAAGCCTCGTTGTCGTCAATATGCCCATAAAGGCACATTCCAACAGGAATGCGCCAAAAATATGGAAGGATTAACGAGCCAATACGGCCAGCATATTAATTGCTACGGCGCGTTACACTGCACAACGATATAGTGCGTACTGTTATCCCACAACGGCAGCGTATGCGAATACGGCATTGAGGCTTCCTTCAGCACCGAATAGCCAAGATCGCCGCAAAGATATTCCGCGCGGCTGTGGCAGTCATCGGCATCGCTGTAGATCGTCCCGCCACAGTATACGCGATAGCCTTTCGTATTGCTGCCGAGATCGACAATTTCACTAGACGTCGCCACACAACCGGTGAGCATAACGGCAAAAGCGCAGACAACTGCAACCTGACGGAAAAATGTCATGGGGAGAACCCTCCTGAAGATCGTCCACCTGACTAGCGCAAAAGCTGGGGGAAAATAAAGTTCGATTTTGCTCAGGCGGACCGATTTTCTCCAAAGTGAGACTTCTACAGCACGCTTTCTAAAAAACCTCGACCACCAACAACCTGTCAAGAGCTCAAAAGCAGCAACGCTCAAGCGAAAAAGTCAGTTCCTCCGCAGGCGCGTTGTCGCCAAGGCAGATGCCAAGCCCCCGCGCCGTCAGCACCAGAGAACCTACCTTCTCAACCTGCTGATAATGCCGTATCGCCTCGTCGAGCGGCACATCGATCACCTGCCGATTCGACCAGGCCACCATGCGATTATATTTGCCTTCCGCAATCAGATTGACGGCATGAACGCCAAACGCCGCAGCAAGTAAACGGTCTTGAGCGCTGGGCTGCCCTCCGCGCTGCACATGTCCAAGAACTGTTACGCGCGCATCGGCCTGACAAAGCTCCGCAATTTGCTCGCCGATCACATGCCCGATTCCGCCAAGCCGCTTCTGTCCACCGAAATGCGCATTCATCATCTTCTGGCCAGCGGGCGAGCGCACCGCCTCCGACACCACGACCAACGCGAAATTCCGCCCGCGCTCGCGCAACGCCTTGATATGCGAGACAACCTTGGAGATATCGTAAACGATCTCGGGAATTAAAATAACGTCAGCGCCCCCCGCGATGCCTGCGGCAAGCGCAATATGTCCGGCATCGCGCCCCATGACCTCAAGCACCATGATGCGATTATGGCTCGCCGCCGTAGGCTGCAGACGATCAAGCGCCTCCGTCGCCACTGACACAGCCGTATCAAACCCGATGGAGGACTCCGTCATCCCAAGATCGTTGTCGATCGTTTTAGGGACTCCTATCAGGCGAAACCCTCCAAGTTCGGCTAGACGCGCCAAAATACCTAGACTGCCATCCCCGCCAATGCCGATCAGTGCACCACACCCTAAAGAAAGATAATTTTCCGCAATTTCACGTGAACGGTCGCAAACGCCACCGCCAGACATCGGCCATGCGAAAGGATTGCCGCGATTGGTTGTCCCCAAAACCGTACCGCCCAGACGCATCATCACCGTATCGACCATGCCTGGGTGCAAAACAACCGTCTGCGGAGGACTTACTGCCAGCCCCTGAGCGCCCTGCTTGATGCCGACGACTTCCCAGCCAAGCGCGCTGGCCCTCAACACCACCGCGCGAATAACTGCGTTAAGCCCCGCGCAATCCCCGCCACTCGTCAACAAACCTATACGCCGCATCATCCTCTCCATCATCTCCTCATATCCTCAACATCGCCATAGCCGCCAATAATAATACTGACACTCACAAGACCAACCGATCCCCAATAGCCTGCAATCTGTTACGTCTTGCGCGATAATCAGGAACGAATTGCCCCACCAGCCCCCAGAACCGCTTCGAGTGATCCTTATGAAAAACATGGGCAAGCTCGTGCACGACCACATAGTCAAGCAACGGCAAGGGAGCCATAACAAGTCTCCAGTTGAGCCGGATATCGTTACTGGATGTGCAGCTCCCCCACCGACGCTCGGCGTTCCCCATCGACATCCGCGCATAACGCGCCCCCATGCGCTGCGCCCAGATATCAAGTCTGCGCGCAAGCTTCTGCCGCGCGCGGCGCTTGAGCCACAAAAGAACTTCAAGACGAATCGCCTCGCGCCTGCCATAGAGCTGCGGATATTCGTCCTCATCAGGCCAATTCACGATAAGGCGATGCGAAGCAAGCGTGCAGCCTTGCCGTTGCGAGGCGTCGTGGGTAATCTGAAGCCGCAAGGAAAACCCAAGATAAGGAATGATTTCGCCCTGAACAAACGACCTTTGCGCCGAGATATAAAGCGGAGGCGCAGACCTCAACAGAGAAACCTGCCGCGCAAGCCAATGTTCATGGCGTCTCACAAGCGCCTCAATCGTGGCAAAACTCATGCGCTCAGGAGCCGCGATCTTAAGCCGTGTGGGAGATTCCAGCACAAACGCAACGCTCCGCTTGCGCCGCCGGGAACGCTCCACCCTGATATCCAGGCAAGAATCCCCCACCAACACAGCGCGCGCCTCCGCATCTTCGTCCGCATCAAAAGCCCGCATCGCTGTTGACAAACGCCGCCCCCATCACCTCAAAAAACAGCAGTAAATCGTTAAAAGGCCCCAACAAAAGCTTCCCGTAGAATCATGCCCCCGTTTCTGCTATAACTCTAAAAACAGGCAGCCTGAAAGAGGCTCCTCTCTCCGACTAATCTCGACAGGACCATGAGTCAACAGGACGAATTGAAAGAACGGCTGGAAGGAATGAAAGCTGAGCACCGCGATCTGGACGACGCTATTCTCGCGTTATCGCAACGCGCGGTTCCCGACATGATCCAGATTCAGCGCCTGAAAAAGCGCAAGCTCTCGCTGCGCGACGAGATCTCAAAACTGGAGAACAATCTGGTCCCAGACATTATCGCGTGAACAAAGACTTGGTCACAGCGTTAGCGGCCTCCCTCAAGCCCGTCGCGACATCCTCTTCCGCGCGGAACGTATAGGCGCCATAACCGACATCTAGTTCAAGCCTGCATCCGTGAACCTCGACCAAAGCATCGTAAAGATGGCCCGCCAGTTCTTTGCTCTTGCGCCATGCGTCGCTGTTACCGCATCGCACGAGTAAAACGCCGAACTCGGTCGGCGCGAGCCGACCAACGATATCCGAACCACGCACATGCTTCATCAACGCCAACGTCGCCTCGCGTAACGCCGCGTTCGCAACCGACTTTCCGAATTTTTCGATAGCCGCGTCAAGCTTCTCGATATCGAAATACAAGACGCTCGACACGCCACCATATCGCTCGTCGCAAGCCAGCATCCGCGCGACCTCACGATTAAACTCTGACCGCGTCAGGATCGCGGGATGATCGGGGGCGGAAGAGCCAAGTTCCAACTCATGAACCTTTTGCTCAAGCGCTTCGATCCGCGCGCGGCCTTGCGAAGCCTCCTGACGCAGCGCCTCCAACGCAGCGTGTTGTTCGGGCGTCAGAGCAAGCCCAGCCAACGCATCGTCAGAATTATGGTTCTCGCCCATGACACTCCAAACAGTTGTTGTCACTCTATGAATGCCCACGCGCCGACAAACGCGCTTCTCCGCGCTATAGAGATCTTGTCTACAAACGATTAGTCTCGCCTTTCATGCTCGACGGCAATCTGGGGGGGGGTACTGGCTCAGTTACTTGCCTTGAGTTATCAAGCATATTTCATTCATCAATCTCACCTCGAATACAAGCAGAAAAACAGGAACCCAAAAACCATACACATCCCGTTCCATGATGCAACCACAATGCATGTCCATTACCGAACAAAAACAAAATGGGCCATCAAAACTCTCACCCTTGCCCACAATGGAGAAGCCAAGGCATTGCGCACCAACAACGAAGAAGCTATCTACTGATTCCGTCTAAATTGGGTTATAGCCGCCTCAGTCCACAGTTATCGCGACCCTGACTGGCCTGCTCCCCTGTTGATCATTGCTAATAAGAAACGCTGTCCCCTGACGCGCCGAAAAACCTGGCACAGGCTCGATAAGCCCGGACAAAATTTTGTGATCTTTAATCCGGCCACGCGCGATCAAAAAGAGATGCCCTGTTTCCTGATCATTCACCCTGCGCTGGATTTCTTCCATCAACCGCTGATCAAGCGTCAACCCTTCAAGGTCTTTGACCACGGCATAAGCAGGCAAAAGCACCACGATAACGTCGGAATCCTCAGAGAAGAACGTCACCTTGGACGAATGCCCAGTGCTGCGCGTTTCTTCAGCCAGCTTGTCAATTTGACGCTGCGTCGCCAGCAGTTGATCGCGCCCCCGAAGTGTCAAAGCCCCGGAGAAATAGGCAACCGCCAGCCCCAGAAGAAAAAACAGAACAACAAAAAACCCCACAAGCTTACCCTGCATATTCATCACCCCCATAAGCATCAACCCCAACGCTCGACCTATACGGCAAGACAAGCTAACATAGCCAAGAAAAAATGTAAAAATTTAGCTTACTGAACCCACGCCATGCGTCTCCGCCTCCTTTCCAAATCCGATCAATTTGAATCCACGCTTAAGCGCGCGCAGCTCCTGCATGACGCCGGGAAATGGCCGCAATCCGAACGCCTATACCGGCGGATCATCGCAAAGCATTCCTTAAGCGTCGTAGCGCACAACAATCTGGGACGAGTCCTCTTGGATCAGGGCAAAGACGACGAAGCCGCAGCCATGTTCCGTCAAGCAACCAAGCTTCAGCCCCACAACGCGCTGACGCATCACAACCTCGCCGTCGCCCTGTGCAAGCTGGGGCAATTGGAAGAATCTTTCTCCGCTTTCCGCCATGAAGCCGAACTGACCTTCGCGCTCGAAAATCAAAATCCTGACAAACAGAAATTCGCCGCCCCGGATCACAAAACAAGGCACGATACCGAACAGGCTGCCTATCTTCACCAGACCTCCCCCGGCCAGTTCCATATCGAAGAAGGAACTCGCGTGCCGGACCGCGCCATCAACTATACCTCTTTCGCGCCGGACATCGCGCAACGTTGGCAGAACGCATCCCCACGCATCCTCGTCATCGACAATTTGCTGACCGAACCAGCGCTGGACAAGCTTCGCCGCTACTGCTGGGGCTCGACCATCTGGAGGCGCGTATACAAAGCCGGATACCTAGGCGCGATGGCGCAACATGGCCTCGGCCCCCCCCTGCTCGCTCAAATTGTCGAAGAACTCCGCGCCGCCTGCCCCTATATTCTCGGATCGTTTCCGCTCAACCAGTTCTGGGCATTCAAATACGACAGCCTCATGGAAGGCGTCGCGCTTCATGCCGACTTCGCCGCCGTGAATGTCAATTTCTGGATAACGCCTGACGACGCCAACCGCGACCCGCAAAGCGGAGGCCTGACCCTCTGGGACGTGCCTGCCCCGCTCGAATGGGATTTCACGAAATACAACGACAGCGCGGAAACCGCGCGAGACTACCTCCAAAAAGCTGGGGCCAGGCCGACAACAATCCCCCATCGCGCCAACCGCGCCGTAGTTTTCGACTCCAACCTCTTCCACGAAACCGACCGCATCGACTTCAAGGACGGCTATCAAAACCGCCGCATCAACCTCACGCTACTGTTTGGTAAGCGCGAAGACTGCGTAACATAAAGCCAGAATCCAGGAAAACATTGGCACAATATAGTAAACGGTCATAAATAATGACATATATTATATTTATGCGGCAATAAATATTGCATCCACCATCAAACAAGTATTGGCATGAAGGCCATATGCCACTACAACTCCCGGCGGGCTTAACAAACCAAACCACCGACAAATCAGCATTCATGTGAAAGACGCTTTTCGATCATGCTTTCTATTCAAGGACTATCCTACCGCATCGCGGGACGTACATTACTTGACGAAGTCTCGCTGAATATCCCTGCCGGATGGCGCGTAGGCCTTGTAGGACCCAACGGCGCAGGCAAATCGACCTTGTTCCGCATCATTACCGGCGAAATCGCGCCGGACGGCGGAGCGATATCCTTCATCAAGGGCGCGACGCTCGGCACCGTGCGCCAAGACATTCCAGATGATGGGACCTCCATTCTCGACACGGTTCTTGCCTCCGATACCGAGCGTTGCCAACTTCTGACGGAGGCGGAAACGGCGGAGGACCCCGACCGGATCGGCTACATCTATGAAAGACTGAACGAAATTGGCGGCTATGAAGCGCCATCCCGCGCGGCCTCCATTCTTGCCGGCCTTGGCTTCAACGAAGCTGCGCAAGCCTGCCCGATCTCGTCCTTTTCGGGCGGCTGGCGCGCGCGCGTGGCGCTAGCCTGCGCTCTGTTCCTTCAACCGAATGTGCTGCTGCTGGACGAACCGACCAACCATCTGGATTTTGAATCCATGGTATGGCTGGAAAACTTCCTCATGCGCTACCAGCAAACGCTCGTCATCATCAGCCACGACCGCGACATCCTCAATAAAACCGTCGACCACATCGTGCACCTCGAGAACAAGAAACTTGTGCCCTACACAGGAAATTACGACCAATTTGAACGCCGCCGCGCCGAAAAACTCCTGAACCAACAGGCGCTGCACGAAAAGCAAATGGCGCAAAAAGCGCACCTGATGAAGTTCGTCGATCGTTTCCGCGCCACCGCCAGCAAGGCGCGACAGGCGCAAAGCCGTTTGAAAGCCATCGAACGCATGGATATCGTGGATGCCGTGATCGCTGGGCGCGTGACGGCCTTCACCTTCCCCGAACCCAAAGAAATGAAGTCGCCACTCATCCGGCTTGAAAAGGTCGATGCCGGATACGTGGAGGGAGAACCGATCCTCCGCGCCGTCACCCTCACGATCAACACCCACGACCGCATCGCCCTCTTAGGCGCCAACGGCAACGGCAAATCCACGCTGATCAAAATTCTATCCGACCGTCTCAAGCCTATGGCGGGAGAAATCTGCAAATCCGGCCAGCTGAAAATAGGTTACTTCGCCCAATTCCAGACCGATGAGTTGGATGTCGATCTGACGCCCTTCGAAACCCTCCGCGCCGCGATGCAAGAACCATCCGAAGTCAAAGTCCGCTCCATGCTAAACCGCTTCGGCTTCGACAAACAGAAGGCCGACACCAAAGTTGGGGGACTTTCAGGAGGCGAAAAAGCGCGCTTGCTGTTCTGCCTCATGAGCTACGACGCGCCGCATATCATGCTGCTGGACGAGCCCACCAACCATCTCGACATCGACGCGCGCGAAGCCCTGATGCAGGCGCTCAACAATTACAACGGCGCGATCATCCTCGTCAGCCACGACACCCATCTGGTCGAATGCGTCGCCGATCAGCTCTGGCTGGTCGCGAACGGCAAATGCGCGCCCTTCGACGACGATCTCGATGCCTATCGCCAGCAAGTCATCCGGCAGCGACGTCTGGAACGCGAGAAAACAAAACAAGAATCGCGCGCGCCGGAAAAAACCGTGGCGGCATCCCCCGCGCCGAACCTCGAACGAGAAGCGCAACGCCTAGAGGCTCTGATAACTCAAATAACCAGTCAAAAACACATCATGGAAGGCGAGATAGCCGAAGGCTTCAAGGACAATCAAGACCCTGCTCGTCTGAAAAAATTGAACGCCAACTACAAAAAATTGCTCGACGACCTCGCGGAAGCCGAACGAGAGATCGAAACGCTCATAGAAGTCTTATAGAAACTGCGCCAGCCTTAGGCCGCCCCCATCCGCAGGCAAACCCAAAAAGCCGGAATGTCTATCGTGCTCCCGATAGACATACGCCTATAGCGGCCTACGAAACCGCCATCAGCGCAGGTCTAGCAGCGATCTTCGTTATTGCTCCGTTGATACTTCTTCATCAGCAACCCCTTACAATCTCAAAAGGTCACTCCTTTTTGCCTTCCTAACTAATAATGCATTGGCTAGTTGAATCCGCGATTTAAGATACGAATGATTTAATGATTCAAGCCGTTCTAAGCAAATCTAACGGCATAAACCCGTAATGCTTAAGCCATCTGGTGTCGGCCTCGAAAAAGGTGCGCAGGTCGGGGATGCCGTATTTGAGCATGGCGAGACGTTCGATGCCAGTGCCGAAGGCGTAACCTTGGTATTTCTCAGGGTCAATGCCACAGTTCTTTAGCACGTTCGGGTGCACCATGCCGCAGCCGCCGATTTCCAGCCAGTCGCCGTAGTTGCCAAGCTTGAGTTCTCCGCCCTTGCGTGAGCAACCGATATCGACCTCGGCGCTCGGTTCCGTGAAGGGGAAGAAGGAGGGGCGGAAGCGCAGGGGAAGATCGTCAATTCCGAAAAACGCGCGGAGGAATTCAATCAGGCAGCCTTTGAGGTCGCCCATATGCGTTGTTTCGTCGATGACGAGGCCCTCGACCTGATGGAACATCGGCGTGTGCGTCATGTCGTAGTCGCAGCGGTAGGTACGTCCTGGCGCGATGATGCGGATAGGAGGCTTTTGGTTCAGCATGGTACGGACTTGCACCGGCGAGGTGTGCGTGCGCAGGACGCGCTTTTCTTCACCGATCTGCGGCAGGAAGAAGGTGTCCTGCATCTCGCGGGCGGGATGATCGGGCGGGAAGTTCAGAAGCTCGAAATTGTTGTGGTCGCTTTCGACATCGGGGCCTTTGGCGACCGAAAATCCCATGCTGGAAAAGATCGATACAATCTCGTCTATCGTTTGCGAGGTCGGGTGGATGCGGCCTTCCGGTTGCGGGCGGGCACTTAAGCTCACGTCGATGCGTTCGCGTTCCAGACGTTTTATCATTTCGAACTGCGCCAGTTCGGTCTGCTTCGCTTCGATTGTTGTTGCCAGCTCTTCCTTGATCGCGTTGAGGGCTGCGCCCTTGGCTTTGCGTTCGTCAGGGGGGAGGCTTCCGAGCGTTTTCATCATTTCGGTGAGAGCGCCTTTCTTGCCAAGCGCGGCGACGCGGATTTCTTCCAGCGCGGCGCTGTCGGATGCGTTGGCGATGGAGGCCAGCCAGCCTTGTCGGAGTTCGCTTGACAGGTCGTTGCGGGGAACATTTGTTGTGCTGGACATGGTCTGTTTCCTGATATGCCAAGACGGTTTGCGTTGATAGGATTAGCACTCCGTTGTTTGCGAGCAAAGGCGAAATGGTCAAAATAAAAGCGGCGGCTTGTCGAAGAGAAATTCGACAGAGGCCGCCGCCATAATGGGTCGGAGCTTGGAAGGTTATGCTTTGAGCGCGGCCTGAGCTTTGTCGACCAACGTTTTGAACGCAGAAGGTTCCGTGGCGGCCAGTTCAGACAATTGTTTGCGGTCGAGCGTAATGCCGGCTTTCTTGAGGCCGTTGATGAAGCGGGCGTAGGTCAGGCCATGCTCGCGGACGCCAGCGTTGATGCGCTGAATCCAGAGCGCGCGAAATTCGCCTTTACGGGCTTTGCGGTCGCGGTAGGCATAGCGCAGCGCCTTTTCGACCTTTTCGATCGCGATGCGGTAGTTGGTCGAAGAGCGGCCACGATAGGTTTTGCCGAGCTTGACGATTTCCTTGTGACGGGCGTGCGTTGTGACGCCCCGTTTGACGCGAGCCATTGCGGTTACTCCTTAATCGTGACGCAGGTAATGCTTGATGATTTTCTCGCCGTCGGCTTTGAACAGGATCATTCCCTGACGCGACGTGCGCTTCATGTCCTGAGAACGGCGGCGCATGAAGTGGCGGCGATTGGCGGCTCCGGATTTGACCTTGCCGCTTGCGGTCACGCGAAAGCGCTTTTTAGCCCCGCTGTGGGTCTTGAGTTTAGGCATTTTTGTATCCTTTTAGTTAGTCAATATGGTCTGGTCTGCGGGCGGGCATGCCAATGGCTCCGCCGCGCGAGAAGGCGACTTTATAGGGGGTCAGTGGCCTGAATGCAAGGATTTTCCAACATTAGTTGCGCTGGTTTTTTGGGGATCTATGGCTTTTCCTCCGCAACGACGGGGCTGAGGAGTGGTCGATTTTCCCTTGATCCCGGACCGGAAACCATGTTTATTGCCCTTCTTACCGCGCACCGGAGGGGTGGCAGAGCGGTCGAATGCGGCGGTCTCGAAAACCGTTATAGGTGTATGCCTATCAGGAGTTCGAATCTCCTCCCCTCC
This sequence comes from Bdellovibrionales bacterium, assembly GCA_040275305.1. Classification (GTDB taxonomy): domain Bacteria; phylum Pseudomonadota; class Alphaproteobacteria; order UBA9219; family UBA9219; genus JBEOJY01. The sequence goes on along the minus strand of JBEOJY010000044.1, from coordinate 16,345 downwards.
GCCATAGTTCCTATTCATGGGCTGCGCTGTCATTCTTTTTCATTCAATAAAATCTTCAGTTCCAATGATGCTTATTCAAACAACAAATATACTCGTTGGTGTGTTGCTGATTGGGTATGGAGGAAAAGGTTTGCTGAAGGCGCGTGTGAGTTTTGTCAAAAAGTAAGAAGCTGGCTAAGTTAACCATAAAAACAGTGCCGCCAAAAATATAATCGTTATAAATCGACACGTTAATTTGGAGCATGTTCGCTGCCAAGTATCATTCGCCCCGCCATTTTCATTCATTATTCTTCTGAATTTCTTTGATATTTTCACAAAGACGTTTTTGCGGCCCACAACTTAAACGCCAACGAGAGGGGATGGAGCGGAACAAGGGTTATCTATTTGGGTCTATTATAGAAATTCGCCTGTCTTTATCTTTATCCTCGTGCCCGCGCGTACTTGTCTGGAAATTCATTTGCGCTTGTCCACGTCCCACAGACAGGCGGCTTGAAAGCGCTGGGTTCGCTGGTAGGTCTGAGTTATGCCACGCCCGCAGTCGATGCGGGCGGCGCTGTCTGTGATGGCGATGACAGGTCGGCCTTGCAGCAAGGGGATCAGCCCCATGCCGTCATAGCGCAGTTCGGGGGCCAGAGGGATTAACCCCGAATACGTCCAACGCCTGCCATCCTAGTTTCGTAGCTTGCCTTCCCCATCGGTCAAGGAAGCTCCCACCGTCATCGACAATCTGTTGCCAGCGTTCCGGCCAGTAGCTTGCGGAGCATTGCATAGTGCAGTGGGTGGCAAAGCCTTCTGCGGAGCGCACTCCGCAGTCTGCGCTCGAATGCGCCCTACGTTTTCGCCTATCAACGTTTTCCAGAACGCGCCATTCCGACAACCACAAACAGCTGCGACGGCTCCTTTGCGCGCTGGAAAAATAAAGTCAAAATCCACCGTGGCCTGAAGGCCGAAAGACGCCAAAAAATGATCCGCTTCCTGCAAGCAAATACTTGATCCCAGCCACACACTTTTGTCCATTATGCAAGAAATCAAACCACCCACAGCCGCGCAACGCTTGAATACCATATTGGCCAGGCACACGAGGCCTGCCCTGACGCCAGCATAAAGGCTGCTAGTCAGCCTCAAAGCCGTTCCTCAATCTTGGCTGCAATCGCGCCATAAATCCGCGCAATATCGCCATCCGGTTGCGCGTAGACAATCGGAGCGCCCGCATCCGAAGTCTCCCGCACAGCCATATCAAGCGGAAGCGCCCCCAGAAACGGCACTCCAAGCTTCAAGGCCTCCTGCTCCGCCCCGCCATGGCTGAATATCTCGCTGCGCCCCCCGCAATGCGGACACAAAAACCAGCTCATATTCTCGATGATGCCAAGCACCGACACACCCACGCGCTGGAACATCGCAAGCCCCTTACGCGCGTCAATCAACGCAAGATCCTGAGGCGTGGAAACAATCACCGCCCCCGCGAGCGGCACCGATTGAGCCAACGTCAACTGCGCATCTCCCGTCCCCGGCGGCAGATCGACGACTAAAATATCCAACCCCTCCCAAGCCACGTCGCGGAAAAGCTGCGTCACCGCGCCATGCACCATCGGACCGCGCCAGATCATCGGCGCGTCTTCAGTAACGAGAAATCCTATCGACATCACAGAAAGGCCGTAACGCTGATGCGGGATCATCTTGCGATCTTCACCGCGTATCTCCGGCCTGCCGGACACCGCGAGCATCCTTGGTATAGACGGTCCATAGATATCGGCATCCACAAGCCCGACTTTCAACCCAAGCCGTGCGAAAGCCAACGCCAGATTAACCGCAGTTGTAGATTTGCCAACCCCCCCCTTGCCGGAAGCGACAGCGATGACGCGCTTGACGCCCGGAAGCGAAATCTTCGCCGGATGCCGTTCCCCTGCCTCACCCCGCTCCCCCTGCAAGCTCTTTTTAGGGATCGTAAGCCCCGCCACCGCCACCGCAACGCCGGAAACGCGCCTAACCGCCGCCTCCGCTTCCGCGCGCAACGGCTCCATCTCTGCTATACGCGAAGGCTCCGCCTCAAGCGCAAAACTCACGCGCACCCCACCCGGCAACTCACGCACCGCAAGCCCCGTCACGATCCCAAGCTCCACAATGTCTTGGCTAGCGCCGGAAGGAACAACTCCTCGTAACGCCTCCAGCACGCGCTCCCTGACGGAAAGAAGCCCCACGCCTAAACCAACCCTCTGGCTGACAACTCATCTTTGAGACAAGCATAATAAACAGGCGCGGCAATCAAGCCGGGAATACCAAACACAGCTTCCATCACGACCATCGCGATCAAAATCTCCCACGCATGCGCATGAATGCGCCCACCAACGATACGCGCGTTCACGAAATACTCTAGTTTATGGATGAAAACAAGAAACGCCAACGCTCCGACCGCCGCCGTCGGCGAAACGCTGAGCGCCACCAAGGTAATAACCGTGTTGGAGATAAGGTTGCCAACAATAGGCAGCAGCCCGACAATAAACGTCACAGCGACCAAGGTCTGGCTCATCGGCAAAGGTGTTCCGACCGCAGGCATGATTCCCAAAAGAAAAATTGCCGTCATCACGGTGTTTAATGCGGATATCCTGATCTGCGAGAACACGATGCGGTGAAAAGCGCGTAGCAGGAAAGCCGCCCTGTTCTTAAGGGCTTTGGCCAGAGGATGACTCTGAGCCTTAACTTTTGAACCACAAGCGATCAAGCCTCCTATCACCATGCCAACGATCAAATGTGTCAGAAACATTCCAGCATCCCGCCCGACCAAGCTCAACTGCGCCGCATGTTCGCGCAACCATTCGGCGAACACATCACGCCAATCCTCGAAGCTGAACGGAAGCAGGTTGTCGACCCATGGAGGAATATGCCCATGCAACCCATCAAGCGCGTCTGCCATCGTTCGCAACAGCGTCCCAAGCCCTTCCGGACCCTGCGTCAAGCGTGAGACAAGCGCGATCACGCCAATCGTAATCAAAGATATAAACGCCGATGCGATGACAAGTACCAGAATGATTCTCCCCACCGAAGGCAACACGCCAATCCGCTTAAGCGCCTCGGCGCCGAACTCAACCAGCAGATAAATCAAGAGCCCGGACAAAAGAACCGTCAGCAAGCCGAGTGGAACAACAGCCATCAACGCCAAAAAAGCAAGGACGCATGAAATGTCCTCCATTCCGGCTTCAGAAATCCGTACACCTGCGGTAGTCATAGCGCGCAACCCCTCCCACAAAATACCGGGAAGAAATATTATTGCCAGCATTCAGGCAAAAGCAAGGCGATAAATTAGGAAAGAATTGACCATTCAGGTCGTTTCCTTGTCCATAGCCTCCATGGTATAGGATAGCCATCATGCGATTCGTACTATCCCTGTTACTGCTCATTGGCCTGAGCCTCGCCCCTGTCCACGGCTGGGCGCAACGTGTAAATCAGCTCCCCGGAGCGGAGGAACTCACGGCCCCGTCCAGCGACCGGGCCTTTCAACCAAAACAATCCGCAAATCCCGTATTGCGCAACCGCGTCGTAGCCGTGGTGAATGACGGCATCGTCTCCAGCATAGATCTCAACGAACGCATGAAGCTCGCGATGTTGTCCTCCGGCATGGCCTCGACGACGGAAGTCGCGCAACGCATCCTGCCGCAAGTCCTGCGCGGACTGATTGAAGAACAGCTCCAACTTCAAGAAGCCAAGAAACTTGGCATCACAGTATCAAAAGTGGAAATCGATCAGGCTCTTGAACGTATCGCGCGCGACAACCGCATTCCCGGAGATATGCGTAGTTTCGTAGCCGCGCACGGCGCATCGCCACAAGCCATGGAACAACAGGTCCGTGGCGGGATCTCGTGGATGAAAGTCGTGCAGCGCGAGCTAAGGCCGCGCGTCGATGTCGGTGACGATGAAGTGCAGGCCGCCATCGACCGCATGCGTGCCAACGTCGGAAAAGACGAATATCACGTCAGTGAAATTTTTCTCGCAGTCGATCGGCCCACAGACGAAGAACAAGTGCGCCAGTTCGCGGAAAATCTTGTGCAACAAATCAGGGGCGGAGCCAACTTCCCCTCGCTGGCGCACCAGTTCTCGCAAAGCGCGGGAGCGGCGACAGGCGGCGATCTGGGGTGGATACAAAGCGGCCAGCTACCCGACGAGTTGAACCGCGCGTTAGTGGCAATGCAGCCAAACCAAATCTCCGACCCGATACGTTCCTCCAGTGGCATTCATATCCTCGCCCTACGCGATCGGCGCATCGTGACCTTGGGCGATGGCAACGCAGTGACCCCTCAGGACATCACCTTAAGCCTGCAACAGACTTTCCGGCCCTTCACAGACTCCGAACCGCGTGACCAGTTGATGCGGGAGGGCGAACGTCTGCGTTCCAGCGTCTCGGAATGCCAATCTCTACCGGAAAAGCTTAAACAAAATTTTCCCGGATGGAGATGGCAGTCTCTCGGCAATGTAAAAGAAGACAAGCTGCCGTCGTGGCTTGCTGATCAAGTGCGCGGCCTGTCCGTCGGATCGGGAAGCCAGCCTATCGCGACCGACAAAGGACTTCTCGTGGTATTCCTGTGCGGGCGGCTGGCGCCGGAAGGCAAAATCGACCGTGACGCGATTGTCAATTCTCTCGGCACCGAGAAGCTAGAGCTGCTAGCCCGCCGCCTCCTGCGCGATTTACGCAAAAACGCCTATATCGACATCAAACCACTGGCTGGCGGTTAACTACGGGCTTTATCCACGCCTTTACGCAGCTTATTGATATTTCAGGCCCAATCAGGCTATTAAGTCTGAGGCCAAAACGCACCCGCGCGTTACCGCAAGGTATTCGGAGACACAACATCCATGGACAAGTCCAAGGGCAAAACAACCATAGAACCCGTCATCGACGTCATGGGCATCATGGCGCGCATTCCGCACCGCTACCCGATGCTGCTGATCGATCGAGTTATCGACATGATACCAAGCGAAAGCTGCATCGGCGTCAAAAACGTGACTGTCAACGAGCCGTTCTTTCAAGGGCATTTCCCCGGCCATCCCATCATGCCGGGCGTGCTCATCATCGAAGCGATGGCGCAAACATCGGCGACTCTCGTCGTCGCATCGCTCGACGGCATCGGGTGTAACACGCACCTCGTCTATTTCATGACCATCGAAAACGCGCGCTTCCGCAAACCCGTCGTTCCGGGAGATCAACTCCACCTTAAGGTTGTGAAGGAACGCCAGCGAGGAAGCGTCTGGCGGTTTAAGGGAGAAGCCTTTGTCGGCGACACGCTATGCGCCGAAGCGACCTACACCGCCATGCTGGTGCCGCGCGACTCCGAAACGCTATCAGACGGCAATGCGCAAGCCGGGTAGCCAACAAGAGCAAACGCGCAACTATAACGTGGCGGACGCTACCACGCATCTGCCCTGACAAACGAAAGATTTCATGGCAACGCAGATTCATCCGACCGCCATTCTCGACCCTGCCGCTAAAATCGGCAACGACGTATTGATCGGCCCTTATTGCATGATCGGCCCCAACGTCGAGCTCGCTGACCGCGTCAAACTTCTATCTCACGTCGTAGTGGATGGACGCACACGGATCGGCGCGGACACAACCGTCTATCCCTTCGCCTCGCTCGGCCACCGCCCGCAAGACCTCAAATACAAAGGCGAGCCCTCGACGCTGGAAATCGGCGAGCGCAACCAGATTCGCGAGCATGTCACGATGAATCCCGGCACCGAAGGCGGCAACATGGTCACGCGCGTCGGTAATGACAACCTGTTCATGGTCGCATCCCACGTTGCGCATGACTGCGTCGTCGGAAATCATGTCGTAATGGCGAACAACGCGACGCTCGCAGGCCATGTCACAGTCGGAGATTTCGTCATCATCGGCGGCTTATCCGCTGTGCACCAGTTCGTAAGAATTGGACCTTATGCCATCATCGGCGGCATGTCGGGCGTCGAAAGCGACGTGATCCCCTTCGGACTCGTCAAAGGAGAACGCGCGCATCTGGCGGGACTCAATATGGTCGGCCTCGAACGCCGAGGCTTCAGCCGCGACGATGTTCGGGCGCTGCGCGGTGCCTACCGCATGCTCTTTGCGCCGGAAGGCACGCTGGCCGAACGTCTGGAAGAAACAGCCGCGCATTACAAAGACCAGACGCAAGTCTTGAATATCGTCGATTTCATCCGAGCCACCGCCTCGCGCCCGCTCTGCCAGCCGAAAACCGAAAACAATCAATCTACAGCTTCCGCATCATGACGGACGCATCTCCACTTCCAAAACTTTGCATCCTCGCTGGAGGCGGCATCGCGCCCCGCAGCTTAATCAACGCCTGCCAGCGCGACGGACGCCCTTTCTTCGTCGTGGGACTTGAAGGACAAGCCGACGCTGCCACCTTCCCGAACGGACTGCCGCACCTGTGGCTTCCCCTCGGCGCAGCCAGCAGACTCAAAACCGCGCTGATGGAACAAGGAGTCAAGGAACTCGTCATGATCGGGCGCGTGCGCCGCCCATCTCTGGCCGAAATCAAGCCAGACGCGCTCGCCTTCAAGGTGCTGGCAAAAATCGGCCTCAAAGCGCTGGGCGACGACGCGCTGTTGCGCTGCATCGGCCAAGCCATCGAAGAAGAAAGCGGCATCCGCGTCGTGGGTGCGCATGAAGTGCTCGGCGGCCTGCTCGCGCGCGAAGGAAAAATAGGCAATCTTGAACCCGACGACGACGCGCGCAAGGACATCGCGCGCGGCATTGAAATTGCCCAAACGCTGGGCCACCTCGATATCGGCCAATCCGTGATCGTGCAGCAAGGCCTCGTGCTGGGTGTGGAGGCCATTGAAGGCACCGATGCCCTGATGGAACGCTGCGCCGCCCTACGCCGCGAAGGCCCCGGCGGCGTGCTGGTGAAACTCGCCAAGCCGCAACAAGACAACCGCTACGACCTTCCGACCATCGGCCCCGGCACGGTGCAAACCGCCGCCGCAGCAGGTCTATGCGGCATCGCCATCGAAGCAAGCCGAAGTCTCATACTCGACCGCGATTCCGTCATCGAGGAAGCAAATGCCTGGAAACTTTTCATAATCGGCATCTCTATTGCTCCCAAAGGCTAAAATCCTCTGAAAGCGCTCAAACTGCCTCCGTCGGATCACGGCCCATCCCGGTAGCGACAGCTCCCGCAAAACCGCCCAACAATGTATCAAGTCGAGCAATGTCATCGGCGGAATCGTAGCCTTGATCGACCGCCGAAACCATTTCCTTGGCGCGCAGCCATCGCGCCCAAGAAGGATCGCTCATCACAGGCAACCTCGAAGCGACCAATCGCATCTCGTCCATGTTGCCCGAACAATGCAGCACAACATCCGTCCCAGCCTCAATAGCCCGCAGCGCCAAATTGTCGAGCACGCCTATGATAGCCTTCATCGCCAAATCGTCCGACAATAGCAACCCGTCGAAACCCAATGCGCCGCGAATGATCTCCTGATGAATCGTAGTCGAAAGCGAAGCAGGCTTGTTCGAATCAAGCGCTTCATACACCGCATGGGAAGTCATGCCGCACGGTATGTCGCGCAACAGCTCGAAAGGAACGAAATCCTCGCCTTCGAGTTCGGCCCGCGACGCCGTGATAGTTGGCAAGGTCTTGTGCGGATCCAATCTCATCCGCCCATGGCCAGGAAAATGCTTCAGAACCGGCAACACGCCACATTTCAGCATGGTTTCAGCCGCAACGCGCGCGAGCGCAGCAACCATCTCAGGCTTGCCCCCATAGCATCTGTCGCCCAGAGCGGCCGTCCCATCATCGAACAAGAGATCAACAACCGGCGCGCAATTGGCCGTAATTCCAAGATCAGCCAGCTCATGCGCGGCAATCCTCGTCGAAATCTGGAGAGCTTCTAACGCCCAGTCGGGATCCTCTTGATAAATCTGGCCAAACAACCGCGCAGCTGGCTGCTTTGACCACCTTGGAGGTTGCAGGCGCGCGACGCGCCCGCCTTCCTGATCGATAAACACTGGCGCATCGGCCCGATTGACCGTCGCGCGCAATTCTCGCACCAACCATCGCACCTGATCGGGACTCTCGCAGTTGCGTCGAAAAAGAATGAACCCGAACGGATTGACATCGGCGAAAAAACGCCGCTCGGCCACAGTCAGCTCTGTCCACGAGCACCCGAACGCCACAGGCAATGGTCTACTGCCCTCTCGCGGACGAACAATCTTCTCAAGATCCGATTTAAGGACGAACAAACAAACACCCTGCCTTCAGATTCTTCAACGCGAAACAAATCTCTCTGGCCTGAGCTTCCGAAAGGAACTGACTTTGTATTCTATAATAAATCCCCTTAGCCCCCAAGTCGGCTTCGACCACGCGCAGCTTGGTTCCACCAAGATAAGCGGCATATTTAGCCTGCATCTTATCAACCGCCTGTTCCGCCACGACCCGGTCGGGAAACGAAGCAAGCTGCACGGCCCCCCTCTTCCCGCCACCAGCCGAAGACGCGACCGGAGCCGCAGGCTGCGACGGTAACGGCTGAGGTTTGACTTTCGGCACAGTAGAAGCCAACACCGCAGCCATTTTCTTGTCAGCCGAAGGCGGCGTTGCATCGACGCTCTGCGCGGAAGACGTCGGAACATGAGAAGTCGCAGGAGCAACTGCCACGGTTTTCGCCGCCCCCCCTGTCGAATTGAAACCAGCGGAGCCATTGACCTCATTGCCGCTATGCGCAACCGGAGACGAAGTCGTAGCGACCGGAATCGAAGACGATACGGAAAAAGAAGACGCGTCCGCAGAAGCAGGCGTCTCATTAACGTGCGTTGCTCCGCCAGCCACGCCCCCGGAAGACTGAACCGCCGCCCCACGCTCAGAAATAGACGCGCTCGCGTCAGAAACTGCCGCATGACCGGACGCAGACGAAGCGGCATTGTCAGACGCAGGCGACAAATGAGCGGCTTCGATCGCGGCATTCTCGGAAAACGTGGTAGGACTAGAAGGCATAAGCTCCTTCTGAGGAATCTCCGCCTGAGGCAACAGATGCTCAGCCTGCGCAACATCTCCCCCTTGTTGGTCAAGTTTTTGATAGACTTGAATGTCCTGATGCGGAATATCAATGCCGCCCGGCGCCGCAGGCTTCTCCTTATAGGCGCCATCAGCTCTGATGACCGGCACTTCTTGCGGTTGATTGCGGCCATTAAGCCCAAACACCACGTAAAGCGCGCCCCCCAACACGGCCAGCGCCACAACCGCCGCCGCGATGCGGCGCACGGCAAAAGAAGGTCCAAGACGCGCAAAATCGGAACGCACTGGTCTTCTGGCAGCCCCCGCAGTGGCGGGTGCGGACAACGGCATCTCGGAAGGAGGGACTTCAGATTCACGTTCCCTCGTAGATCTATCAAGCATTGCGTAATTCCTCCAAAGCTTCGCATCCCATCACCGACAGGCCGCTCCGCAGCACCGTCCGTACAGATGTGATGAGAGCCAGACGCGCTCGCGTCAAGTCTTTGTCTCCGGGCACGATAAAACGCAGAGAAGCATCATCATTCCCCTTGTTCCACAGCCCGTGAAACTGCCCCGCAAGCTCCATAAGATAGTAAGCGATTCGGTGCGGCTCGCAAGCCTGCGCTGCGGCTTCAACCGCGCGCGGCCAGTTGGCCATGCCCCGCACCAGCATCATTTCATCAGATGACGTAAGGACCGTAAGCGGAATCCGCGCCAAAGACTCAGAAGCCGTATCGCTCTCGGACAAAATCCCGTCCTCCACGGCATGACGCAAAATCGAACAGCACCGCGCATGCGCATACTGCACATAGAACACAGGATTATCGCGCGTCTGCTCGACCACCTTCGCGAAATCGAAATCAAGCGGCGACTTGGGATCGCGCGTCAACATAAAGAACCGCACCGCCCCGGCTCCGACCTGCTCGACCATCTCGCGCAAGGTAATCAGATTTCCGGAACGCTTCGAAAGCTTCACCGGCTCGCCATTCTTGAACACCTTGACGATATTGTTGAAAATCACCTCAAGCCGAGCCTTTTTCTCGCTGAACGCCGCGACAACGGGCCGCATGCGCTCCAGATACCCGCCATGATCCGTGCCAAGCACATTGATCATCAACGCGAACCCGCGCCGAATCTTGTCGGCGTGATACGCGATATCAGGCATCAAATAAGTCCAGCTTCCATCGCGCTTCTTCAAAGGCCGATCAGTGCTGTCGCCGAACGCCGTCGAGCGAAAAAGGGTAAGGGGAACCGGCTCCCAATCCTCCATCACCTTGCCCTTGGGCGGCGGCAAGGTGCCGACATAAATCAGCCCCTGCTTTTCCAAAGCGTCGAACGCGCGTTGCAAACTTCCATTTTCAATCAGCTCGCGCTCGTTGGTGAAGACATCGTGATGAATGCCAATCAAGTCAAGATCCTCGCGGATCATCTTCATCATATGCGCAACCGCGAACTCGCGCACCGGAACAAGCCATTCTGCTTCCGCTTTGCCGCGCCATTTCTCTCCATCACGCGCCACCAACGCCGCGCCGACATCCTTGAGATATTCGCCCGGATACAGCCCCTCGGGAATATCGCCGATAACCTCTCCCAACGCCTCGCGATAGCGCAAATGCGCCGTCCGCGCCAACACATCGACCTGCGCGCCCGCATCGTTGAAATAGTACTCGCGCGTTACGTCATAGCCCGCCTTGGCCAACAAATGCGCCAACACGTCGCCCAGCACCGCGCCGCGCACATGCCCCGCATGCATCGGTCCGGTAGGATTGGCCGAAACATACTCGACATCAACCTTGACGCCACGCCCCATCGCGCTCTCGCCATAGGCAATCCCTTCCTTCAGGATCGTCCGGATCTCGTCATGCCAGACTTCCGGCTTGAGCCGCAAATTTATAAACCCCGGCCCCGCAATGTCGACGGATGCAACTGAGCCATAGGCCTCAAGCAAAGGCTTCAATATCTCCGCAATCACACGCGGAGGCTTGCCGACAACCTTCGCCAGAGCCATCGCCACATTAGTCGCCAAATCGCCATGCGCGGCTTCGCGCGGCGGTTCGACCACAAAAGCTGGCCACGTCTCCCGCTCCTGCGACAACGTCAACGCCCCCTGCTTGGCAGCATCAAGGGCTGCCGCAGCAATTACTTCATGATATGTCTTAAAAACCGTCATAAACTGTTATCCCTGCGCCAAATTGAAAGGCCTTCATATTAAGCTGAAAAACTGCGGATTAACAAGCGAGCAACGGGCACTTTTTATCAACGAACAAAGCCTTGGCCACGTTAAATAATGGATTCTGCAAAAAATAGCTTCCGATGTTCCTGCGCCGCAAATCGGTCCGTCATGCCCGCGATATAGTCCGCAACGATGCGAGCCTTTCCCGCATCAGAATCAACGCCTTGCCCTTCACGCTCGACGCGTTGTTGCCACGCTCCCGGCAAACATCCCGGCTCTTCCATAAAGAACCGGAACAACTCGGCCACGATCCGCCTCGCCTTGACGCAAATCCGGGCAACCTTGCTATGTTTATATACGCGCTCATGCAAAAACGCGCGAAGCGCGTCGACAGACTCTTCCATGGCCGGACTGAACGCCGCAACCGCCGACGAAGCCCGGCGAATATCCTCAACCGAACGGGGTGATAAAACCGCGATACGCGCGCGCGTCGTCTCCAAAAGATCTCCCACCATCGCGCCCACGACCTCGCGCACCGCCTCGCGCATGAGTCGCTCATTCTCAAGCCCAGAGTAACGCTGCCGCACCGCATCAAGTGCGCCCCCAAACAAAGGCAACCCCTCCAGATCGTCGAGTCGGAAAAAACCCGCGCGATGCCCGTCGTCCATATCATGCGTATTATAAGCGATATCGTCGGCCAACGACGCAATCTGAGCCTCTGGCCCCGCAAAGCTTCCAAGCTCAAGATCGTATTCCTGAGCGAACGCCGCCAGTGTCGGAAACAACGGCCCACGCATAGGCCCGTTATGCTTGACCACCCCTTCCAAAGTCTCCCACGTCAGATTCAATCCATCGAATGCCGCATAGTTGTTTTCCAGCATCGTAAGAACGCGGAAAGTCTGTTCGTTGTGATCGAACCCGCCATAGGGAGCCATCGCGGCATCGAGCCCATCTTCGCCCGCATGTCCAAAACAGGTGTGGCCAAGATCATGCGCGAGCGCGAGCGCCTCGGTAAGATCCTCGTCAAGCCCTAAAGCGCGGCTCACCGACCGCGCGATTTGCGCCACCTCAAGCGAGTGAGTCAGCCGCGTACGGTAATAATCCCCCTCGCTCTCGATGAACACCTGCGTCTTGTTGCGCAGCTTGCGGAACGCGCCCGAATGCACGATCCGGTCGCGATCACGTTGAAATTCGGTGCGCGTCGCGCTGCGTGGTTCCAGCTTAAGCCGCCCACGCGTCTTCGCTGGATCAGTCGCATAGACCGACCGACCGATAACAACGCCAGCCGCCAAAGGATTGGATGAAAACCCGCTCATAACGAGGAAGATTAAACCCGATCCCCCTGCCTGTACACATAAACCTTCATGCCGAACAGCCCCGTCTCGCGCGCCGCGACCGGAATCCAGTCGCCGCGCAACGCAGTGTCATTAGCAAGCACAAACGCGCCAGACTTCATCTCTCGCTTAAGCTTATCGCCGACTTTCTCAATGATGTTCTCTGTTAAATACGTAACCACAGCGTCAATCTTGGAACAATCATAGGGCCAGAAATCGGCGCGTATATAACGCAAATTTTTCACGCCGAGCAGACGCTGCCGCAGAACCGATATCGCCCACGGCACCCACGAAAGCTCAAGACCGATGACATGAGCATCGGGAAACGCCTGAGCAATACACAAGCTAAGCTTCCCGCTCCCGGACCCAAGATCAAGGATCGACGCGCCATGCGGCAAGTCCCCGCTTGCAAACGCCTCGCGCAACGCTTCGAGAATGGTGCGCCGCGCCGAAGGAAAAGAAGCGATGGTCGGCACGCCAGTCCGCCAAGCGAAATACTCGCACGAAGCCACCAAACAGATCACCGCCGCCAAGACATACCAGATCCACACAGAGCCACCTCATCCTCACGCCACGCGCTCTCGATATGCCGTGGCCATCGCCACGGCGCAACCAGCATCGCGTCGAAACGCCAATTGCATCTGGCAAATTTCGCGCCATGCTTCAGCGCGAAGTGCTGGGCTGCGCGAACGATCCTCTTCTTCTGACGCAACGAGACAGCCTCCGCCGCTTGCCCCAAATCAGGCCGCGCCTTGACCTCGACAAAAGCCAGCACATCATCTCTCATTGCAATGATATCAATCTCGCCCACAGGCGTTTTATATCGCGATGCGACGATCCTGTAACCCTGAAGCGCAAGGCTTGCGCGACACCGCGCCTCAGCCCAAAGCCCGAGATTATAGGCCGTACGCATCACCTTTCTCCCTTCCCAGAAATCCTCAGCGCGCACTGATAAACCTCGCTTCGCCGCAATCCTGTTGCCGCGCTGACGGCATCGACCGCATCGCGCAAACTATGCGATTGCAGCGCGCGCCCAAGCAACGCCTCAAGATCGACCGCAGATTCTTGCGCCCCGTCCCTCGGCGCAGCGCCAACCAAAATCACGAACTCCCCACGCGTCTCGACCTCGCATTCATCATACATGCGCACCAGTTCGCCGAGACTCCCACGCAGCGTCTCTTCAAAGAGCTTGGTCAGTTCCCGCGCAACAGCCGCAGGCCGCTGCTCCCCCAACGCCTGCGCGCAATCGCCAAGCATCGCGGCAACTCTTTGCGGCGCTTCATAGAAGATCAGCGTCCCGGGAACATCCCGCAAACGCTCCAACTCCTTGCGCCGCGCCGCGCTCTTGGCCGACAAGAACCCCGCAAATAAAAATACATCAGTCGCAAGGCCTGCCCCCGCCAGAGCCGTCACCGCCGCGCAAGCGCCCGGAAGCACCGTGACAGGCACCCCTGCTTCTCGGCACGCAAGCACAAGCCGGAACCCAGGATCGGAAATCAAGGGCAACCCCGCATCGCTCACAAGAGCGACCGCCGCCCCCCCTTCGATCCTTGTCAAAATCTTCGCCGCAACCGCTTCCTCATTGTGATCGTGACAAGCCATAAGCTCTTTGCGCAACCCATAGCGGGAAAGCAAAGCGCCACTCACGCGCGTATCCTCGCAAGCCACCGCCTCAACCCCAGCGAGAATCGCCAAAGCCCGCAACGTAATATCGCCCAAATTCCCGATCGGTGTCGCCACAACATATAATCCTGCAGGCAATTTACACGCGCCATCATCCCAGCTAATTTCAGAGCAGCATTCAACCACCTTCCGAGCAAGCAAGGGATAATCCGGCGATGGCGACTTCACTTTTTTGTGCTTTCCAGAAGATGCGGGCGCTGACAAGCCTAGCCCTTGTTGCGCTTGCTTTGAGCGCTTGTTCGCAATCTCCTTCATGGGTCAGTCCATCCTCGTGGTTTGGTTCATCCGATGACACTCTAGCTCAACGCCCTGCCAAGGCCCAGCCTGCCGCCAAATCGGCGAAAGACGCAGAGATAGAAGCCCAACGCCAACAAGCCGCCCGCAAAAATCTCATGCCGCCGCCAGACGCCTCCCCTGTCCCGCGCGTCGAAGCCCAGGAACTTGCCACCCGCGTTTTACCGCCTTTGACCGGGAAATCAGCCCCAATACCTGCCGTGGGCAGAGTGGCGCCTGAAGTGGCCAAGCGCAAAGCCGCCATCCTGTTACCACTGTCCGGCCCCCATGCCTCGCTGGGCCAAACCATGCTGAACGCCGCCCAACAAGCCGTATTCGACACCGAAGCGACCGGATTCGAACTGATGCCACGCGACACCGGAAGCGGCGGCGAAAAAGCGGAACTTGCGGCAAAAGACGCCATCGCAAACGGCGCGCAAATCCTCATTGGACCACTGTTCGCTGCCAATGTTCCTGCCGTCCGCGCCATCGCGCAACAAGCGAACCTGAACGTCCTCGCGCTGTCCTCTGACGCATCAAAAGCAGAAAGAGGAGTCTACATCATGGGTTTTTCGCCGAAAGAACAGGTCGAGCGCATCATCGCCTTCGCCGCAACGAAAGGCTTACGCCGTTTTGCAGCCTTGTTACCTCGCGATTCCTATGGCGAGCTAGTGGGCAACGTCTTCCGTGAGGCCGTCGCGCGAAACGGCGGTACGATCGCCGCCATTGAAACCTGCGATTTCAAAGCAGCCCACGCTCAGTCCTCCGCCCCCCTCCCCTGCCTCAACGCGCTAACAGCCAAACGCGGCCAGTTCGATGCGCTGCTGCTGCCCGAAGGCGGAGACGATCTCACCCTGCTCGCCAACCGATTGGCAGCAATGGGGCTTGGTCCCGACCATGTAAAGCCACTAGGTACAGGGCTCTGGGACGTGCCGGGACTTGGCCTGCGCATCCCCGCCCTCGTCGGAGGCTGGTACGCCGCCACTGACCCTGCAGCCCGCCGGGATTTCGTCGCGAGCTACCAGAGAGCCTACGGACAGGAACCGTCACGCCTCGCGACACTCGCCTACGACACGACCGCAATGGCAGCCGTTCTGGCTCGTCGCGGAGCCGCTTACGACGCCTACGCCCTAACCAATCCGGGAGGATTCTCCGGCCTCGACGGCATCTTCCGCCTGCGCCCTAACGGCCTCGTCGAACGTGGACTCGCCGTGCTCGAAGTCACACCCTCTACCCCTTCAATCCTCGATGCCGCCCCCGCAAGTTTCGCAACACGGAGAGAGATGTAATAAAAGGCATAATGAAGCATAATGGACAAACAAGGTGTGGTTGGAATCATAATCTTTTCGCGCCGCAGATGCGGCGCGCTGGATTCGCGTTCGCCGGAATGGTGTTTTCGGCTCATTTCTACTGATTTATCAAAGCTGTTTGCTGTAAGACAGCGTGACAAAATACATAAAGAAAGTAATTTAAATGATTGACAGTAAGTATTATTTTCACATATAAACCGCCATACAAATTTTGCGCAACCATATTAGTACGGATAGATATCCAATGTCTGAAAGCAGAACAAGCAAAGCTATTAAATATGGCTCTCTAGCAGCAACAGCGCTGATCATATTTGGAAATGCCGCTTACCATAATCTCGACCTGCTCAGCCCAAAAAGTAACCCTAAAGAGTTACCTGTAAAAGCTGCCCCACAACGGCCAACAATGCCTGCGCTTGCAAACTCCATCGCAAATAATTTGCGAAAGCCTCAGAGCAACTAAAGCCTGAACCTATACTCCGTGCGATTGGAAACCCGAAAAAGCAACAAGCGCCGTCATCGCGAGGAGCCTTACTGAAGGCGACGTGGCGATCCAGAGCCGTAAAGGATTGTTCTTGCTGCTCTGGATTGCCGCGT
>JBEOJY010000043.1:0-22986 GCA_040275305.1 Bdellovibrionales bacterium | reverse complement strand
AGCTTCGTGCGGAATGACAGCCCTTTTTGCTTTTTCGGGTTTTCAATCGTACGGAATATACCCCAACTTTTGGAGTGCGATGAGTAGACTGTAATTCCCCAAACGATCCGTGCGATATTAACGAGTTGTTATGAAACACGCTGCAATATGATCTCAAGCGAGGGCATCCCGCGCAGGAGGAGTTTATAAGTCTATGTATTTGCTGGTTTTCGTAACGCTTGTCATCGGCCTAATCGGCATATACGGCCAGATTCTGACGGCCCAGACGGCCCGAATCGCCGCTGGCCAGACGGGTTTTGCGCAAACGATGCAGGACTGGCACGTCGGCGCCGTCTCGATGGCCGTGAGCGTACTGAAAGGCGGTTATTCTCCGGTCGCCACAGGCTGTAGCCTGACGGATGTCACGCTCCCCGGCTCTGGCGGACTATGCCCCAACGCCGCCGCGTGCGGAGGAGGCAGCGGCGTAGTGACAAACAGCGCTGGCACGCTGGGAAGCGTCACGACAGGCGGCCCGACGTGCGAACTGGTGCATCTCCCCTCAAACTATAAAGCCCAGTATTTTCAGTTCTATTCCGTGCTTTATATGCCTGCTACGGGCGGACGCTATGTGCTGACTTGGGTCCCGCCGCCAACAACAGGTCCTGCGCCCGGCTATATTGTTTTGCCAACCAAGTATCAGACAAGCATAACCATGTCCGATCTGGCGCAGCAGTTCCGCAACGTCGCGAAAGCGGCGCCCTATACACATGGCACGGTCAAAAACGGAAAAATCTCCTTTGGTGGCATCAAGGACGCCGCGACGCAGACGACCTTTCCCATCGCATACGACGTTCCTTCCTCCTATGTGAAGGAAGGTTCCATCGCCATCATCAGCTCGGCTGACGGGTACTAAGACGAACCATGATCACAAACGCAACCACCTCGCGAATTACCTAGGAGAAACAGCCCATGATGAAAATCCATTCCACGTCGTCGCGCCGAGGCTTTACGCTGATCGAGTTGGCGATTGTGCTGGCGATAGCCGGCGTCCTGTTCGTCGGCCTCTGGCGCTTGCTCGCGGGCGGCAACCAGCAAATCAAAGACTCGACCGCCGCGACCCAGCAAGAACAGCTCATCACGGCAGTCAAGGCGTTCCTAGCGTCTCCAGATGGACAGCAGTTTATGACGTATAATGGATCATCGGGAGCGGCCAGAAACAATGTGCAGTTCAATTTGCCTTTACCAGCCACAGTAGCCGGAAACGCTAACTGCAAAAACGACGCAGCTTTGCAAGGCGAGTTGGGAGGATACGTACCACTTACACAAACAAGAGCCGAAACTTGGTGTAACTTATTGCCTCCCGGCTTCAGCGCCGCAAGCGTAAACGCCTATGGGCAGACTTTCGCCATCGGCATCAGACGCGACGCCGTCCCGGATCCTGCCAAACCGGAACCGCCGCGCACCTATTCCTTTATGATTGTCACAGTTGGCGGCGACACAATCCCCGACAGCTCCGGCGGTCGCATCAGCGCCCAGATCGGGGCCGATGGCGGATTTATCTATACGGCAAACATTTGTGGAAACCCGACTTCCGGATGGGCATGCGGCGCATTTGGCGCATGGAGCCAAAGAACCAGCGAATATAATTTGAATAATACCGCAAGCGGCCACGTCGCGTCACGCACCTTCTCGTCGCCCGAAGACAGCTCCGCCATGCCTTGGCTCGCCAGAATCGCCATGAATGGAGATTCAAACTTCCACTTCAACACCATGGTCACCGACCTCTTTATGGGGCAGACTTCCACGCCAACCCCAACCAACATTAACATGGCTCCAAAAGATGTCGCGTCTGGAGGAGGGAACATAAATATGCGAGGGGGGACAATTGATTTAGGCGGAGGAGTCAACGGGAGTAACTTTCAGAACGGTGTACTAACTACAACATTCACCGCATCAGGAAAGTATTCTGTAATGGTTCCGTTCATTAACTTTTCCTTCCCACTTGGTTTGATGCCGCAACAAGGGGAAATTATTAGCGTCAACACATGGTGTACGAGAACAAATGATCCGTTATTAACCGTTAACAACAAACTGACATATGACGCAGCTTGTAGCCCAGCCATTGCTGTAAAAGGGGATGTGATAGCCACAAACTTAAGTGTCACAGAAGCATTCGCTGAAGTGTTCTTCTATAAATCAGACCGTAATTTGAAGAACAGTATCAAGCCACTAAAAGGTTCATTGGAAACAATCATGAAAATTGAGCCTGTAAGCTATAAAATGAACGGCTCAGAAAGAGAATCGTTGGGAATTGTTGCGCAGGACTTAGAAAAAGTTTACCCAGGCTTGGTGGCGACAGATGGCAAAGATGGCATGAAATCAGTAGCATATCATGAACTGATCGCCCCAATGATCGAGGCAATTCAAGAATTAAAAAGCGAAAATGATGAATTAAGAAAGGAATTAAGTGAGCAAAAGAGACGTCAGGACACTATCGAACACAAAATTACTCGCGAATTTAAGGCTAAATAACAAGCATAAATGCAACAAAGCAAGCTACACACTGTCTCGTGTGGCTTGCTTCAGCATTTCAATCTTGAACTTATTATAATTTTATGCAGCAATGTCTCCTAACAGTCTGCTGAAAAACCTGAACAATATGAGAACATCGTGCGTTCGACATCGCCTAACTCATTGAGAAAAAACAACTGCGAAAACCGTCAAAAACGTTTTTCAGCAGACTGATAATTGATTCGCTATCAACCTTAACATTATGGTGAGCCAAAATGCGCATCCTTACCCTTATAGCGCTATTCATTACGCTAATAGCATCGCCAGCGTTCGCAGCTGATACAAATGGCCAAACAGACGAACGTTTAATGGGGGGGGGGATATGCTCTAAAAGGTTTTTGTGTTCTGAAGTAGGAGCATCCACTAGCTCCTTATCGCCTATAGCAGATGAATGTTTGATAGAAGTATTTAGAAAAACGTCGTCAGAACTGAGTGACGAAGGATTTTCTAGCGGTGATCTTGGAAGCGATAACTGTATAAGAAGTTCATCGCTCTCTAGCGGAAACAAGGGCAATGGTCACAGATGTTGCGTGTTCACAGTCGGACAAAACACATGTGCCCTGCGTTGCGACCGTGTTGTTATAAGATAAGCGTCACGCCCGCCTGATCCTCCTCCCCACCATCTCCACGATCTCGGCGGGCGACCATTCTTTGAGCAGGCTGATGGTCTTGCCAAAGCGCATGACATCGGCCATCCGGCGGTCGAGGAAGTCCCATGTCGCGCGGCTTCCTGTCGACTCGTCGCCGATCCAGAACAGCGTGACGGCCTTCAAAACGCCCGCCAGCATCATCCGCCGCGTGTAGAAGCTGAAATCTGTCGAGCGATCCCCCACCGCCTTCCATATCGCGTCCGCCGCCGTCATGACTTTTCTCGCGGCCAGTGGCGCATGCAACGGCATCGCGTACCAAGCCACCAGCCGCTTCACCGCCTCGCGATAGGGCGCGCGCGCCTCAAGCCTCGCGCGAATCGCGAACGTAACTTTGTCGCGCATGCGAGATTGCATAAAATCGGGTTCTGCGGCAATCCGCGTATGCATCGCTTCATCGCTCAAAGCATCCAACCAGTCGATAACGTCAAGCAATCCCTGCGGAAACAATAAATCCGCCTCGCCGCGAGAGACGCCAGACTTGAGAATCCCCTGCGCATACGCCTTGCGCGTCCAGCCTTCCTGCGCCACCTGCGCAAGCGCTGCCTTCGCCAACGCATCGCGTACGGAGGCATCGGAATTATTTTGCGCAAGATGTTCTTTGTTTCTGCGTGACATGCCGCCACCTCCCGATACAATGGAAACCAAACATACTATGCTTCTCTTACTTCAAGCGTTGGCATCATCGCGAGCGGAGCGAAGCGATCCAGAGTCACAAGAAAAGCGCCAAAAGCTCTGGATTGCCACGTCGCCTGCGGCTCCTCGCAATGACGGTCTTGCCAACTCTTCACGCGCGATGGGTATACATGCAATCGCAACTGACGCAAAGACCCTATTGCCCGAACGGGTAGCGAAAAAAGATTTAGCAGACTGTTAGGAAAGCATGATCAAGATCAATATGTCCCGCCCGCAGATTACATCCCTGATCGTCGCAAGCGCTTTGTTCATGGAGCATCTCGACAGCACGATCATCGCGACCGCCTTGCCGACCATTGCGCGCGCGCTGGACGCCAGCCCGCTGCACCTTAGCCTTGCGATGACCGCCTATATGCTGAGCCTCGCAATGTTCATTCCCCTCAGCGGCTGGATGTCCGACAGGTTTGGCGCAAGGACGGTCTTCGCTTCCGCCATAGTCGTGTTCACCGTCGGCTCCCTTGCCTGCGGTCTGTCATGGGATCTCCTCAGCCTTGTTCTGGCGAGAATTCTGCAAGGGCTTGGCGGTGCGATGATGACGCCCGTAGGCAGGCTTGTGCTGCTGCGTTCGGTCCCGCGCGCGCAACTCGTAGACGCCATAGCGTGGATGGCGGCTCCTGCCTTGATCGGCCCCCTTGTTGGCCCACCCTTGGGCGGCTGGATTGCGACCCACCTCTCATGGCGCTGGATTTTCCTCGTCAACATGCCGATTGGCGTATTGGGATTTATACTCGTGCGCAAATACGTAGCCAATGTCCACGAAAAAAACGCCGAGCGGTTCGACTTCGCCGGATTTGTCATGATCAGCCTCGCCATGGCGGGCCTCGTCTTTGGCTGCGAAACTGTCGGACGGCAGATGATTCCTGCGAGCGCGACGGCGGCGATGCTCGCTGGTAGCGTCGCTCTGGCTGCGCTCTATGCCATGCATATCCGCAAAGTCAGCGCTCCTCTGATAGATCCGCGCATGATGAATTATGCGACCTACCGAGCCTCGGTGATTGGCGGCTCGCTCTTTCGCATCGCCACAGGCGCCATGACGTTTCTTCTGCCGGTCATGTTGCAAAGTGGATTCGGCATGACTCCGATCGACTGCGGATGGCTCCTGATTGCCGGAGCGATAGGCGCTATCCCGACCAAATTTTTCACGAAACCAATTCTGAGCCGCTGGGGCTTCCGCAGTGTGCTGTTCGCTAACGCGCTGCTGTGCGCCGCGTTCTTCGCGCTCTACGTCGCTTTTACGCCGCGAACGCATATCTGGTTGATGTTTATAGTTTTTGTGGCCGGAGGCGCGTTTCGCTCCCTTCAATTCACGTCGCTAAATACCGTCGCCTATGCCGACATGCCGGAACGCCTGTTGAGCCGCGCGAATACGCTCTACACCACCCTGCAGCAATGCATGCTGAGCTTAGGCGTAGCGCTCGCCGCCTTGATGATAGATGCGACGCGCCGCGCCAATGGCCACATAAATCTTGCCGCCCACGATTTCTGGCCGTCTTGCCTCGCTCTGGCGATAATCATGGGAACGTCCGCGATCCCCTATGTTGCCATTTCGCCCCATGCGGGAGAAACCATGAGCGGCCATCGCGCCAATCGCGCGCGACAGGCCGCAGAAGTTAGCGCCGAAGAATAGCAAAGCAGGGAGCTACTTCCCGCCGCCCAGCGAGTGCGCATATATTGCGAGCTTCTTCAAAGTGCTCTCATCCAGCTTGCCGTCCCATGCGGGCATAAGCCCTTCGCGGCCTCCGAAAATCGAAGTCTTGATCGACTTCAAATCGCCGCCGTAAAGCCAGATATTGTCGTTAAGCCTCGGCGCGCCTTGCTCCGGAGCGCCTTCTCCATTCGCGCCGTGACAGGACGCGCAGTTCGCGGCAAAGATTTCCTTGCCCTTCTCCCACGCAGGAGACTTTTGCGCCATGTCGCCGTCATGCAGCTTCTGAACATACTCGGAGACTTGATCGACTTCCTCGGGCTTGAGCTGACCGTCCGCGCCCCACGCTGGCATCTGGCTTTGGTGCGTGTTGCCGTTGGATGTATCGTGAGCGCCGTAGCGAATCGTCGCAAAAATCTGCTGCAACGTGCCGCCCCAAACCCAGTCGTCGTCGTTGAGATTAGGGTAGCCAACTCCTCCTTGCGCCCCCGCGCCATGACACGCGGCGCAGTTGTTTTTGAACGCAATCGCGCCGCCCGCGCGCCCGTAATCATACAGCTCGTGATCGTTCTGAATGTCCTCAAGACTGGCCAGAGCGAATCGCGCCTCGTATTTTGAACGTAAAGCCGCAATCTCTCCCTGATGCTGCTTAAGCTGACCATATTCGTTCCAGCGCCATAAACCGCCCGTATGTCCCGCGATCGTCGGCCATGCGGGAAACACGAACCAGTAGCCGACTGCGAAAACGATGCAGACGAAAAAGACGATCAACCACCAGCGCGGAAGTGGATTGTTCAGCTCCTTAAGCCCATCCCATTCCATCCCCGTCGTTTCCACGCCGGTAACTTTGTCGATTTCCTTGTTTCTGTGCGGATCGTCGCTCGTCATGGCGTCCCCGTATCGGAAGAAGAGTCTGCGATTTCTTTCGGCTCTTTCAGCGGAATGCGCCCATAGGACTCAAACCGCTCCTTATTCGCCGGACGATAAGCCCAAAACGCAAAGCATAGGAAAAGCGTAAAAAACAACAGCAAAGAAGCCAGCGGCCCATGCTGCGCGAGTTGAGACATGATGGCTTCGCTCATTTGGCCCTCGCGGCGCGGCTGTCCGGCATGTTGCGGGGATCGAGATCGGGATCATAGTTCGTGAAATCAACCATCGTTCCCAGCCTTTGCAAATAGGCGACGAGAGCCGACATTTCGGAAACCATGTTGGTTTGCTTGTCGAACGCGCGAGCCGAAACCTTGGCCCCGTACCGCGCCGTCAAACCTGCCGTGTCCGCATTCGCGCTGCCCTGCGCGATGGCATCGTCATAGGCATGAGCGATCATATCATCTGTATAGGGAACGCCCAGCGTCTTGAGCGTCTTCAAATGCTCCGAGATTTTGTGCAGATCCACAGAGTGCGAGGATAGAAACCCGTAAGACGGCATAATCGACTCCGGCACCACGCTGCGCGGATTAGTTAAATGATCGACATGCCAAGTGTCCGAATACTTGCCCCCGATACGCGCAAGATCCGGTCCTTGCCGCGCCGAACCCCATTGGAACGGATGGTCGTACATGCTCTCCGCCGCAAGCGAATAGTGCCCGTAGCGCTCAACCTCGTCGCGTAAGGGCCTAATTTGCTGGCTGTGGCAAACATAACAGCCTTCGCGGATATAGATGTTCTGCCCGGCGAGTTCCAATGGCGTCCACGGACGCATCCCCTCGACCTTCTCGATGGTCGTCTCGATCCGGAACAGCGGAACGATCTCGACCAAACCGCCGATCATGATGACAATCACGATCCCTATCAGCAGGATCACGGAGTTCTTCTCAAAGAATTCGTGTTTAAGTAACATGTAAAAGCGCTCCGGGTTCAGGCCGCGACGGCGTACGCGGAGGAAGTTGTGGCAGGTTTCGGTTCAGAGGGCATCTGCAACGTCTTGCGCACATTGTAGACCATGATCAGCATGCCGATGAAATAGAGGATACCGCCAAGCGAGCGCAGGATGTAGTACGGGTGCATCGCCTGCACAACCTCGCTGAATGAGTATTGAAGGAATCCCATCCCGTCATACGACCGCCACATCAATCCCTGCATGATCCCCGCGACCCACATGGAAGTGATGTACAGCACGATGCCGATTGTCGAGATCCAAAGATGTGCGCTGATAAGCTTGGTGGAATACATCCCAGATTTGCGCCACAGCTTCGGCACCAGATGATAAAGCGATCCAAAGCTGATAAAAGCGACCCAGCCGAGTGCGCCGGAATGCACATGCCCAATCGTCCAGTTGGTGTAATGGCTCAGCGCGTTGACCTCCTTGATTGACATCAGCGGCCCTTCGAAAGTGCTCATGCCGTAAAACGCCACCGCGACGATGAGAAACTGCAGAATTGGGTCGTCGCGCAGTTTGTGCCATGCGCCGGACAGAGTCATGATCCCGTTGATCATGCCGCCCCATGACGGCATCCACAGCATGATCGAAAACGTCATGCCAAGCGTCTGCGCCCAATCGGGCAGGGCGGTGTAATGTAGATGATGCGGCCCCGCCCAGATATAGATGAACAACAGCGACCAGAAATGCAGGATTGACAGCCGATAGGAATAAACCGGTCTTTCCGCCTGTTTCGGAACAAAATAGTACATCATGCCAAGGAAGCCAGCCGTCAGGAAAAAGCCGACAGCGTTATGCCCGTACCACCACTGCACCATCGCGCTTTGCACGCCCGCGAATGCGGAATAACTCTTCGCTCCCGTCCATGAAACCGGCAAAGCCGCGCCGTTGGTGAGGTGTAGAACGGCGATCGTCACGATAAAGCTCAAATAGAACCAGTTCGCGACATAGATATGCGGTTCTTGGCGCTTGATAAGCGTGCCAAGAAACACCGCAAGATAACAAACCCAGACAATCGTCAACCACAAATCGGCGTACCACTCCGGTTCCGCATATTCCTTGCCCTGCGTAACGCCTGTCAGGTAACCTACCGCCGCCATCACGATGAAAGCCTGATAACCCCAGAACGTAAACATCGGCAGGAATTTGCCGCCCCAAAGCCTCGCGCGGCAAGTGCGTTGCACGACATAGTAGCTTGTGGCGAACAACACATTGCCGCCGAAGGCGAAAATCACGCCTGACGTGTGGACGGGCCGCAACCTGCCGAAATTGAACCACGGCTCAATATTCAACCCCGGCCATGTCAGCTCAAGCGCAAGCCACACGCCGACGAACATTCCGACCACTCCCCAGAACAGGGATGCGAGGGTAAACAGTCGAACAACATCGTCGTTGAAACGAACGGCGGCGACAGGGGGGAGGGCCGAGGAAGCTGCAACAGAGACGCTCACGGAAAAAGTTCTCCTGACATGTAGAATAGCGCCATACTGTTAAGCGCCATTAAGGAAGGCGTAAGATGCGTTAACAACCTATGGAACCTGCGGAAAGCCGTGTCGCCAAGGACGGACAGCGCCGCCAGCGCGGGAAAAGTGCCCAAAGCGAAACAGGCCATGCCAATCCCGGCCATAAGCGGATCGCCATGCGCCATAACCGCCATAAGCGCTGCATAGACAAGGCCGCAGGGCAGCAGGCCAAGCGCCAGCCCCAGCCTGAAGCCTCCCCACCCCGTAGGCGACTTGAACAGTGGGCGGCTCAAACGCTCCAGAAGACTGGGCGGAATAAGGTAAACAAGCGGAATCCGTACACCCCAACGATAAAGGGCGCTCGCCAGAAACAACAATCCGGCCAGTCCAAGCATGACGGCGGAAAAAGTCTTGAACCACGCCGCCTCGCGCAAAGTAGAGGCCATCGCGCCTGCGGCAATCCCCAAAACGACATAGGTTGTCGCGCGTCCGGCGTGATAAGGCAGCAAAGCCAGTCCCGCCAGACGCCTTAGGGTCACTCTAGGACCCAACTCGCGCTCCGCCTGATCGGCGGCTTGTCCCAGCACGAACGGCCCGCACATGCCAAGGCAATGCGTCACGCTTCCAGCTAGCCCGGCCATAAACAGCATGGCAGGCAGGCTTGCGCCGCTTTCGATCATCTCATGGCAATGGTGGACGACAGGGGACATTTAGGGCGCGGAAGATAAGGAAAAGAACAACGCTTACAAGCAACCGCACGAACCTATGGTTGCAAACCGAATTAAGGCATAATCCAATTATGATGCAGGATCAAGGTAGACTATGGCGACTTTAGCCTGACGAAGCGTAATTATGCCTGCTTGAAAGCCGGGACTCTAACCTGTACTCTCGGCATGAAAACCACAAAGGCGCGAAATCAGGGGCAAGGCGGGAAACCATGACGAACGAAAATTTGTTTAAGGAAATTCAAGAAGATATCGAACGCCAGAAGCTGGAAGCCCTATGGAAGCGCTACGGCAAGCTAACGATTGCCTGTTGCGTTGCGCTGGTTCTTGGTACGGCGAGCGCAAGCGCCTACCGGGAATGGAAGACCCAGCAAAATCAAAAGGTGACGGCGGAGCTGGCCTCGATCATGAATGAAAACATCATGGATGCGACGCGGATCGCGGATCCCGCCAAGCGCGTCATGGCGTTCGACAACTTCGCGCAAGCCTCGAAAGGACATGCCCAAGCGACGCTCGCAGCGTTGCACGCAGCAGCAGTGTATGCGCGCGAGGGGCAGGCGGAGGAAGCGCAAAAGCGTTACGAAGAAATCTCAGAAGATACGAAGGCCGACGACATTCTCCGCAAATATGCCGCGTTCATGTCCATCATGATGCAAATGGATTCCGGGGACGCCACAGCGCTAGATAAAAAATTGGAACCTCTGGCAGCCGACGATTTTCCGTGGCGCTACTCGGCGCGCGAAGGGCAGGGCTATCTGGCGCTGAAATCCGGCGATAAAGCCAAGGCTGCCAAAATATTTTCCGCCCTGACGCAGGATGCCGCAGCGCCGCGCAGCCTCGCGGCCAGAGCCGCCGACATGCTTCGCTTGGCTGGAGGATGATGCTGGCTAGACGTGCGGAGAGCTTTTCTGCCATTTGCAGAAATAAACAGTAGTATACTCATAATAGCGCAAGGGTTTGGAAGATCTACGAAATGAGAACGACCTGATTCCCTCCCCCTTGCGGGGAGGGTTAGGGTGGGGAACCAGAAGCCAGAAAAACAGTTATCAGTTATCAGAACAGTAATGCGGCAAAACTCTGATAAGTGATGACTGAACTCTGCTTCCTGAATCTCCCCCACCCTAACCCTCCCCGCAAGGGGGAGGGAATCAGGCCTGTCTTGCTTCATGATTTTGCCCAACCGTGATGTGCGACAAGTGTAGAAAGCGACAGCCCATGGAAACGAACCTGCAAAAGACATCAGCAATCCTCGTCGCCTTGGCTTTGGCCCTCGCGCTTACGGCCTGCGGCGGCACAGCCAGCAAGATTGGCGAAACAGTCAAGGGCGAGCGCGTAGCGATTCTAGAGTCGACAAGAAAACTGGAAGCCGACAAGGGGATGAGCGAAATCAAACCCGTTCTGCCGAACCCTGCGCTAAATCTGGAATGGATGCAGGCAGGCTATGACTCCTCGCACGTCATGCCTCCCTCAGCGCTATCAGCCGCGCCACAGAAGATATGGAGCCGTGACATAGGCCGTGGCTCGAATTCCGATTATAAGTTGCTGGCCAGCCCCGTCATCGGCAACGGCGCCGTTCTGACGATGGACGCGGTCGGCACTGTGCAGGCTTTCGATGCCGCCACCGGAGAACCGAAGTGGAAAACAGTTACGAATCCAGAAAACAGTGACGAGAAAACCATCGGCGGCGGCATCGCGCTCGACCGCAACGCCGTCTATGCGACAACCGGCTTCGGCGAAGTTCTTGCGCTCGACGCCCAAAGCGGCAGAGTCCTGTGGAGGCGTTCGGTCATCAATCCTGTCCGCGCCGCCCCAACCTTTTCACAGGGCCGCATCTATGTCGTGACGATCGACAATCGGCTGACTGCGCTGGATTCCCGAACAGGTAACATCCTCTGGCATCATAACGGCGTCAGCGAGAACGCGACACTGATGGGAGCCTCCAGCCCCGCTGCGATGGGCGATAACGTTGTCGTTGCCTATAGTTCCGGCGAAATTTATAACCTCCGCGCCGCCAATGGCCGCGCGTCATGGAGCTATGCCTTGACCTCGCCCGCGCAAGTCGGCGCGTTGCCCGCTATTGCCGACATTCGCGGTCTTCCGGTCATCGATCGTGGCCGAATCTATGCCATTGGCCACAGCGGACGCATGGCCGCAATCGACCAAAGGACGGGCGACCGCGTATGGGAAGCCGATCTTGGCGGCATCCAGACGCCTCTCGTCCTGAACGATACGGTATTTGTGCTGGGCAACGATGCGCAACTCGCCGCGATCCAGTCCTCGACCGGACGTGTGCTGTGGGTAAAAGCATTGCAACAGCGGGTCGATCCTGCCGACAGCAGTTCTGACTTTGTCCACTGGGCCGGACCCATCGCAGGCGGAGGAAAGCTGTGGCTAGCAAATTCGCGCGGCCAACTCATGAGCTTCGCGCCCGCCGATGGGGCGGAGGGTGAAACAGTCGATATTGGAAGCTCCGTCTTCGTGCCGCCAGTCATCGCGAACGGAACGCTTTATGTTGTAACCGACAGAGGCAGGCTGATTGCGCTGCGATAAAAGAGATATCAAAGAAAGCATTACATCATATGACCAAATTTACGCTCGCCCTTGCGGGCCGTCCCAATGTCGGAAAATCGACGCTCTATAACCGCTTGATCGGACGGCAGATGGCCATCGTCAGCGACGAGCCAGGCGTCACGCGCGACTGGCGCGAAGGCGAAGGCGAGCTATTTGACCTGTCATTCCGTGTGCTCGACACCGCTGGCCTTGAAGACGCCAGTGACCGCAGCAGCCTGACGGCCCGCGCCGCCGGACAGACCAGAAAAGCGCTGGAGCAAACGGATATCGTGATGCTCGTCGTCGACGCGCGCGCGGGACTTTCCCCGGACGATAAAGTCATCGCGCGCGAACTCCGCAAATCCGGCAAACCCATCGTGCTCGTCGCGAACAAATGCGAAGGCACGCGCCTGCCGGAATCCTTCGACGACTTCACAAGGCTCGGCTTCGGCGAGGCTGTCGCCCTTTCCGCCGCGCATGGCGAGGGCCTGCACGATCTCTATGAAGCGCTGTGCGCGAAACTCCCGAAGCAGGATGGTCCTGAGGAATCGGAAGACGAACAAGAATCCAAACGCAAGAAAGCCAAAAAGAAAAAGCAGCAGCAGGAAGAATTCGAAGACGAATCCGAAATGCACCTGCATGTCGCCATCGTGGGCCGTCCGAACGCGGGCAAGTCCACGTTGCTCAACCGCTTGATCGGCGAGGACAGAATGCTGACAGGCCCGGAACCAGGGCTGACGCGCGACTCGATTCCCGTAAACTGGGAATACAAAGGCCATCCGATTCGCCTTGTCGATACCGCTGGATTGCGCAAACGCGCCCGTGTCACCGGCAATCTGGAGAAACTAAGCACGCATGAAACCATGCGCTCGGTGCGTCTTGCGCATGTCGTCGTGCTCGTCGTCGATGCCGACCAGCCGCTCGACAAGCAGGATCTCGTGATCGCCCATCACGTCATGGAGGAAGGCCGCGCGCTCATCATTGCCGTCAACAAATGGGACGCCGTGAAAGATCCCCGCGCCGCCATGAAGAGAGTCGAAGAAAAGATAGAAGACTCGCTCGCGCAAGCCGCAGGCATTCCGGTCGTGCCGATCTCCGCGCTCAAAGGCGAGGGGCTTGATCGCATGATGAAGGAAGTCATGCGCATCTATGAAATCTGGAACCAGCGCGTATCGACAGGCAAGCTCAACCGCTGGCTTCAGGACATGGAAGACAACCACCCGCCGCCGATCACGGCAGGCCGCCGCGTCAAACTGCGCTACATCACGCAGCTCAAGAGCCGCCCCCCCACCTTCGCGCTGTGGGTCAACAAGCCGGTCGGCTTGCCGGAAAGCTACATCCGTTTCCTCACGCACGGCCTGCGCGACGTTTTCGGCCTCGAAGGCGTCCCCATCCGCTGGCAAATCAAGAAAAGCGCAAATCCGTACGAGCATAAGAAGAAAGAAACGTAATATGTCGTCACTTGCCCAAACCGATGAACTGTTCTTCGCGCGCACGGGGATGGACCCTGCGAATGTCGAGAGGATCGTAAGCGACGCGCTGACAGGCGCGGATGATGGCGAGCTGTTCATGGAGTTCCGCCAGTCTGAGGGATTAGTCTGGGACGACGGCAAGCTGCGCAGCGCGAGCTTCGACACATCGCAAGGCTTCGGCCTTCGCGCCGTGGCGGGTGAGGCGACGGGATTCGCCCATGCCGCCACGCTGGACGAACATGCGATTAAACGTGCGGCGGAAACCGTCCGTGCCGTCGCGAACGGCCACGGCGGCAATGCGGCGCTTGACGCGCCCCAGCGCACCAACCAGCACCGCTATGGAGATATCGACCCGCTGCGCGGCCAAACCTTCGAAAACAAGATCAAGCTTCTGCAGGAAATCGACGCCTATGTCCGCAGCCTCGATTCGCGCGTGCATCAGGTCAGCGTATCGCTCGCAGGAAGTTGGCAGGCGGTACAAATCATCCGCGCCGGTGGCTGGCGTGGCGCCGATATCCGCCCAATGGTCAGGCTCAACATTTCCGTAGTGGCCAAAAACGGCGACCGTATCGAGGCGGGCGGAACCGGCGGCGGCGGCAGACTCGCTTTCGACAGATGGTTTGATCCTGCTGAATGGAAATCGCTGGCCGACGAAGCGTTGCGCAAGGCGTTTGTGAACCTTGAAGCCGTCGAAGCGCCCGCCGGAGAAATGACGGTCGTGCTCGGCTGCGGTTGGCCAGCCGTGATGCTGCACGAAGCCATCGGCCATGGCCTCGAAGGCGACTTCAACCGAAAAAAATCCTCTGTGTTCTCCGACCTGATGGGCCAACGCATCGCGGCGGAAGGCGTCACCGTCGTCGACGATGGAACCCTCGAAAACCTGCGTGGATCCATCACGCTCGACGACGAAGGCACACCCTCCCAGCGCACGACCCTGATCGAAAACGGAATCCTCGTAGGCTACATGCAAGACCGCCAGAACGCGCGCCTGATGGGGGTAAAACCTACTGGCAACGGACGCCGCGAAAGCTTCGCCTGCCAGCCCTATCCGCGCATGACCAACACCATGATGCTGTCGGGCCAACACACGAAGGACGAGATCATCGCGTCGGTCAAGAAGGGCATCTACGCGCCGGACTTTGGCGGCGGACAAGTGGACATCACCTCAGGAAAATTCGTCTTTACCGCCAGCGAAGCCTATGAGATCGAAAACGGCAAAATCGGCCGCCCGGTGAAAGGCGCTTCGCTCGTCGGAACCGGCTTCGAAGCGCTCAAACGCATCAGCATGATCGGCAACGATTCACGGCTTGATGGTGGCGTCGGCACGTGCGGCAAAAACGGCCAAAGCGTTCCCGTCGGCGTCGGCCAACCCACCCTCCGCCTCGAAAACATGACCGTCGGCGGACGGGGAGGGGAGTGATGAGGGGAAGTGGCCCGACTTCTGTTAAGGGTGCGCTGCAGGAAGGTAAGGGAACTTAAAGACATGGTCCTGCAAGCGCTGGGCCATGATGTTCGCAGCCTTCTGACTACCCATATTGATTAGCGGCATCCCGGATATTTTGTGGCTATCCAAAAAATTTTGGCAAGTTGTGACTACGCCCCACGCTTGTCGGATCGTTGTGCCGCCGACAAAATAAGGCTCGATGGATTGACAGCTCTTTTCGCCGCCCGCCGGATGCTTAAGACAAGCTTGAGCGATCGGCCGCTCTTCAATTCTCACCTTTGTGAGTTCAAAATATTCTGCCTTTCCATCCGACATGACTGTGACAACATGTCCGGGCAGCCGTTGTTTGCTAGAAACAACCGAATCGTATGGAATGGCAATGATGGTAAGCGACAACACGCCCCCGCTTGGCGATTCTTTGGACATTGTAACGCTATCTAAATCAGGAATATGTTGAACTCTATTATTTTGATCGAGCATGACGCCACAAGTATAAACGACTTTGCTCCCACCTGGAGTGACTGTTCGCGCAACAACGGCACTGGGGTCTAAAGGATTATAAGTGGGATCGGTAAGAACCTTGCCATGGGTTGCCTGCAGACTAAGAAAGTCGGCTTCTCTCTCCACGCGGCTAAGAACGCCTATCGCTGCCATGCTCTGCTCGCTTTCGGCAGCTGCGGGAACGCAAACGCAAAACGCAGCCACCGAAAAAATGAAGCGTCTCAAAAAAATGTTTTTCATATATACTCGTTACAGTTCAAGAGTTGAAAATGCACGTGAAAATGGCACAACGTGATTCCCTCCCCGCAAGGGGGAGGGAATCACGTCGGCCTTGCGGTAAGATCTTGCCAACACTTCATGTGCGATTAGTATATAAAGCTCAAATAATTGAATTATTGATAAGAGATAAACACAATACCAATAAATCTATGGAAAATAAAGCAGAACCACGAAGGATGTTAGAATAGAGCAGGGTAGCCGCTAATAGGTAAGTTCTTCATCTTTTCCCTCAACAGGCGGAGGCTTTAGGCGGCAAACATCGAAAACGCTGCGCATGCTGAAGTCCTTGAAGTGCGCGTAATGCATAAGCAGTTGATCGGAACGGTTTTGCTCCACTTCCAACATGTTGAACAGAATGCCGAGATAGCGAGACTCGTCCGCGCCTTCGTGCAAGCGATGCGTGCGACGACGCAAACCCGTCTGCGCATGCTTAAGAAGGATTTCCGCCGTGTCCGTCAAAGGCCGTCCGCGAATCTCCGCGCGTAGCCCGATCTGAATAGCATCTTCGCGCAGGGCCAAATGCTCTTCGGTTGTCCAGTTGCTAACAAGCGACCAGACGGATTCGCGCACGGAATCATCGTACAACAACCCCGTCCATAGGCTCGGCAAAGCCAACAGCATTTCGGCGTCGCCACTATCTGCGCCGCACAAATCAAGCGTTCCCGTCAAGCGAGTGTCAGTGTAAATCCGCTCCAGATGCGCGACCCAGTCCCTAAGCGTAGGCCGCTGGCGCGGCATAGCTTGAAGCTTGCCGTCAAGATAATCGCGGAATGTTTGCGCTCCGCAAGAAATTTCTCGCCCCTCATGGACGACCCACCCCAGAGGAATATCAAGCGCGTACTCAACGTAGCGCTCATAACCAAACCCTTCCTCGAAAACGCAGTACGGAATGCCAAATCTTTCCGGAGAAGCCTTGGCACGCAGCGCAGCGCGTTGGCTGTTGACGCCGCAGGGTTTGCCCTCGACAAAAGGCGAGGAGGCAAATAAGGCATTGACGACTGGCTCTAACATCAACGCAGCGCGAAACTTCTTAACCATGTCGGTTTCGTCCGCGTAATCGAGGCTCACATGCGCCGCGCAGCATCGGCGCGTGACATCCAGATTCACGGGAAGTTGCGCGCGCTCCGAAGCAAGCAGAACGCGAGCCGTCCCTGTCGGCGCCCAAGGAATTTCATCGCTTGTCGCGATCGGATGAAACCCCATCCCCAGAAAGCCAAGTTCCAGAGGTGCGCTGATTTCATCGACTTCATGCAAGTGCTGGTCGACCTCAGCCGCAAGCTCATGCAATGTCACCATCGGCGAACTGTTAAAGCGGACTTGCCCTCCTGGCTCCAGCGTTATGCGCGCATGGGCGCGCGTAAGCCCTGTAATCTGCCCATGTTCGCAAACGGGACGCCAGCCATAATCTTGCAACCCCGTCAGCATGGCCATAAGACCCTGCGGTTCGTCATAGGCCGCTGCCATCAATGTGGACAGATGATACGGAAATTTCTCGTGCGCACTGCTAATCCTCCATTCTATCTTGGATTTCTCGCAGCCCTGAAAATAGGCCGCAAGCTCCTGCGCAGTGCTGACGGGCGTATCGAGAGATGGGGAAGAAAAGGGCATGGCGATTTTTGTGTTATGGAATCTGGGGGATACGAAAAGTGACAACCTGCGATAGCATTGGCGCTTGCCCCAGTCAAAGTTTGTTCTTGCGCCCGCGCCTCAGAATCTTTTCCGCTTCGATGATCAGAAATACAAGTAAAGAAACTCCGGCGATTTTTAGCCATTCCCATGTGTTGAGGGGAGTTGTCTCAAAGATGGCGTTAAACAAGGGGATATGGGTGACGCAGAATTGTAATGCGATCATGAGGAGCGACCCGTAGATGACCCACATGTTAGATAATAATCCAAGTCTGAACGGACTGACCGCTTCCTTCGTGGCATCCATTCCCGTAATCCCTATAGACATGATGTCGTTCCGCATGTGGAGTGAGCTAAATAGAGACGCGCAGAGTTGTTGAAAAAAAACTTGTAAAATGAAGCGGTTGACATGAAAGTGATGTGGACTCTCGCAGTCTCAAAGATTTGTACAGAGCCGAAGTGTAACGACACAACGGCGTTTCGCAAGCGGTAAGTTCTCGAATCACTTGACCTTCTTCTGTAATAAGAATCAAAATAAAAAAAAGATGTGCAAGAAAAAAAGTGATAAATTCTAGACATGAGGACTGACCATGCTAAACCAGACAGAATTACTAAAATCCATAGTAGATCTAAGTATGTCTGCTGTCGAACGCGGGGTCCAGACCGTAGGGCTCGTAAGTTCAGCGCGCGAGGTGCAAGGAGCTGGAGCGGTTATAGCGAGTGCGGTAGAGCAAATTTCTGCCTCCATCGCGCAAGTCGAATCGTCCTCTCACGGGTCGCTGGATGCTGTGCAGGAATCCAGCAAGTTGACAAGCGAAGGAACAAGAAAGTTAAACGATCTACGATCCCACATTGGCTCGATGGGGGAATCTTTTGAGACGGTGCTATCGCGCACTCAGGACCTCCAGACAGTCGTTGAGAATCTCAGCAAAGTCGTCGACCTCATTACCAAAATTGCAGGACAAACCAACCTTTTGTCTTTAAACGCGACCATAGAAGCAGCCCGCGCGGGCGAGCATGGCAAGGGATTCGCTGTCGTCGCCAGCGAGGTAAAAAACTTGTCGCGCCAAACCCGCGAGGCAACCACGACCATTCAGCAGCAAATCGAAGAACTCAACAAATCTTTCAGTGAGGTTTTCTCGACGGTCACGAATTCGCGCGCGACAATGAAAACTGTCGAGGAGCAGGCGACCAATGTTGGCGAGGATTTTGGAAACATTAGCCGCAATTCGTCGATGATCTCGCAGCAGGTCAGCGAGCTGTCGCAAGTTATTTCCCAGCAAAAGCAGGCTGTCATTTTATTGGCTCAGAATGTCGGTGTGGTCAAAACCAAAGGAGACAACAATCTCGAGTCGGTGGAAAGTCTTGTCAACAAAGGGGATGCGGCGCTCGGCATCATCGAAGGACTTCGCGCCAAATTAGCTACCGAAGACATTCCCAACAAAGTTATCCATTTGGCCAAAGCGGATCATTTGCTGTGGAAGAAGAAACTGCTTGATATGGCGGGCGGGCGCACGCAGGTCAAATCTTCTGAACTGGCGGACCATACAGCATGCCGCCTAGGGAAGTGGTATTATGAAATCCTGCATGGCGCCACTTCTGAAGAAGTCGAGAAATATCGCCAGTTGAGGGCGTTCAAGGAAATCGAGGAACCCCACAAGCAAGTGCATGCGCACGGCATCGAAGCGGCCAAATGCTTTGAAACAGGCAATCTCCAGAGTGGCATGCAGCACTACGAGCATGTCGAACAGTCCTCAAAGGAAGTGCTGGCCTGTCTAGACAAAATGCTGGATGAACTGGCGAGAAAATAAGCCATCGCCACTAGCAGTCTGCTGAAAAACGTTTTTGGAAGCGCTCATGTTTATAGAAAAAGAAAATGGGATGCCCGCCGGAGCCTGTCCTCGCGGAGGCGGGGACGGGCATGACGTCTGTTTTTATTGAGAAATCCCCCTCAACAAGCGCCGTCACACCCGCGAAGGCGGGTGTCCCATTTGGTTTTTGTGCCTTCCTGATGGTTTTTCAGCAGACTGCTAGATAAAGATTTCACGCGCCGCTTGACGCGCGGCCATCTGGCGACGCACAGTGTGCGCATGGTCAAAATACTTGCCCCGCCTCTACCAGAATCCTCAGCGACAGGCTACGCCTCGAAACCGCGTCCGCGCCGATTCGGAATGATGAACTGGCTGGGGTTTTGGGTTCTCACCTGCCGCGAAACTGGACGCTTCCTGAAAGTCCATGTTCAAACGATTCTGTCCCCAGCGGTCACGACTTTGCTGTATTACGCTGTCTTTGCGCTCGCCTTCGGCGGCGAAAGCAAAACGATAGGCTCCACGCCGTTCCTGACTTTCCTTGCGCCCGGCTTGATCATGATGGCGATAGCGCAGAACGCTTTTGCCAACACCTCAAGCTCTCTGCTCATCGCGAAGGTTCAGGGCAACATTGTCGATCTGCTGATGCCGCCCTTGTCTCCGCTGGAATTGACGCTCGGCTTCACAATCGGCGGAGTCGCGCGTGGCTTGGCGGTAGGGACCGTCTGCCTGTTGTGCCTCGCGGCCTTCACCGATATTTCAGGCATGCATCCCGCCTATATTATTTATCATGCTATTATGGGCTCGATGATGATGGCGTTGCTAGGACTGGTTGGCGGCATTTGGTCGTCCAAATTCGACCACATCGCCGCGCTGCAAAACTTCATCATCATGCCCGCGACATTCCTGTCGGGGACTTTCTACGAAACATCGAGCTTACCCCCAATATGGGCCACAATTTGCCGCATGAATCCATTCTTTTACATGATTGATGGATTTCGCTATGGTTTTACCGGCCATCAGGATGGGAACCTGTTAATCGGTGTGATTGTTCTTGCCGTGTGCAATCTGGCGTTGTCCGTTGGGGCGTACATCATGTTCGCGACGGGCTATAAGCTTAAATCGTAGATATATTTTATGGAAAGGATAGCGCGTAATGACTGCTCCAGCCGAAATGGCAAAGATATCTCCCTTGATGCCCGTTTACGCCCGCGCGGATATCTATTTTGAACGCGGGGAGGGGTGCTACCTCTATGATGACAAAGGCGAACGCTACCTCGATTTCATAGGCGGCATAGCGGTGACGGGACTTGGCCACGCGCATCCCTATCTCGTTAAAGCGCTGAAAGCGCAGGCTGAGAAGCTCTGGATTACGTCGAATATCTTTAATTTGCATGGCGGCGACAAGCTTGCGCAACGTTTGGTCGATCTCACCTTCGCCGACACCGTCTTTTTCCAGAATTCCGGCGTCGAGGCCTGGGAATGCTCAATGAAGGTTGTGCGCAAATACCAAAGCGCCATCGGCCAGCCCCAGCGTTACAGGATGATAAGTTTTGAAGGCTGCTTCCATGGCCGCACGTTGGCCGCCATTGCCGCCGCTAAGACCGATAAAATGGTCAAGGGTTTCGGCCCCATGATGCCGGGCTTTGATCTCGTCGCTTGGGAAAACATCGACGCCGTTAAGGCGGCCATCACCGAGGAAACCGCCGGAATCGTCATCGAGCCGGTGCAAGGCGACGGCGGCATGAAAGTCTGTTCACCGGAATTCCTGCGCCAGCTCCGGGCCGTTTGCGATCAACACGGCCTGTTGCTCGTGTTTGACGAAGTGCAGTGTGGTATGAGCCGCACCGGTAAGCTCTTCGCGCATGAATGGACAGGAGTGACCCCTGATGTGATGTGCGTCGCCAAAGCCCTCGGCAACGGCTACCCCATCGGAGCCTGTCTGGCCACAGCCAAAGCCGCGCAAGGTATGGTCGTCGGCACGCACGGTACGACCTATGGTGGCAACCCTATTGCGGTCGCCGTCGGCAACGCCGTTCTAGACGTCATGACTGCGTCAGGCTTTCTCGACTCCGTCCAACGCGCAGGAGCCTACCTCGGCAAGCAATTTGAAACGCTCCGGCAAAAACATCCGACCGTCTTCAAAGAAGTCCGTGGCAAGGGCCTTATGCGTGGACTCGTCTGTGGTCCAAACAATCTGGAGATTATCCGGGCTTTGCGAGCAGAAAAGCTGCTGGCGCTGGGAGCAAGCGACAATGTCGTACGCTTCCTGCCAGCCTTAATCGTCACGGAAGCGCAAATTGACGAGGCCGTCGCTATCATTAACCGCGTCGCGCAAAAGTTTGCATGAGCTTGTAAAGCGTGACGAATTTCCATGCCGCAAGCGCTGCCTGATTCCCTCCCCGCAAGGGGAAGGGAATCACGCCATCCTTGCTGGTCGGCCCCCTCCTTGGGAGTTACTGAGAGACAGGCCGCTACTTCTTCGCCGCAGAAACGCGCTCTATCGCGGCGACGAATTCATCAAG
This sequence comes from Bdellovibrionales bacterium, assembly GCA_040275305.1. Taxonomy (GTDB): domain Bacteria; phylum Pseudomonadota; class Alphaproteobacteria; order UBA9219; family UBA9219; genus JBEOJY01. The sequence goes on along the minus strand of JBEOJY010000043.1, from coordinate 1,176 downwards.
CGACTTCGCGCCCTGAATTTTCTCTACGCCGCCGTTCAGAATGAAAACAGGCGTAGCCTCAATGCCATAGGCTTCAGTTGCCTTGTTGCGAACCGCTATGATCGCATCGAACATCGCATTGTCCGACAAACATGATTTTGCCTTATCAGCGGACAGGCCACCAAGCTTCGCATACTGCGCCAGAACTTCTTCGGGATTAGGAGACATAGACCACGCCATCAGATTTTTATAAAGCGTGGCAATAAAGGGATAATACTGTTCCGCAGGCATGCAACGCGCAATCGCCGCCGCTTTAAGCCCTGTGCCGTCGAGCGGGAAGTCACGAAAAATAATTTTCACTTTGCCCGTGTCAACGTAACGCTTCTCTAGCTCTGGCAACGTATGGGTATAGAAATCCGCGCAGTGAGAGCAGGTCAGCGAGGCAAATTCCTCCAAGGTGACGGGAGCATTGGCTTTGCCAAGAACGCGCTCAGGAACGCCCGCCGCCGCCGCAGGGGCATCTGCTGGCGTTTTCGGCTTGCCGGACAGCGCATGGGAAGACGTGGCGAACACAGCGACAAACAGCATAAGCACAAGCGCAGCCACGCCCAGCATCCGTGTGCAATTGTTCAGGCGATGCGAAACGACCAGTGCGGTATGGGTTCTCATGGAACGTCCTCATGGCAACAAAGTGAAGTATTGATGAACGCAAGGATCTAAAAGGCGATTCGCATCATGAACGATAATTGGATCTTTTGGCAATAAGCAAAAAACAACCCCAATAAGCAGTAAAACCAATCCATCAAAACGGCCAACTTGTTGTTCTAATAAAACAATGTATACCCATCGCGCGTGATAGAGTGGGCAAAATGATGCCCCACAGCGCGGCGTCACACCCGCGCAGGCGGCTGTCCATCACCTCATCTCGACGCAGGCGCATCACTTGCATATTGGCGCTTGTTCTCAACATCGGGTGATGGACACCCGCCGGAGCCTGTCCTCGCGGAGGCGGGGACGGGCGTGACGCCTTGCTATCGGTGGATTTTTGCCAACTCTTGAGAGGTTGGAGTATATAATTATTAACTGGTATTAAATTTTTGGAGAAATGAAGTGAAAAAAGGAAATGAAATTACAAACCGTCAAATGAAGGCGGCAAGGGCTTTGCTTGATTGGTCTCAGGAGCGCCTGTCGCAAGCA
>JBEOJY010000042.1:0-34660 GCA_040275305.1 Bdellovibrionales bacterium | reverse complement strand
GACTGTCGTTAAACAGCTTCTGGACTATACCTCGTGTCCAACAGATAAAGGCGGGCACCCATCTCCCGATGTTGAAACAAGACAAAAAATGCAAATAAAGCGCATGCATTTAGGACAGGAGATGGATGCCCGCCTTCGCGCGCCCCAACGGCCAAACCTACAACGAAACCGCCGCCCAACTCGCCGAACAACGCACGCTGGCGTTCTTTGAAGAAAACCTGAAAGTGTAGATTAAGGTTTTTGTCGCGCAAGGATTTCTTGAGGGACGTCCAAAGCGTTGCCCCATGCATAATCAAAGAACTGGTTATACGAATGTGCAATGGCAGATGATTTGACGAGCACAATCAGTGGAGGATTATCTACGCCAAAAGTAATTTCCGCCTTGTAGTCTCCAAAAGAATAGAAGGCAACCGGAGGAAAATACTTACGAGGAAGCCACCTATACGAAGCATAACCTGTGTTTGGCAAATTTTTATCGCCTTGTTCCGCTAAAATTCTCATTCTAAAATCTTTTCTTTGCTGCGCTAACTGCGCCATTCTTGCACGGTGCATTTCTGCATCGGTACGATATTTCGAAAACTGTGTTGAACTTGCCCCACAAACACAGGCTTCGCCTCCTCTCTCGAACAAATGTGCATATACAAGGTCATGAAATTTTGCGAACCCGTCTACTCCTTCAAATATCGTCACCTCCGTCATTCGTCGCCGCACGCCATCACCGCTCAAAAACTCAAGCCCTGCTACGTCAAATGCTGAAACAATCTTTTGCATCGTTTCGATCTTCGGTCGCTTGTTCACGCCATGCTCGATGTTCTGAATCGTCACACGGCTTACGCCGACCAATCGAGCAAGCTCTGCTGCACCCATATCGAGAAGAACGCGCCCGGCGCGTATTTGTCTGCCGCTCGGCATTGAGTATCCTCTTCAACGACATTTCCGTTGGTAATCTGCCAACAGGTATCGACAGGGATAAGTTCCCTATAAAGCATTTCAAAAGAAACAGAAAACCGTCAGGAAAGTAACAAAAATAATTCAAAGCTGAAATCTTGGTAACAATTTGTAAATCACCGCTTAATGTTTTGCCATAATTGCAACAGAACAACAATTTAACTTGAAAAAAACATCATAGCACATCAGTATAAACGCCATCACGCATTGAACCTTCAGCGCAAAAAAATGCCATGCCCCTGCTATCCTTTGAAAACCTTGTTGAGCGTTTTGGAGAGATTATGGCATGGCATTGTCTGGCTGAAATCGAGAAAGCCGCCGGATTATCCGATCGCTCCATCTGTCAGGGCGATCCGGAAACCCGTTTCACGAGGGCCTGCCAAATTCAAGATAGCGCCCCGAAAGCCACCCCCGTCTCACGAGCGTTGCAATGACCATGGAAGCCATAAACACCCCGACAAACTCTAGCTGCCCTGCCTGCGGTATGGACCAACGCGAATCTTACCGCCTACTCGCCGAAGCCGCCAGCTCCCTTGATCTCTGTCTCGGCTGCTCAGGCTTGACATGGGAAGCCGAACAAGCCGCAGACGTCGTGCGCAAACACATCACGCGCTTTCTCGCCCGCCCCAAGGATAACTGACGCCTTAGAACCCCTTCGCGCCTGCGTAATGCGTCTGCTCCTCGTCGCTCCACGCCGCAGCGGAAGTTTCGCTCGCATAGAAGGACAAATCGAACGAAATCCCCTCCGGCGCAAGTGTGCCGATCAGCGCCTCGCGGCCCGTCAGGCGCATAATCGCGGCGAAGCTTGCCGTCGGGCTAACGCCCTCCACGCTAAGCGCCTCGCGCAAACCAAAGCCAAGCGCAGGCCTTTGCAAAACAAAGCGGGGCTTATGATCGCTTGGATCGACCGCCGCCGCGACGACGCCGAACCCTTGGCGCAAAAACATCGACCAGCTGCGCATGTTATCGACTGAAGCCTGCGCGAACATGTGATCCGCCGCGCGGCTCATTGGCAAATCAAGCGCTGACTTAAGCATAATTTGCGCGAGCGCGTTGCCGCGCCACGCCGGATGCACCGACATGCTTTTAGCCACCGCCACGACATCGCGCGGCACGGCATGGTGGAAATAAACGTCGTTGCGTGTAATCGCATTGCGGTCGATGGCCTCGTCAAGCGTCATGGCCCCCATGACCGCCATCTGCGCGACGACCTGATCGCCCACCGTCACGCCCAACAAAACGCCGTTGCGCCGCGCCAACAAATTCTCGAAATAGGATTGCGGCTGCGGAAGAACGAACATCTTTTCCGCCTCCGGCAAAGCCGCGCGCGTCTCCGCGAGCAAAACTTGGGTCTGGGAAAGATGCTCCGGTCCAAGAACGCCGATTCTAGCGGTCTGGCCCGACTTCGGAAGAACAAGCGTTTGCATGAAGCTGGGATGAACCTCGTGTTCAAAACTAGGTTGCGACAAACCCTCCGCAAGGACAACTCGAAAATCCCCACAGTGGCGCACACTTTACCCTAAAACACAAGAAAGCAATAACTTATTCTTTGGTTAACGCCCAAACCGCATCAAGGGACTCGTCGAAATCGCCCCACCATGCTACGAAACCGAAAAGAACGTTACGGAATGAAGACGATGAGGCCACTCCTGACAATGATCGTACCCATCGAACGCTGCGCAAAACCAGCTATTGCCGCGCTTTTTCTACTGGCGCTGGCCATAATCGTCGCAGGCCCCCACGTCTGGGCGAACGATCCCCCCGCTGCGGACCAAGTCTCGAACGGAACAACGCTGAACGCGCAAACCGATATCTCGATCAAGGCCAGTCGCCTTCTCCCGCCGTCGCCATCTCAACTGTCTATGATCAGATATCAATCAGGCCTGCCCGACCCCGCCGTCGCAAGCGTCGTCGATAAACTGGGACAAATGGGCCAACCTTCCGCCCTAAAAACCCCCAAACCACGCGCGAAAATCTCGCTCTCGCCGCGCCATGAAAAAACGCCGTCCCCATTCCTGACCCAATCTTGGCAAGCCTTGCAGACGGGAGACGGACTAGCCGCCCTACGCGCCATTGATCGCGCGCTCGCGCAAACGCCGAACAATCCCGACGCCCTGAACCTCAAAGCCTACATACTGGCCCATATGGACCGCCACGAACACGCTATCGAAACGCTTTGCCGCCTGTTGGAACATGACCCGCAAAATGCCGAAGCCCTGCGCAATCTGGCCATCGAACTAGGTCTATCCACCGCGCCGCAAGCGCTGAAAGAGCTTGAAGACATGGCCGCCGCCGATCCCTCAAGCGCCCCCGTCCAAGCTTCGCTGGCGCGGCAATATGCGCGCCTGCAAGACGAAGGAAAAGCCCTGACCACCCTCGATCGCGCCGTTCGCCTCGCGCCGCAAAACCTCGCCTATCGCGTGGAACTGGCAAGCCTCTATGATCGCTACGGCTATCCGTCCGAAGCGGCGACGCTCTATCGGCAAGCCCTCGAAACCGCTTCGGCGAGAAGAGAGCTCGGAGAAAACGACAGCCCGGCCATAACGCCAGAGCTTCTGCGCGTCATTCGCGCCCGCGCCGACCATCTGGCCCGCAGAGTCAAGCCTGCGCATAAAGGCTCGCCAACTGAGCCTTTGCCTGACGCCGCCTTGCCAAAAGAATATAGGTAGAAATAAAAAAATCGTTAATCGCCCTTGAAACCTAGGAGAAATATCCCTATTTCACCTTAGCCCATGATAGACAGGGCTTCCTGAAAGCGCGAAATCGCCTCGGAAGCTCCCGGGCAGAGAAATTGAAGTGTTCAACCTTGCTGAATGAAGGAGTAACAAAATGAAATTCCGTCCCCTGCATGACCGCGTAGTTGTGCGCCGCGTCGAAGGCGATACGCGCAGCTCCGGAGGCATCATCATCCCCGACACCGCCAAGGAAAAGCCGCAAGAAGGAGAAGTGATCGCCGTGGGCCCAGGCGCGCGCGATGAAGACGGCGAAATCATCCCGATGGATGTCAAGGCCGGTGACCGCGTTCTGTTCGGCAAATGGTCGGGAACCGAGGTCAAGATCGACGGCGAGGAACTCCTGATTATGAAGGAATCCGACATTATGGGCGTGCTGGAAGGCTCGTCAAAGGCAAAGAAGGCGGCTTAAACCAACCCGTCGCCTTAAGACATCACGATATTGAAAGGATCGAAAACCATGGCAGCAAAGATAATCAAATTCGGGGATGACGCCCGCAGCGAAATGATGATCGGCGTCAACATCCTCGCAAGCGCGGTCAAGATCACGCTGGGCCCCAAAGGCCGCAACGTGCTTCTCGACAAATCCTACGGCGCACCGCGCACGACCAAAGATGGCGTATCCGTCGCGAAGGAAATCGAGCTTGAAAACAAGCTCCAGAACATGGGCGCCCAGATGGTGCGCGAAGTCGCGAGCAAGGCCAACGACAAGGCCGGCGACGGCACCACCACCGCCACAGTTCTGGCGCAAGCCATCGCGCAGGAAGGCGCGAAGGCCGTCGCGGCAGGTATGAACCCGATGGATCTGAAGCGCGGCATCGAAGCGGCGCTTGAGAAAGTCGTCGAAGACCTGAAAGAACGTTCGCGCAAGGTTTCGACCAACGCGGAAATCGCGCAAGTCGGCACCATCTCGGCCAATGGCGACGCGGACATCGGCAGCATGATCGCCAAGGCGATGGAGAAAGTCGGCAACGAAGGCGTCATCACGGTTGAAGAAAACAAGAGCCTCGAGACCGAGCTAGACATCGTCGAAGGCATGCAGTTCGACCGTGGCTACCTCTCGCCCTATTTCGTCACCAACAGCGAAAAAATGATCTGCGAGATGGAAAGCCCCTACATCCTCCTGCACGAGAAGAAGCTATCGAGCCTGCAGCCGCTGCTGCCGGTGCTCGAAGCCGTCGTGCAGTCGGGCAAACCGCTCGTCATCGTCGCGGAAGAAGTCGAAGGCGAAGCGCTCGCGACCCTCGTCGTGAACAAACTGCGCGGTGGCCTCAAAGTCGCCGCCGTCAAGGCCCCCGGCTTCGGCGACCGCCGCAAGGCAATGCTGGAAGACATGGCGATCCTCACGGGTGGTCAGGTCATCTCCGAAGACCTCGGCATCAAGCTTGAGAATGTCACGCTCGACATGCTCGGCACCACCAAGAAGGTCCGCATCGACAAGGACAACACCACGATCATCGACGGCGCTGGCAAGAAGAAGGACATCGAAGCCCGCTGCGCCCAGATCCGTCAGCAGATCGAGGAAACCACCTCCGACTACGACCGCGAGAAACTTCAAGAACGTCTGGCCAAGCTCGCGGGCGGCATCGCCGTCATCCGCGTTGGCGGAGCCACGGACGTGGAAGTCAAGGAGCGCAAGGATCGCGTCGATGACGCCATGCACGCCACGCGCGCAGCCGTCGAAGAAGGCATCGTCGCCGGTGGCGGCGCGGCCCTCTTGTACGCCGTTCGTTCGATCGAGAAAGTGCGTGTCGCCAACGACGATCAACGTCGCGGGGTGGATATCGTCCGCCGCGCGCTCGAAGCCCCGATCCGCCAGATCGTCGAGAACGCCGGTCTGGACGGTTCGGTCGTCGTCGGCCGCCTGATGGATCAGAAGGACTCCAACTTCGGCTTCGACGCGCAGAAGGGCGAATATTGCGACATGATCAAGGCCGGAATCGTCGATCCGACCAAGGTCGTCCGCATCGCGCTGGAAAGCGCTGCGTCGGTCGCGGGCCTCCTCATCACCACCGAAGCGATGGTTGCCGACAAGCCTGAGAAGAAGGCTGCGTCCGGCGGCGGCGCAGGCGGTGGCATGGGCGGCATGGGCGATATGGGCGATTTCTAAGCCCATTAACCCATCCGACAGGCCTTAAAAAGCCTCGTCCTCAAGGTTAAATGGTTAAAACGAAGGGGCTGCGGACAACCGCAGCCCCTTTTGTTTTGCTTTCAGGATAAGACTTGAGTTACAAATACATCATTCATATTGACCTTTACTTGCATTGCCAAAACATCCGTTGATCAGGAATTACTATGTCTTTTCCACCCATCATCCAGTTTACGCCTGCAAACCCAAAAATTTTCCATAGCCAGCACGAAGGGAACCGCGGCTATCAGGAAGATTCCTTTGGATTCATCCCCTCCGGTGATGTGGACAACTCTATCCTACGCGACGAGCAAACATTCAAAAGTATTGTCGAAACATCATTCAAAAACGTTGCACAAACACTGAACGACCAACAAGACGGCGGCTCAACGGCTACTGCCGTATTTGTTGGGCCAGAAAATATCGGCATAGCGAACATTGGCGACAGCCCAGCCTATATGTGCATCGTGAACGACTCTGGCGTGGTGCGCATCCAGAACCTCCTGAAAGGAGCGCACCCCGTAACAAGAAAAGAATACAATCACGAACACAAAGCCATCAACCCAGACGAACAACAACGGGTAAAATCTGCTGGCGGAGAAATTATACAGAGAGGTAAATACTTACGCTTATCCGGAAGATTGTTGGTCACGCGCTCGTTTGGCGACATGGCCTGCGCGCCGGGCATGTCCTCAACTCCCGACACGTTATTCATGCCATTTCCGGAACTGAAAGACGGCGAAAGATTGCTGATCGTCGTAGGGAGTGACGGCTTAAATCAAGGTCTCAATGAGATCGATTCTTCACAGATTGCAGGCATTATTGCAGCAGGTATAAACGCGCAAAAAAACGATCTCGCAGGCTATCTAACCGAAATGGCATTTGCGCGTAACCCCGGTAAAAGCGATAACATCACCACATTGGTACTCGAATACGCGAAACCTCCGGTAAATATCACGGCGGCAATCGTATGCGATGGGCACGGCCCAGAAGGAGGGGACGGAGCAAACATCTCCGAAAAAGCCGTCACAGGCCTCCACCATGAGTTTGAGGCTCAATCAGCGATTCTTGCGCGAAACCATGCGCCTAACATGACCGAACAAGCCGCGCAAAACAGCGAAAAAGAGCACACACCAAGACGCTCCGAAACAATCCGCGACTTCCTCAAGCAAGAATACATTGAGGTAACGCAAGTCCTTAACAAAATTCCGGCGGACAACAAACAGTTGGGAAGTTTAGCCATCCGCATGATGACCGTCAGCCACGCGGAAGGAGAGCGCGGCAAAAAGGCCAAATTCCTCTGGCGGGCCATATATGCCCTAACGAAACGCGAGGATTACCCGCAGAATATCAATCGAAAATCATTCACTCAAGACATCCAATTACTCGGTCCCTTCGACGCGCTCCTGAAGGCATGGGAAGCCACTACAGGGAAAGAATTTGCTCTCTCAGACATCCGTATCCCGACAGACGAAGAACTGAAAAAGGACAATATCAACATCGACACCCTGCAAGGCCAATCGCTGGGATTAGATGACCAGATATTGAACGCCTTCGACGTGACCCCAAAGTTGCAAGAACTTCAACGACTCCAACCTGCGTTGGAATTACTGACTCCACATGGCGAAGTAATCCCTCCCGAAATTCAGAAAATCGTCGATGCGCTGATGAAGCCCGCGCCGTCCACAAACGATGGAATAAAGGAAGCCCCCCCCTCAATTTCCGCGCCCGATAAACCCATCTCGGAGCAGGCGCAAACTCCGCCCGTTGCCCCCACAACACCGAATACGGAAACCGCGCCTGTCAATGAAGAAAATCTGTATCAATCAATCCCCGGATTCAGCGCCTTAGGAACGGAACTTCAGCAAGGAATCGTCGCTGAATTCCAGCCTCCCGCCATCCGCCTCCAGAAACCGACCATCAGTGGCAAATCGCGCCCGGCCATAGACTTCGTCACGCTCGCGCCAAGACAAGAATCAGGCAAGAAGCCTCTGTTGGTTTTCTGCCCCACACTCAAAACCATCTTGGTTCACCCCGAATTGCAACAAGTGGCGAAAAACCTTCTGACAACCTATGCCTGCTCTGGATGGAAGATAGAAAAACGCGCAAGCATCAACGCCAATAACTCTCAGCTCTACAGAGATCAACTGAGCTTGCTGCTTGGAACCAAAGCGCCCGACGAAACCTACCGCAAGGCCGTGCGTCAAGAAGTCGCGGATTACACGGCCAATGCCAGCGATTTCGGCTCGCGCGACTGGGCGCAGCTACAGGCTTTGGCCGAAAGAAGACAATGGTTCGTCGAAAATGCTACGCCTCATGATTTTAAGGCTCTCAAAGCGATCAGCGGCAACCCGGATACGGCAAAAATTGCAGCCACGCCTCCTGCCGATTATGACGCTGTTATGGACTCAGCATCTGGACAAGAACGTGACAGGCTCCAAGCGGCATTTTCAAACAATAAAAATGCTACCTCAAGCGTACCCGCCCCGGAAACCCCTGTCGCCACCCCCAATTCCACAGCTCGACGCGCCTCTGTTTTAAAACGTCAGGCACAGAATAACGGCGCGTTCAAGCCATGGGCTGCCCAGAAAAAGGAAAACGTCAAAGCCGCGTTCGCCGCGGCGAAACGCTTCTGCACGGAACCACAATTCGCGTGGAACGTCACCCGTAACGCCGCCATAGCCACGATCAAAAACTCGCCCAAAATACTGGTAGGCGCGGTTGCGGGCTATGGCGTTCGCACTCTTGCCGCCGGAGCCGTCGCGTCCTCAGCCGCCATAGCCCCCGCCTTTTTGGCGACGGCCAGCGTGTTATGCGCCACCGCCTTGGTCGGCGCCACCGCCAGCGTCAGCGCCAAACTAGTCAAAGACCTTGTCTTCGACAGACAAGCGTTCAAACAAGAAACCTACAAACAAAGCTTGCTGAAAACCGCCGCCTGGGGAGCCTTCGGCGGCCTGATCGGCGGCATCATCAACCAATGCTTCGCCACACCGCATGAAACTGTAACGGCAACTGCGCCAACACCAATCCAACGAGTAGTGACCACTTCACCTGATGTTGCCAAGACACCTATCGTCCTCGAAGCTGCGACCCCGGTCCAAGAAACGTCACGTGTAGAGACTCCCGCTCCAATCAACGCCACGCCTCCGCCCCAAGCGACTGAACAAGCCGCCGATGCCACCATCACCCCAGAGACACAACCGGAAACCGTTACCACTAAATCCGTGGAAGTGCCGCCCGCCACTGACGTGCGCAGCCTTGTCCCCAATGACGTTTACAACAAGTTAGACAAGCACTTCCAGAATCTACTGAATCACACGGACAAACCCCACGATCTCATGCGCGGATTGCAGGAAGCCGCCGCCCATGAAACCAATCTCGCCAAAAAAGCCCGAATGATCCTGAAGGCGGCGAATATTGCCAACGAACATGGGCTGCAGGACAAATGGGCCAAGCTAGCCAACGCCAATGCCGCCTATGTAATGGGCCATGGCCTCGGTGTCGAAAAAAATATTGATCGCGCAAATTGGTACGCTGACCCTGTCCGCGCAGATGCTGCCGCTAACAACTTCCCCAGAAGATGGAACAACTATCATAAGAAGCTGACCAGAAACTGATCTGCGCTCAAAAACAGGACGCAAGCGCAAGCAAGCGTCCTGTTTGCTTTTCCTCGCTGTGCGTAGAGTCCTTGATCGGCCCTCCATAAAATCCCGCAGAACAACGCTTGAAGACTCTGAATCGCTTCGCTACGCTCGCTGTTCGATTTTCTCCTCTTGCCCCCTATACCCCCACCATGATCTTCGAACTCTCCCTTTGCGGCGCGATGGCGATAGGGCTAGGCGGTTACCTGCTCTACGCCCTGCTCCACCCTGAAAAGTTCTAAGTGCCATGACGCAATCCGCCTGGATAACTCTTCTAGCCCTGTTCGCAAGCGTAAGCCTTCTGGCCTTCGCGCTGCAGGGCTATTTCGCCCGCGCGCTAGCCGGAGAAAAGACCTTCGCAGCCTACATTCTCTTGCCCCTCGAACGCCTGATCTACGCAATCATCGGCGTCAAGCCGGACGCGCAACAGAGCTGGCGCGCCTACGCAGGCTCCCTGTTGCTCTTCAACGCCGCAGGCATCCTGCTCCTGTTCGCGCTGCTCATCACGCAAGGCATCCTGCCGCTCAACCCGCAACGTCTTCCGGGTATTGAACCCGGCCTTGCCTTCAACATCGCCGTCGCTTTCGTCACCAACACCGACTGGCAAGCCTATGCCGGCGAAACGACCTTGAGCTATCTAAGCCAAATGCTCGGTCCCACGACGCAAGGTTTCTTGTCCGCCGCGACGGGACTGGCCGTCATGACGGCGCTCGCGCGCGGCCTTGCCATGAAAGAAGCCGCCACGCTCGGCCATTTTTACGTCGATCTAACCCGCGCCACCCTATACGTCCTCTTGCCGTTTGCCCTCATCTTCGCCATAGCGCTGATCGCGTTAGGCGTGCCGGAAAATCTATCGCCCTCAATCAGCGCGACGACCTTGGAAGGCGCGACGCAAACCATCGCGCAAGGCCCCGTCGCCAGCCTCACCTCAATCAAAATTCTCGGCTCCAACGGCGGCGGGTTCTTCAATGCCAACGGCGCTCATCCTTACGAAAATCCTTCCCCGTTAAGCGCCTTCATCCAGATCGTGCTCATTCTCGCCCTGCCCTTCGCGCTGGTCCTTGCCTTTGGTCGCATGATCGGAGACCGTAAACAAGGCCTTGCGCTCGCTTGCGGCATGGCCATCCTGTTCTTGTCCCTGCTCACGCTGTCGCTCGCAAGCGAACTACAGGGAAGCCCCATCCTAGCCACGCTCGGCATCGACCAAAACGCGAGCGACCTCAACCCCGGCGGCTCCATGGAAGGCAAGGAAACGCGCTTGGGCCTCGTCCTCTCCACGATCGAAACCATCGCGGCAACCGCCACCTCGAATGGCACGGCCATGGCCTCCATCGAAAGCCTCACGCCGTTAAGCGGCATGGCCGCCCTCTTCGGCCTGCTCACGGGCGGCATCGCGCCGGGAGGCATCGGATGCGGAGTCTACGGCATCTTCCTCTATGTGCTTTTGTCCGTCTTTATCGCAGGGCTAATGGTCGGACGCGCGCCCGAATATCTCGGCAAGAAAATTGAGGCCTATGAGATCAAACTCGCCGTCATCGCGCAACTGCTCTACCCCCTATGCGTCCTTGGCCTAGGCGCGCTTGCGCTCACGCTGACGACAGGCATAAAATCCCTGTCCGAACAAGGACCACATGGCCTGACCCAGATGCTGTACGCCTACGCCTCGGCCGCCGCGAACAATGGTTCGGCTTTCGCAGGATTAAACGCCAACACGGCTTTTCTGAATCTCACGCTGGCCGCCACGATGCTGATCGGCCGCTACGGAATCATCATCGTGGTTCTCGCCATCGCCGGATCGCTAGCCGCGAAAAGAAAAGCCATCCCCTCGCCCGGTACGCTTCCGACGCACAGCCCAACCTTTGTCGCCATGCTAATCTGCGTCATCCTCATGTTCGGCGGTCTGAGCTGGTTCCCGGCTCTAGCGCTCGGCCCCATCGGCGAACACCTGAGCTTTAGCAACGCCTCCGCCCTCCCCACACAGTAAGGCCCCATGTCGAAAAAGAAGAAAAAAAACCAGCTTCGCTCCACATTGGTCGATCCGGCGCTTCTTAAAAAAGCATCCATCGGCGCTCTCTGCAAACTCGCCCCTGCCCAGCTTGTCAAGAACCCGGTGATGTTCACGGTCGGCATCGTCAGCGGCGCGGCCTCGCTCCTGACGTTATTCTCAGCCGTCACGCGCCAACCCTTCGGCTTCAGTCTTCAGCTTGCTTTATGGCTCTGGTTCACGGTTTTGTTCGGAAATTTTGCGGAAGCGCTCGCCGAAGGGCGTGGCAAGGCGCAAGCCAACGCCCTGCGCAAAACGCGCGTCGAAACCAACGCCAAACAGCTGGCCGCCCCGGAATCTTCCGACTACGCGCTGACCCCCGCCTCCGCATTGCGACGTGGGGATCTAGTGCTGGCCGAAGCGGGCGACCTTATCCCCGGCGACGGAGACATCGTGCGGGGCATCGCGACCGTCGATGAATCCTCGATTACCGGAGAATCCGCGCCCGTAATCCGCGAATCCGGCGGCGACCGCTCCGCAGTGACTGGCGGCACCCGCATCGTATCCGACCGCGTCGTCATCCGCATCGGCGCCAATCCAGGAGAATCCTTTCTGGACCGAATGATTAGCATGGTCGAGGGCGCGCAACGGCAAAAGACGCCGAACGAAATTGCCCTAAGCCTCCTTCTGTCGGGCCTTACGCTCGTCTTCCTTCTGGTCTGCGTGACGCTGCAAGGCTTCGCCATCTATAACGGCCATGCCGTGCCGACCATCTGGCTTCTGGCCCTCTTTATCACGCTGATCCCGACCACTATTGGCGGACTGCTATCGGCTATCGGCATCGCCGGAATGGACCGCCTTGTTTCCTTCAACGTCATCGCCAAATCTGGCCGCGCCGTCGAAGCCGCTGGCGATGTCGGCGTCTTGCTGCTCGACAAAACAGGAACCATCACCTACGGCAACCGTATGGCAAGCGAGTTTCTGCCGATCCTTGGCGTCACGGAGTATGCGCTCGCCGAAGCCTCGCTGCTTTCCTCGCTTGCCGACGACACGCCGGAAGGAAAATCCATCGTCCGCCTAGCGGAAGAAAAGTTCCGCCTGCGCGCGTCGGAATGCAAGACTGGCGATATGAACTTCGTTCCTTTCACCGCCCAGACGCGCGTGAGCGGCGTTGACTTCGGCGCGACTTCCATCCGCAAAGGCGCGCCAGATACCATCCTCGCGCTCTGCAACGCGACTGGAAACCGCGAAGTCACGCGCTGCGTTGATCGCGTCGCCAAATCGGGTGGAACGCCGCTAATCGTCGCGAAAGACAAGCGCGTGCTGGGCATCATCCACCTAAAAGACATTATCAAACCCGATATTCGCGACCGTTTTGCGACGCTGCGGCGCATGGGAATCCGCACCGTCATGATCACGGGCGACAACCCATTGACCGCAGCCGCCATCGCTGCGGAAGCGGGCGTCGACGATTTCCTTGCCGAAGCCTCTCCAGAAAAGAAGCTTGAACTCATCCGCCGCGAACAAGCTGATGGAAAGCTTGTCGCCATGTGCGGCGACGGCTCCAACGACGCACCGGCCCTCGCGCAGGCCGATATCGGCGTCGCGATGAATTCAGGCACCATGGCCGCGCGCGAGGCCGGAAACATGATCGACCTCGACAGCGACCCCACCAAGCTGATCGAGATCGTGATGATCGGCAAACAGCTCCTCATGAGCCGAGGCGCCTTGACCACCTTCTCGCTTTCCAACGACGTTGCGAAATACTTCGCGATAATCCCAGCCCTGTTCGCAGGCGTCACGCCGGATCTCCAAGCGCTCAACATCATGGGCCTGACCTCGCCTGAAAGCGCCATCCTCTCGGCCATCATTTTCAACGCCTTAATCCTGATCGCGCTCATCCCGATTGCCCTGCGCGGCGTCAAATACAGCCCGGCTCCAGCCAGCGCGATCTTGCGGCGCAATCTGGCCATTTATGGCCTCGGCGGCATGATTGTCCCCTTCCTAAGCATCAAAGCGCTGGATATGCTGATAGGCCCGTTCTTGTCCCACGCCGCCCCGCTCGTGATAGGCGCAAGATGAAAAAACCCGCAACGCTCTTCCGCTTCTCTTCTGCTTGTCTGCGAAGACGCTTCTGCAAACGCCCCCTAAGGCCGCCCCATGCTTCGTGAACTACGCGCCTGCTACGGACTCCTCTTTCTGCTGTTGCTGCTCTGCGGCCTCGCCTACCCGTTCGCGTGTCTGGGGCTTGGACAAGTATTCTTTTACGCGAACGCTCAAGGCAGTCTATTAGGAGACAAAGGGAAATTGCTGGGATCAGGCCTGATCGGACAAAACTTCGAACGCGCGGACTATTTCCATGGCCGCCCCTCGTCTGCGGGAAACAGCGGCTATGACGCCGCGCAATCCGGCGCCAGCAATCTAGGCCCAACGAACGGCAAGTTGCGTGGAACCGTTGCCAAACGTATCGCCACATGGCGCGAAACCGGAATCCAGTCTCCCATCCCGCCCGATCTTGTGACCGGATCGTCTAGCGGCCTTGACCCTGAGATATCCCCGGCTTCCGCCTATTTCCAAGCGGAAACTATCGCCGCCGCGCGCAACATCAAAATTCGCCGGATCAACGACCTGATTGAATCCCTGACCACTCCGCGCGATCTTGGCTTTCTCGGAGAGCCCCGCATCAATGTTCTGGCGCTTAATCGCGCGTTGAACGATCTTGCTGCCGATATCGCAGCCCCTGACGCCGCAGAACCAGTTTCCACAGTCACGCAGCCCAACCCCGCAACGAATTCCTCCATCGCCCCAACCTACGGCAAGCCATGACGACCCCGGACGATCAACGACCGTCGCCCGAAGCGCTTCTGGAACAAGCCAATCGAGAAGCCCGTGGCAAACTCAAAATCTTCCTCGGAGCCGCTCCGGGCGTCGGAAAAACTTACGCAATGCTCCGCGCGGCGCAGGAACGCAAAAGATCGGGCATGGACGTCGTCGTCGGACTAGCGGAAACCCATCGCCGCCGCGAAACCGACGAACTATTGCACGGCCTTGAAATCGTGCCACGCCGCCAGGTTTCCTATCGCGGCGTGACGTTTCAGGAAATGGACATCGACGCCATCCTCAAGCGCCGCCCTCAGCTCGTGCTTGTGGACGAACTTGCGCACACAAATGTCGAAGGGCTTCGCCATCTCAAACGCCATCAAGACGTCGAGGAAATCCTCGACGCAGGCATCGACGTCTATTCGACGCTCAACATCCAGCATATCGAAAGCCTCAACGACATCGTCGCGCGCATCACCGGCGTCACCGTGCGCGAAACCGTGCCCGACAGCATCATGCAGAAAGCGGACTCGATTGAACTGATTGATCTGACGCCGGAAGAACTCCTGCAACGAATGAAAGAAGGCAAGGTCTATATCCCGGATCAGGCGCGCCTTGCCATGAACCGATTTTTCTCGCCGGGAAATCTGACAGCCCTGCGCGAGCTTGCGCTTCGTCAAGCCGCCGAGCGCGTCGACGAGCAAATGGCAAGCTATATGAAACAGCACGCCATCGCAGGCCCATGGCCCACCAGCGACCGCGTGCTCGTCTGCATCGCCGACGATGGCCAAGCCAGCGCATTGGTGCGCACTGGCAAGCGCAGCGCCGAACGCCGCCGCGCCAACTGGACAACGCTTTACATTGAAAATCATCGTCATGCCACGCTGCCAGAGGAAACGCGGCGCGACATCGCGCGCGCCCTGCACCTGACCGAAACGCTCGGCGGAGAAGCAATGACCATCGCAGGAGAAGACATCCCGGCGGAAATCCTGCGCGTGGCGCGCGACCGCAACGTCAGCATGATTATCATTGGCAAGTCACAACGAACCTTCTTGTCGAAACTATCCCGCCCATCTGTCGCAACGGCAATTTTAGAACAGGGAGACAATTTCGACATCCTCGTCATGAACGGCTCGGAATCAGCTTCGCGCAAGTCCCCAACGCCCACCAGACCCCCTTCTCCCACTGCCAAAACAACCTCGCCTTGGTGGACGCGATTTCCGCTGGATTCTTTGGTCCGCGCCAGCTTCACGACTCTCTTCGCGAGCGCGCTAGCCTGGAGCGCAGCTCCCTTCGCCCCGCTCCCGGCGCTCCTCCTCATCTATCTTCTGGGATTGCTTCTGGTTGCCGTTGATCACGGCTGGTTCTGGTGCGTCTACGCGACAATGGTCTCAGCGTTAACGCTCGATTTTCTCTGCCTGCGCCCGCGTTATAGCTTCGCAATCGCCTCGCCGGAAGACGCGCTAACGCTCATATTCTTCACAATCGTAGGTCTAGCCGTCGGATTTGTCGGCGACCGCCTGCGGCGGCAAATCGAGGTCACGCGACGCAGCGCGACACGAACGCAATCGCTCTACGACTTCAGCAAAATTCTTGCCGCAGCCGCCACGCTGGATGATATCAGCCTCGCCATCGTGAATCATGCCGCCCGTAACGCCGGAGCCAAAGTCGCGCTGCTGGTTCCGCGCGGAGAACGGCTTGAATCCATCGCCTGCGTCCCCCCCGATCTTGAAATCGACACGGCCTCCGATGCGGCGTTGGATTGGGCCTTCAGACATGGCCGCCCGGCGGGACTATCCTCCGACACGCTCCCTGGCGCCAATTTCTACGGCCTGCCCTTGCTCGCAGGCAAAACCACGGTCGGAGTGCTGGCCGTGCGCCCGCAACAAGGCTATTTCACGTCGGATCAAGAACGCTTTCTGGCGCACCTCGCAAGCCAGTCAGCCGTCGCCATTGAACGCTCGCAACTGGCGACCGCCATCGAAGAAGCCCGCGTGCAAGCCGAAACGGAACGCCTGCGTTCCGGGCTTCTGTCTTCCATCAGCCACGATCTACGCACCCCTCTGGTCGCCATATTGGGGGCCACGACAAGCCTACGCGATTACTGGGACCGCTTTGACGAAACCATGCGACGGGACTTGTTCGCCACCATCGAAGAAGAAGCGGATCGCCTGAACCGCTTCGTTCAAAATCTTCTGGATATGACTCAATTAATGACAGGCGGCTTGACCTTAAAACGCCGCCCCATCGACGTTCAGGATTTGGTAGGAAGCGCCCTTTCGAAGCTCGCGAAACAGTTAGGAAAACGCCCATTGCGTCTTGATATCGCGCAAGATTTACCGCCCATAGACGGGGATCTGGCCATCTTGGAGCGTGTGCTCATCAACGTCATCGACAATGCGTGCAAATACGCGCCGGAAGACCAGCCGCTCACCCTGACGGCGCGTCGCGAAGGCCCCATGGCGAGACTGACCATCACGGATCGCGGCCCCGGCATCCCAGAAGACGAACGCGAGCGCGTCTTCGATATGTTCTACCGCGTCAAGATCGGCACAGCCCCCATGAGCGGCGCAGGCCTCGGTCTTGCCATCTGCCGTGGATTTATCGAAGCGCATGGAGGACGAATTGCGGTGCAATCCGGCTTTGATGGCACCGGCACCCAAATCGTCTTGCGCCTGCCCCTCTTAAACGATGTTTAAGGATTCAATACTCCAAAATGCCCACGAGGGTCTTCAACAAACTTAGTTTTTCACCCCAGAGTGTTCACCATGCGCGGAATTCTCTCGCTCGCAGTTTTGGCCATGAGCCTGTGCGGCCTCATATTCTGGGGCTATGTCGTCTGGAGAATCGGACACACGCCTGAAAACCATGTTGGCTGGAATGTTCTTTGGGCCATTGCCCCCTTCATCTTGCTAACAATTCTTGCAGCCATCCATGCGAAGATCATGTCGTTCTCCTTCTCGACATGGATCGTAGCGTTTGCGCTCATTTCCTGCCTGCTGATTGTGGCGCTTCATAAATTCAATATCATGGTGCCCTACGAAACATGGATAGCGCGGGGAATGCCGGAACGGCCGTTTTAAGGATTGGGTTCACCCCCATCCCAAGCCCTCACGCGAAAAGCGGAAATAAGGCCGAATCAACGCGCTACGCTACGAACTTCATGAAAGTTTGCAAATCAAGAAAGGCGTGCTAGACCCCGTCCATGGACGCCTCAAACGACACCATCTTCGCCCCAGCCAGCGCTCCCGGACGCGCCGGAGTCGCTGTATTCCGCATCTCCGGCCCCAAAGCTCAAACAGTCATCGCAAGGCTGTGCCAGCCCACCACCCCGCCCCAGCCCCGCAAGGCCAGCCTTCGCCGCCTCCACCATCCCGATAGCGGAGAAACCATAGACCAGACACTGGTTATTTACTTCCCCGCCCCTCGCAGCTTTACCGGAGAAGACGTCGTCGAGTTGCACACGCACGGCGGACACGCCGTGACAACCGCCGTTGCCGAAGCCTTGCGCCGCCTCCCAGATTTCCGACTAGCCGAACCCGGAGAATTCTCGCGCCGGGCATTCGAGAACGGACGAATGGACCTAACCGAAGCGGAAGCCATCGCCGACCTCGTCGATGCCGAAACGGAAGCGCAACGTCGTCAAGCCCTCCGACAAATGGAAGGCGCTCTGCGCCAACTCTACGACAGTTGGCGTGAAAGGCTCACGCAAGCGCTCGCATGGATCGAAGCCTCGATTGATTTCGCGGACGACGAGCTCCCAACGGATGTGGAGCGCGCCCCCCTGCGCATAGCGCGGGAGCTAACTCAGGAAATCGCCCTCCACCTCAACGACAACCATCGGGGCGAACGCCTGCGCGAAGGCTTCTCGATCGCCATCCTCGGCCCCCCGAACGCGGGGAAATCGAGCCTTCTCAATGCGCTGGCAAAACGCGAAGCCGCCATTGTCTCGCCCACGCCCGGAACCACTCGCGACATCATCGAGGTTCATCTGAATCTCGGAGGCTACCCGGTCATCCTCGCCGACACAGCCGGTCTGCGGGAAAGCGCAGACTCCGTCGAAAACGAAGGCGTGCGCCGCGCCCTGAAACACGCCACGCAGGCTGACCTCAAACTTCTGGTGTTCGACGGCGCCGAATGGCCCCGTCTGGACGCGACCACGCAACAAGAAATTAATTGTAACGACAAAGGGTTGCTGGCCATTATCAACAAATCAGATTTACTGGAGGCCGCTGCCACGACATGCGCCCCGCGCGCGACGCTCCCTCTCCTGCCCGTCTCCGCCAAAACCGGACAAGGCCTCGCGAACCTCACGCAACGTCTTATCTCATTGATAGAAGAACATGCGGGCAATTCCGGCCCGCCACCGCTGACGCGCGAACGCCACCGCGCGGCTTTGGAATCCTGCCTATCGCATCTTCAACGCAGCCTAGTTGCCAACGAATCCTCTCTGCGGGCGGAAGATCTCAGGCTCGCCATGCGCGACCTTGGCCGCATCACCGGTCGCGTCAATGTCGAAGACCTGCTTGACATCATATTCCGCGACTTTTGCCTTGGAAAATAAGAGCGGACCTCACTTGAACGCAATTGACACGACCTCATACCCCTTCGATCCCTTGGGCGTATGGACCTCCACCACATCCTTGACCGCCTTGCCGATCAATGCGCGCGCCAGCGGAGCCGTAACGGAAAGCCGCCCAGCCTTAATATCCGCCTCATCCTCGCCAACGATCTGGTACACAACCTTCTCGCCTGAGTCGTCATCCACCAACGTGACGGTCGCGCCGAATTTAACCGCATTCCCCTCCAGCTTGGAGGTGTCGATCACCTCGGAACGGCTGATTTTGTCTTCAAGCTCCAAAATCCGGCCTTCGATAAAGCTCTGCTTCTCGCGGGCGGCATGATATTCGGCGTTTTCCGACAAATCGCCGTGTTCGCGCGCCTCGGCGATAGCCTTCACAATAGCGGCGCGCTCGGTCCCCTTTAACTTCCGCAGCTCATCTTCAAGCCGCTCAAAACCCGCGCGTGTCATCGGTACTTTATCAGTCATGTTCGCAGCATCTAATTTAGTGGTGGTATAATGAGGCAACTGCCTTGGCGTCAGAGCGCTCGTTCGGAATCTCCGACAGGCAAAAAGCCAGCCCCTCCTTAATCTTTTCAGCACGACCGGACAAAAGGCGCAAGCAAAAACGCCAACACGTTAACCATCCGGATTGTTTGCGAGATTTTGTGCTGGCAATGAGCGCAAAAATCGGGTAAAAGCTTCGACTATTCCCCGCAAGATAAAAGAGACAAAGTTCGGCCTGAAACGCCGGACGGGAACGATTGAACAGAAAACGTCGCTGTAGGAGTGTAGCTCAATTGGTAGAGCACCGGTCTCCAAAACCGGGGGCTGGGGGTTCAAGCCCCTCCACTCCTGCCAGTTTTTAAGACAGATAGTTAAGGATAAACGACGATGGACGAAAGCAAAAACCAGTCAACGGCCCCGCAAGCCTCGGCGAAAAAAGGTGGATTAACCTCCTTTGTGCGCGAGACGCAGGCCGAAATCGCCAAGGTGACATGGCCGACGCGCCGGGAAACCATGATCACGACCGTCATGATCATCGTCATGGCGTTGGTGACGGGCGTTTTCTTCCTCGCCATCGACTCGGTCCTCGGCTTCGCGATCGGGCATTTTCTAGGCATGAATTCATAAGACCGGAACAACAAAGATTATACAGAATCAGTAAGAGGATCGGAGAGCAAACATCATGGCGCATCGTTGGTATGTCATTCACGTTTATTCGGGTTTTGAGAAAAAAGTGGCGGAATCCATCCGCGAAGGCGCGATCAAGAAGGGCCTGAGCGACTTCTTCTCGGAAATCCTCGTGCCGACCGAAGAAGTGGTCGAAGTCCGCCGTGGCGCCAAAGTCAACGCCGAACGCAAATTCTTCCCCGGCTACGTGCTCATCAAAATGGAATTGAGCGACGAAAGCTGGCACCTCGTCAAGAACACGCCGAAAGTGACAGGGTTCCTCGGCGGCGGCGGCAAACCGGCCCCCATCACCGAAACCGAAGCGCAACGCATCCTCAATCAGGTCATCGAGGGCGTCGAACACCCCAAACCCTCCATCACCTTCGAAGTCGGAGAACAGGTGCGCGTGTCGGATGGCCCCTTCGCGTCGTTCAGCGGCACCGTCGAGGATGTGGACGAAGCCAAGGGACGCCTCAAGGTCGCCGTCTCGATCTTCGGCCGCGCCACCCCCGTGGAACTGGAATACAGCCAGGTCGAGAAGGTTTAAGCCCGCAAATAGCGAAGGCAACGCAGCGTGATTCCCTCCCCTCGTGGCAAAGGTATCTACACGAGTCGAATGGTGCGCCAACCCATTGTTTGGTAATGTAGTCAGGCGTAGACGCAAGCGTCATGCCGACGCAAGTCGGCATCCAGTCTGCGAGCGGCAGCGAGCGAAAACAAAAACGGATTCACAGCATGTGGCCATCTTCGGATTCTTGAGTCTTTCGCGCCGCAGACTTGGGCGCAACTGGATGCCGACTTGCGTCGGCATGACGCTTTCGGCACGGTCTGCCTGCTCAACGTGTGGTGATACCTATACACTCTTGGGAAGGGATAGAGCCTGCCCCCGCGAAGACGAGGGGTGAGCCACAAGTCTCCCCTACAAAAATCAGCGTGCTTGATTTATGCCCCCTCCACACGAACCTACAGACAGGCACATTGATATTGTAGTGCAAATAAGCCGCAAGCGTCATGCCCGCCTCCGCAGGCATGACGCTTGCGGGCACAAAGAACCTTGTTCTGAAACAATGCGTTAATGTGTAGGATAGATGTAGCCCCCCCATCACACCACAAGGGCCATCATCACCCTTTGGCCAACCTCGGACAGATTTCCCTGACCACCCACCCCATTCCCTTTGATATCAAGGGGCTAACAAACCTTGGTAAACAAAAGATCTATGAAACCATACACATTGATATTAATGCTTCCGAAATGATAACTCGTTAGAGTATCCATAACCCTAAAATAACTGTTTGGCTGTTTCGAAGATGTCGGTAAGAGAAGGGATAACAGAATGAGTGATGCTACAACTTCTAAACCGGAACGTACAACCTCAGCCACTTTCGGCGACAGCCAAGTCAAAATGGCTCAAGAAGTCATGCAACTCGCAGGATTCAGCGTATCAGAAGCGGATGCCATCAAACTGCTCGGAACTCAAGCGGACGCAAGAAAAATTCCAGAATTACATAAAGCTTTAAGCGAATTAAGGTCCAACGACCCTAATTACGTAACCAATCCAGAAAAGATTCTAGACAAAATTATAGGGGCAGGTCTTGAGAACAATTTTGGCCGTGCGCTCGAACCACACGTCGCTGCGGGAATAAAAACGGACAACCCGTTCATCCCCCAAACACAAAACATGCTCCAGCTATATCATGGCGCTTTTAACCCAAAAGCGACCCACCCCGGCACACCAAAAGATCCAGTAACGACAACCCGCTATGCTAATAACGGAGAGGAGGCTCTCCAAGCGTCTCAACACCGATATTTTTCCGACCTAAAGGGGCGAAAAACTGCCTACATGTCCAGCCACAGCGCTGCAGAATGCGGTTTAAATGAAGAAATGAAACAATTCGCCAACCTCTTTGGTACAACTGATCAAAAAACGAAAGCCAATCTAATCGAATTGGCTGGAAATGTTGGTGCGGGTCAACTCAAGAGCCTATTGGGCGAACTCGATAAATACAACACCGATGGAGATTCTCGCAAAGAAGGTCAGCCAAGTCTGGCAAACAGTAACGTTCTCAGCTCGAGCAATAATAATCCTTCAGCACAAGTAAAAAAGGCTCTAGACCGCTCCATCGCGGAATCAGGGCCAAGCTTCTGGAATCGTTTCAATATTGGAAATCAAACGATTAACGGCCTAACGCCGGAATTAGCAATACGCATGGGGCAAGACCCTCAACAGATGGTAGCGTATCTTACAGAAAGAAGAAAGACAACAACGGCAGCCAATGCAGACAAAAATCCTGCTTCAGCCGCCGCAGGAAACACAGCGCCTGACAGTGCAAAACAGCCAGCTAATCCAGCAACGCCAACCGTAGCAAAAACTCCTCCTGCTGTGCCCGCCGCCGCAACCCCTCCAACAGCGCCAACCGCAGCAGCGCCCACCCAAGCGCCTCCTGCCAAGCCCGTCGCCGCCGCGCACGCAGTGCCACCGAAACCAAGGGCGCCCGCAGCAAAAACCGATCAAGCATCTCACAAACCTCAAGCAAAGGCCCAAACCCCGGCAACGGATGCCCCTACGCCAACGCTCCCAGAGCCCCCGCTTTCAATGCCTGTTGCGACGACCAAACCTGCGCAGATCGACACGCCGAACGCGCCCGCCGCAAACGAAGAAAAGTTTGAATCGTCATGGAACGACAAAGGATATGACCCCACCAGCCCCTATAATAACGCCCCTTCGTCAACGCAGAACTCGAATCCCCCTGCGGCGAACGGCGGGTGGAATAACGCGAGAAACAACTATCTTGATGATCACCCTACTACCCCGCCAAGACAGAGCTTGCGGGCGGAAACACCCCCAACTGGCCCCACAAACAAACCTCAAGACTCTGGCTACGACCCCAAATCAAAAAGTGTGCGCTTCTTTGGCGCGTCAATGGGAGACAAGCCCACCCCAAAATATAACGAACGCATAATAACAATGGATAACTAGACGTCCGAACACTAAAAAGAGCAATATAGGTTCTTGCCTATAAGCGCTCGCCCAGACTGAAAGACAGCGCGAGACAAATGCCCCCTTGCGCAAAAGCGCATGGTGCTGCTACATTACAAGCATGCTAGCGCAACGCGCCCACCTCCACAGCCTGTCCACGCCCCCGCAAGGGACGGCATCGGCTGCTGTGCGCTCATATTTTTACTGGTTCCGGTAACCCCGGAAACATTGCGCGCGCCCCCACACACCATCGCTATAAAACGCAAAACTTCCAAAAGCCCGTTTCTGCCCATAACAGAAATGAGTGCGGAAAAATAGACGCCCAACAGGAAAGGCGATTTGAAATGACAACGGAACAGTGGAATCCAGACAGCTGGAGAGCCAAACCCATCAAGCAAATGCCGACCTACCCCGACATCGCCGCCTTGCGAGCAACGGAAGAAGGTCTGTCAAAACTCCCCCCGCTCGTGTTCGCAGGCGAGGCCCGCCGCCTCAAGAAAAAGCTCGCCGCCGTCGCGCGTGGAGAAGCTTTCCTGTTTCAGGCAGGCGATTGCGCGGAAAGCTTCGCGGAATTCCACGCCGACAACATCCGCGACAAATTCCGCTTGATTCTGCAAATGGCCGTGGTGCTGACCTTCGGCGGCGCGACGCCTGTCGTCAAGATCGGGCGCATTGCGGGCCAATTCGCCAAACCGCGCTCCGATGACATGGAGAAACGCGGAGACGCGATCTTGCCAAGCTACCGGGGCGACATCGTCAACGGCATCGATTTCACGCCTGAAGCGCGCATCCCGAACCCCGAACGCATGCTTCAGGTCTATAACCAATCCGCCGCGACGCTCAACCTGCTGCGAGCCTTTGCGCAGGGCGGCTACGCCGATCTGCACGAAGTCCACCGCTGGAATCTCGACTTCGTCGCCCGCAGCCTGCAAGGAACGCGCTACCGCGACATGGCGGACCGCATTGGCGAAGCGCTCGACTTCATGGCCGCCTGCAACATCACGGCGGAGACCTCCCCCGCCATCGCGGAAACCGACTTCTTCACCTCGCACGAAGCGCTGCTCCTGCCCTACGAACAAGCTCTAACCCGCGTGGACAGCACCTCAGGCGATTGGTACGACGTGTCGGCGC
The DNA here is from genome assembly GCA_040275305.1 of Bdellovibrionales bacterium. Classification (GTDB taxonomy): domain Bacteria; phylum Pseudomonadota; class Alphaproteobacteria; order UBA9219; family UBA9219; genus JBEOJY01. Next base: position 10,564 of record JBEOJY010000042.1, on the reverse strand, counting down.
ATTTCCTTTGGATCGGCGAGCGCACGCGCGACCCCGACGGCGCGCACGTCGAGTTCCTGCGCGGCGTAAAAAACCCCATCGGCCTCAAATGCGGCCCCAACATGTCGCCCAGCGACCTGTTAAGGTTGATAGATGTCCTGAATCCCGCCAACGAGCCCGGACGCCTCACGCTGATCGCTCGCATGGGATCTGAAAAAATCGCAACCAGCCTGCCCTCGCTCCTTCGCGCGACACGCAGCGAAGGCCGCGCGATAGTGTGGTGCAGCGACCCCATGCACGGCAACACGCACGTGGCATCAAGTGGCTACAAAACGCGCGATTTTGACCGTGTCATGTCCGAAGTGCGCGGCTTCTTCGACGTGTGCCAGAGCGAAGGCGTGCATCCGGGTGGCATCCATCTGGAAATGACCGGCAAGGAAGTCACCGAATGCATCGGCGGCGCGGCGGCTGTCACTGAATCCGCGCTAAAAGAATGCTACGAAACGCATTGCGACCCACGCCTCAACGCGACGCAAGCTCTGGAAGTCGCGTTTCTCGTGGCGGATGAATTGAAAAAGGGAAGGAAGAAACCAAGCCAAGCAAGCGCAGACTAATGCTGGTCTGCGCACAATGCGACGCATTGTGGCCGCGAGCGGCATCCAGCTCGCTCCGACCGCATGCTTGTTCCCAAACCTTAAGCGTAAACCAATGCTGCGGCCCACTGGCTCGGCGCAACCATAGCTTGCCTAAGAGGGGCGGAAACAGGAATCAGGTGAGTTAGCCGCCGTTGATGCTGAACGCGGCTCTGCTCAAGTAGTTCCTGCCGAATATGAGGGTGCTTCGTAAAAAGCAATCGGCAAGCGACGTCGCGCCCGTCGATGATACGGTCTTCTTGAGGAAAATACCGACCAAGTCGCGCGCTTTTTTGGCTGCTCTCGACTTCAGCGATGATTGTGTTGAAGCCCAACTCCGCGCAACGACGAAAACAGGCATTAACCAGAAACCCGCAAATTCCACGGCCTTGGGCATCAGGATGAATTGCAAAATCAACCTCAGCCTTCGCTGGATCGCGCAATGGGATGATTTCTGCAAGGCCTATAAGCTTGTTCTCGGCATCGTACGCGCCGACAGCATGGATCAGTTTTGAATCCAATTGGCGCCCCAAACTGGCAACCTCTTCCTCCACTAAATCTCGATGAAACCGCTCTTTCAGGGTATCTTGGGGCAGTTGAGCGTAATACTGGACAAGCTCGCGACCTTTATTGACGGGACCAATCCAAACCGAAGAGCCATCATTCAGTTCTACCCGCTCTCTTGGCAGCCATGGCATCAAAGCGCATGCTTTCTCAGCATTGCGTAACGTCAAGCTTAAAGCTGCTTTTACAATAATTTCGTGGGCCTCGCAAATTTGAAGCATCGTCTGGCAAGCAGCTAGCCAGTATACGGTGTGATAGGCCGGATTAATAGAACGCGACACGCTATGCCTCCTTGATATTCTTCGTAAACATCGCCCCTGTATATGCGCAGGACTTTAGCCAAACGCACACAAGCAATGCTAGCGCTGAAATAGTTTCATAAACGCTCTGCGGCCACCCAAAGACCACAGAATGGTTAATTTTCTACCCCACGACCTTGCCCGCAAAACGGTTGCGTAAGAACGCCTTCAAGGGCATACTGTGAACCCGTTTGAGCCGAAACAATCGGCACGCGGCCCCCTAACATGGCATATAAGGACTATGGACAAAGCTTCGTTACGACAACGAGCGGGCGCGCCTGCGCCCACAACTTGCACCGGCCTACTCGTGCTGGCTGACGGAACCGTTTTTGAAGGCCAAGGATTGGGGGCGACGGGAAACGCTGTCGGAGAGGTCTGTTTCAACACCTCCATGACGGGGTATCAGGAAATCCTGACCGACCCCAGCTACGCTGGACAAATTATCACCTTCACTTTCCCGCATATTGGCAATATCGGAACCAACGCTGAAGACATCGAATCGAGCAAACCCGCCGCGCGCGGCCTCGTGCTCCGCGCCGACATTACAAGCCCGTCAAACTGGCGATCAACGCAGCATTTGCAAGATTGGCTAACAAAAAACAATCTGATTGGCTTGAGCGGCATCGACACGCGCGCGCTCACGCGCCGCATCCGCGACGGCGGAGCGCCCAACGGCGTCATCGCGCACGCGCCCGATGGAAAATTCGACCTTGAAGCCCTACGCAAAACGGCCAAAGACTGGCCCGGTCTAGACGGCATGGATCTCGCGCTCGACGTCGCTTGCGCAGCGCCTTATGAATGGAAAGAAGGCCTCTGGCGCGCCGCGCCGCCCACGCCCAACTTCCACGTCGTCGCCATCGACTACGGCGCCAAACGCAACATCCTGCGCTGCCTCGCGCAAGCCGGATGCCGAGTGACGATCGTGCCTGCGCAAACCAAAGCCGAGGACATTTTCGCGCTGAACCCTGACGGCGTCTTCCTCTCCAACGGACCCGGCGATCCCGCCGCCACGGGAGTCTATTCCGTTCCCGTCATCCAAGCGGTTCTTGATCGCGGCATTCCCCTGTTCGGCATCTGCCTCGGCCACCAGATGCTGGGCCTCGCGCTAGGTGGACGCACGACCAAAATGCCGCGCGGCCATCGCGGAGCCAACCACCCGGTCAAAGATTTGCAAACAGGGCGCGTGGAAATCACCAGTCAAAACCACGGCTTTTGCGTGATAACGGAAACGCTCCCGCCCACGGCGGAAGTCACGCATGTCAGCCTGTTCGATGGATCGAACGAAGGCTTGCGCCTAAAGAACAAGCCAGCCTTCTCCGTGCAATACCACCCCGAAGCGTCGCCCGGTCCGCATGACAGCCACTACCTCTTTCGGCGGTTCATCGAAATGATGGAATCCTCGAATGGCGCCCGGAAGGCAGGGCCATGACGGCCTCCCCGCGTAAAAAGACCAAGTTTCCGGATAGTCGCTTGCTTCTCTGCGCGGGAACGCTCTTTTGTTCCGCAGCCTTGTCCTTCTCCATCCAGCCGATGATCGGCAAAATGCTCTTGCCTTTCGTCGGAGGTGCTCCTTCCGGCTGGTTGGTCGCGCTTGCCTTTTTCCAGATAGCCTTGCTCGCGGGCTACGCGCTTGCCCACGCCCTCTCGCGCCTGTCGCATACGGCGCATTTCGCGGCGACATTGGCGCTGCTCACGACAGGACTCGCCTTTCTTCCGCCACGCATAGCGAAAAGCGTTATCTCGCCCGGCGACGGATCGGAAGCGTTTGCTGTGCTGATGGCCTTAAGCGCGACGCTCGCGCTCCCTTTCATAGCCCTCGCATCGTTAAGCTCAGGTCTACAAAGACTCTTCAAGCAAGGCTCTTCGCGCCACGCGGAAAATCCCTACCTTCTCTTCGCCGCCAGCAACCTAGGCAGTTTCGCGGGATTGCTGTCCTACCCTTTATGGTTCGAGCGCCATATGGGCCTCTCAGAGCAAGCCCGGCTTTGGCAATTCGGCTATGCCCTGACGCTGGCGCTCGCGGCCCTGTGCCTCGCCATCGCGCTGCGCGATCAGCGCCGCGATCCCCGCCCTGAACCTAAAAAGTCCGCCAACGCCGCCGAACCCCTCCGCAAGGAAACATGGCGGCAACGCACGGAATGGATCGTTCTGGCTTTCCTGCCCTCAAGTCTGATGATGGGCATCACTGGACAAATCACGCAAGACGCGATCTACCCGCCCTACTTCCGTATCCTGCCGCTTGCGATCTATCTGTTGACGCTCGTGACCGCCTTCGCCAGAAGTCGCGACGGAATCTTGACCAAATTCCTGAACGGGTTGCATCCCCTCGCCGTCGTTTTTGTCGTCGTCAACGCCATCGCTGCCCCCTACAACATCGGCCTTACGCAAAGTGCGCCTCTTTTTGGCCTGATTGCGTTCTGGCTCACCGCCGTATTATGCCATAACAGGCTCGCCGGACTCAGACCGAATGCCGAGAGGTTATCCGAATACTATCTTTGTCTGGCCGCAGGCGGCGCGCTGGGAGGCGTTCTGAACGCCTTTCTAGCCCCCGTTCTATTCCCTGTCCCTATAGAATTCGTTTTGGTGCTGCTGCTCGCCTGCTGGGCGCTGCCATCCCCCCGCAAGCCGTTCTGGAAAGCAAAACTCTTCTGGTTCTCTGCGATTCTGGCCTGCGCGGCAACTCTGTTCCCTGCTTGGAAACGCTTAGTAAGCGGAGCGCGCGTCGAATATGCGCTCCTCGCGCTCGTCCTCGCCTTGCTAGTGACAACGCGCGACCGACGCAGCCTTACCGCCGTTTCGGCGCTATGCCTGACGCTTGCCTTCTTCTGCCCCGAACAGCCCATTCCTTTGGCCATTGAGCGGAACTTCTTCGGCGTGCTGCGCGTGCGCGATCAACTCGGCGAAGACGGCTCGGTCTATCGTGCGCTTTATAGCGACGCCGTTCCGCACAGCATCGTGAAAATTGCCCCGGAATTTGGTATGGCCCCCGCAGCCAATTACAACGAAACCGGCATTTTAGGAAATTTAGCCCGCCTGCCCCATATAAAAAGCATCGGCATCTCTGGATTCGGAGCGGGAGCATTCTTATGCGCCTTCCCCAAAGGCAAGGATTTCACGGCCATCGACATCAACCCCGCGACCTTTAAACTAGGGGCCAGATGGTTCGATATTCTTGACCGCTGCGCCTACCCAAGAATTCTTATCGGCGATGCGCGGCTCGCGCTGCAAAACGACATCGACGCGAAATACGATCTGCTGATCTTCGACGTGTTCAACGGAACTATTTTGCCGATGCACCTGTTGACACGCGAAGCCTTCCAAATTTATTTCGATCGCCTGACGCCAAAAGGCGTTATCGCCTTTCACGTCTTCAGCCCCCACCACGACCTCCGCCAATCTCTGGGCGATATGGCCGCAGCCTTCGGCGCGAAAGCGCTGTCGCGGCAGCCCGCCCTTGATCCGCCGGAACGCTTATGGGAACAATCTTATTGGACGCCCACGCCATGGATCGCGATGACGCGCGACGAAAAAATGGCCGCAGCGCTGCGCGACATGGGCTGGAATGATTTGCCATCCCTCGGAACCGAACCGATGACCGACGATTTCAACGACAGCTTTTCACTCTTGAAAGATACGAGCCATGCCAAAACGCGCTGACATTTCCTCCATCTGCATCGTGGGCGCCGGTCCCATTGTGATCGGACAGGCCTGCGAATTCGACTACTCCGGCGTTCAGGCCTGCAAGGCGCTGCGACAGGAAGGCTATCGCGTCATCCTCGTCAACTCCAATCCAGCGACGATCATGACCGATCCGGATCTGGCCGACGCGACCTATATCGAACCCATCACGCCGGAAATGGTAACGCGCGTGCTGGAACGCGAAAAACCCGACGCCCTACTCCCCACCATGGGAGGCCAAACCGCCCTCAACACAGCGATGGCGCTGGCCAAAGACGGGACGCTGGAGCGGCTTGGCATCGAACTTATCGGCGCCAAGCGAGAGGCCATCGAAAAGGCCGAAGACCGCCTCATGTTCCGCGATGCGATGGAAAAAATCGGTCTGTCATGCCCAAAAAGCCGCGTCGTGCGCTCGCATGACGAAGCGCTGGAAGCCCTGCGACATATTGGCCTTCCCGCAATCATCCGCCCCAGCTTCACCTTGGGCGGCACCGGAGGCGGCATCGCCTACAATCACGAACAATTCACGGAAATCGCGCTGAGCGGCCTTGCCGCCAGCCCCGTGCATGAAGTTCTCGTCGAGGAATCCGTCCTTGGCTGGAAAGAATACGAAATGGAAGTCGTGCGCGACCGCGCCGACAACGGCATCATCGTCTGCTCAATCGAAAACGTCGATCCGATGGGCATCCACACGGGCGACAGCATCACCGTGGCTCCCGCGCTGACGCTAACGGACAAGGAATACCAGATCATGCGCAACGCCTCGCTAGCGGTCTTGCGCGAAATCGGCGTGGATACAGGCGGCTCGAACGTGCAATTCGCGATCAACCCTGACGATGGCCGAATGGTCGTGATCGAGATGAACCCGCGCGTCAGCCGCTCCTCGGCGCTCGCGAGCAAAGCTACCGGCTTTCCCATCGCCAAAATCGCGGCGAAACTCGCCGTCGGCTACACGCTCGATGAACTGAAAAACGACATCACCGGCGATACGCCCGCCTCGTTCGAACCGACAATTGATTACGTCGTCACCAAAATCCCGCGCTTCGCCTTCGAAAAATTCCCCGGCGCAGAGCCGCTCCTGACGACCGCCATGAAATCGGTCGGCGAAGTCATGGCCATAGGCCGCACGTTTCAGGAATCCCTGCAAAAAGCGCTGCGTGGACTTGAAATCGGCCTATCCGGCTTCAACGAAATGCGCTCGCTGAAAACCGCGAACGCCGACGACCTCCGCGCCGCGCTCGCAAAGCCCACGCCGGACAGAATCCTCGTCATCGCCGAAGCCCTGCGCCATGGCCTGCAACCTCAAGAAATCCACGCCATCTGCAAATACGACCCTTGGTTCATCGAACAAATCGCCGAAATTGTGGAAAAAGAACGCGCCATCAAGGAAAACGGCCTGCCCCAAAATGCGACGGACTGGCGCAGCCTCAAAAGCATGGGCTTCAGCGACGTGAGGCTGGCCCAACTATCCGGCAAGAAAGAATCCGAAATCGCCGCAAATCGCCGAAAGCTCGGCGTCGTCCCCGTCTTCAAGCGCATCGACACCTGCGCCGCCGAATTCGCTTCCCGCACACCTTATCTCTATTCGACATACGAATATCCCAACGGCGGCGCGGCGCCTGAATGCGAAGCCGCGCCCTCCACGCGCAAAAAAGCCATCATTCTCGGTGGAGGACCTAACCGCATCGGCCAAGGCATCGAGTTCGACTATTGCTGCGTCCACGCCGTCATGGCGCTACGGGAAACAGGCATCGAAACGATCATGGTGAACTGCAACCCTGAAACCGTCTCGACCGACTACGACACCTCCGACCGCCTCTATTTCGAGCCTCTGACCGCCGAAGACGTAATCGAGATCATCCGTAAGGAGCAAAGCGCAGGCGAGTTATTGGGCGTGATTGTGCAATTCGGTGGACAGACCCCGCTGCGGCTCGCCAACGCGCTTCAGGAAGCCGGAATCCCGATCCTCGGCACATCGCCCGACGCCATCGATCTAGCCGAAGACCGCGAAAGGTTTCAGGTCCTGCTTCACGAACTGAAACTCAAGCAGCCAGCCAACGGCCTCGCCCGCAGCATCGACGAAGCCGTAACCGTCGCGGAAAATATCGGCTACCCCGTCATCGTGCGCCCTTCCTACGTGCTGGGCGGACGCGCGATGGAAATCGTCTATGACGAAACCACCCTGCGCCGCTATACGGAAAAAGCCGTCTACGTCTCCGGCAACAACCCCGTCCTGATCGACCGTTACCTGAACGACGCCGTAGAAGTCGATGTGGATGTGGTGGCCGACAAGGATTCCGCCTTTGTCGCTGGCGTCATGGAACACACCGAAGAAGCGGGAATCCATTCTGGCGACAGTTCCTGTTCGCTGCCCCCGCATTCCCTAAGCCCTGCGCTTGTGAAAGAAATCGAACGCCAGTCTAAGGCGCTCGCCCGCGCCATCGGGGTCGTCGGCCTGATGAACGTGCAATTCGCGATCCAGAATGACGTGGTCTACATCCTCGAAGTCAACCCGCGCGCCAGCCGCACCGTCCCCTTCGTCGCCAAAGCCACCGGAATCCCCATCGCGAAAATCGCCGCGCGGATCATGGCCGGAGAACCGCTTTCCTCGTTTAACCTGCAATACCTCAAACAAGGCCATATCGCGGTCAAGGAAGTCGTCCTGCCCTTCGCCCGCTTCCCCGGAGCGCAAATCGTGCTTGGTCCCGAAATGCGCTCAACCGGAGAAGTCATGGGCATCGACCGCGATTTCGCCCGCGCCTTCGCCAAAGCGCAAATGGGGGCGGGGGTATCGCTGCCTATGGAAGGAACCTGCTTCGTCTCGGTGCGCGACAATGATAAAACCGCCGTCATTTTGCTCGCCAGACAGCTTGTCGATCTTGGTTTCTCCATCATCGCCACATCGGGAACCGCCGCAGCCCTTAAATACGCCGGAGTCCCCGTCAAGCGCGTGAACAAGGTGCACGAAGGCTCGCCGCACGTCGTGGACGCCATGATCGATGGGCAGGTGCGAATGGTCGTCAACACAACGGCCGAAGGCCAGCTGAAACTCATCGACACCGCCAGCATCCGCCGCACCGCCGTCACGCGCGGCATCCCCATGTTCACCACCATCGCGGGGGCCCGCGCCACCCTCGAAGCCATCGCGGCCCTCCAATCCGGCCCGCTCGACGTCGCGCCGCTGCAAACGTATTTGAAGGAGAAACGATAATAATGCCGCGCTACAACATCGCCCTGCTGCCCGACGATCCCACCATCAGCGAACGGCTCACGCGCTATTCGCAGGAACGCTTTGGAGCGACCCACGACGATTACCTTCTTGGCCCAAAAGGGCTGCCCCACATCACCTTATGCCAATTCCGAGCGAAACACGACGAAGCGGCGCTAAACGCTTTTGAAAATTTAAGCGACAAAACGCCGATTGTTCTGACGACGACCAAACTCTACGCGCGTCCGGGAACGCCGCCCGCCAACGCAGGAAAATTCATCGTTGTTGTCGGAATAGAAAAAACGCCGGAGCTACTATCGCGCCAAAGGGATACAGTCGCATGCCTTGCGCAAAACGACGCTGAACCGCTGACAAAGGTTGAAACCTACTCGCCGCACATCACCGTAACGCGCCTCTCTGAAGAACCCTCTGCGCTTCCGATGATCGAATCCTTTCCTTTCGGATTGCCGCTGCGATTCCGCCCGGATGTTGGCCTCTCCACGGAAAGCGGAGTCTTGGTCAGAAGATTAATCCCGTCGGCCCGTTAGCCCCCGGCGGCCCGGCGCCGCGCCGCCGGGCTGACATCGCGACCTCCCCCAACGGCGTCGCAGAAATATTGGGACGTAATCCTTCAACATACGCTCGCAAACTTGCCGTAAGCTCTTGGGGAAGCGCCGCGATGTCTTTTGGCGAAATCTCTTGCTTAGCGAACCCGCCGAAGGGCGGCAGAAACAAGTCCGTGTAATGCAGCCCCGGATAGTCTCGACCGTCAACGCGATATGTCTTCACGTCTTCAGCCTTGTTGACATAGAATATGGTTATTCTCTCAGGCGCTGCAATCCCCGAAAAAACGGAGGAAAGCGCGCGAACGCCGTCCGCGACGTCTCCACCGCGATCAAGATAAACTGTCGTGAAGCGCAACAGATCTTCGCCATAATCCGGCAAAGCAAGACGAAACATTTCGCGGCGCTCCGCGCGATTGTAGGGATTCCTTTCGTTGGCGATATCTTCTTTTTCGTTCATGACGACATGCGGCGCAACGCCATAAACTTTTTCAATCGCGCGAATAAGCTCAACCTGCCCGTGGCTCAAAGGCTGAAACCGTCCAAATAAAATCCCGATATCGCGCTCCTTGGGGCGAGCGCATTTGTCAAATGATGGATTCATCATGCTGTTTCCCGCGCCATTGAGATCATCCAAAATCATAGGACCTGATCTTGGACTGAACGAGCGGAAGTCCGTCAGGACGCGCGATAAATTTTGTGTCTTCGCGCGAATCGTCGCCAAGGCGGCGCCCATTCAGCTCGGCCTTGGCTTTTTCCCAATCCAGAAAAATCTTGACCTTGGGATGAAGCGCGTTGTCCGGAGCCGTCCCCTCGCGAACGCTCGTCGCGCACAACTCGCTATATTCTGCATGCGGCACAAGAATTTGCTTTTGGAATGGCAGCATATCGACATAGTGGCCATGTAGGATCTTGCCGTGAACCAAAAAATCCTTGATATCGTCTTCCTTGCGAATATAGCAAATGACGACCTTGTCATGAGGCGCGATTTCTTCGATCTTCGCAACGAGCTGATCCTTATCGGCGCCGACATCCACGCCCCCAAGGCCCAGATAAAACTTAAGCGGATGTAACCGCTCTTCCGGTATCCGGGGAAGAGCCAACCGTATCATCTCGATTTTCTGGCCAACATTGTAAGGGTTCTTTCCGTTCGCTGTGTTGACGTTGGCGTTCAGGATGACGTGGAAATCAAGCCCCATCGCCATGACCGTCTCGAAAAACGCGGCATGCCCTGCGTGGAAAGGCGAAAATCTCCCTATAATAACGGACGTTGTAACGCCAGAATTTTTCCATTTATCCCCGGTAGATTGAACGAGTGCATCCACCCCATCGCAGGGAATAAAACCAGAATTCAACATGCGTCCCTCAATCGTTAGCAAATTAATGGAAACAACCCTCCCTCTGCGCTGCCAAAAAGTCAAAAGTTTCTTTTGTTTTTTGGCAACGCGGCTTCGCAGGCGCAAAAAACCTGAATCCTCAGTAGGATAGAAACAACGCTCACATCCATAGGTTGAGAGGGTCCCCCTCTTATCATCTGTAGTCGTTCCCAATAACTTCCGTGTTTTCCACAAGCATCGTCATCGCAACCCCCGCGATCAACTCTGTTCTTATTGGGCAAAAGGAAGGTTTTGCAGGGGGCTG